>JBCDFO010000497.1:0-3118 GCA_039177895.1 Bacteroidota bacterium
CCGCACAAACCGCGACACACCTTCGCCCAGAAACGTCTTACCGAACTGCTTGACGCACGCGTCGAAGGAGAAGGGGTCGCTTATGCGGAGTTGGCCGTCGAGACGAGCGAAGGCATCAAGGTCCCGGACGTCGTGTGGATCTCGCACGAGCGCCTCGACCGGATTCCTGAGGATGCCACGGCGAGCCCAGTCATGCCTGAGATCTGCGTGGAGGTGCTCTCACGCGGCAACTCGGAGCGGGAGATGACGGAGAAACGGGCGCTCTACTTCGCACACGGCGCCCGCGAAGTATGGCTCTACGACCTCGACGGCACGCTGCGCTTCTTCGACGCGGACGGCCCGCTGGACCGCTCGACGTTCGCTCCCACGATGCCAACGCAGGCGTAGCGGAGGGGCAGGCGCGAGCGGCGGGAAACGCCGACACAGGCGAACGGGTGGGGCCGCGTCGTTTACCCGGCTCCTCGTTGCTCTCCGCCCTATCTTCGGGCTTTCCCGATCCGACCGCCGTGCCGATGTCCGACGACGCCCGCGTCCCCGACGAAACGCCCACCGCCTCGCCCGAGGAGTTTCCTCGCGACCCCGACGACCGCGTTCCGTCCGCAAACGGCACCCAGCCCGATGCCCCCAAGGGGGCCTTTGCCAAGTTCCTCGCGTTCGTCGAGTGGTTGGGCAACCTGCTCCCCCACCCGGTCACGCTCTTCGCGCTCTTCGCGCTCGGCGTCGTCCTCATCAGCGGGATCGCGGGTTGGCTGGAACTGGCGGTTGAGGATCCCCGGCCTGAAGGCGCACGCGGACGCGCCGACGACGGCCTGATCCGCGCCGTCTCGCTCATGACCGGCGAGGGGCTCCGGTTCGTCGTCACGACGCTCGTGACCAACTTCACGGGGTTTGTGCCGCTCGGGACGGTGCTCGTGGCGCTCCTCGGCGTGGGCGTGGCCGAATACTCGGGCATGCTCTCGGCGCTCATCCGTGGGATCGTGCTCAAGGCCCCGAAGGGCCTCGTCACAATGGCGATCGTGTTCTCGGGTGTGCTCTCCAACACGGCGAGCGAAATGGGCTACGTGGTCCTCGTGCCGCTCGCGGGCGTGATCTTCCTCGCGCTGGGGCGGCATCCGCTGGCAGGCATGGCCGCGGCCTTCGCGGGCGTCTCCGGCGGCTACTCCGCGAACCTCCTCATCGGCACCGTGGACCCGCTCCTGGCGGGCATCACGCAGGAGGCCGCGCAGCTCATCGACCCAGAGTATCAGGTACACGCGGCGGTGAACTGGTACTTCATGATGATCAGCACCTTCCTCATCACGGGCGTCGGGACGTGGGTGACGGCGAAGATCGTGGAGCCGCGCCTCGGCACCTACGACGACTCAAACGCCGACCCGAGCATCCACGACGAGAACGCGATGGAGCCACTGAGCGCCAAGGAGGTGAGCGGCCTGAAGTGGGCGGGCGTCGCCTCGCTCGTGGTCTTCGGCATCCTCGCGCTGCTGGTCGTGCCGGAGAGCGGCGTGCTGCGCAACCCGGAGACGGGCGCGGTGCTCAACTCGCCGTTCCTGCGCGGCATCGTGGCGTTCATCTTCGTCGCCTTCCTGATCCCGGGTGCGGTCTACGGCTGGGTCGTCGGCACGGTGCGCTCGGACCGCGACGTGGTCGAGGGCATGGCGCAGGCGATGAGCACGCTCGGGCTCTACATCGTGCTCGTGTTCTTCGCCGCGCAGTTCGTGGCCTTCTTCCGCGAGACGCAGCTCGGCGCGATCCTCGCTGTGACGGGCTCCAACTTCCTCATCGAGGCGAACCTGACGGGACCGCTGGTCTTCATCCCGTTCATCCTGATGTGTTGCTTCGTCAACCTGATGCTCGGGAGCGCGAGCGCGCAGTGGGCCGTCACCGCGCCCATCTTCGTGCCGATGCTGATGCTGATCGGCTACAGCCCCGAGGTCATCCAGGCCGCCTACCGCATCGGCGACTCGACGACCAACATCATCACGCCGATGATGAGCTACTTTGGGCTCATCCTGGCGTTTGCCGCGAAGTACGACCGCAAGATGGGCATCGGGACCATCATCGCGACGATGCTGCCCTACTCGATCTTCTTCCTGGTCGGGTGGATCATCCTGTTCTACCTCTGGGTGTTCGTGCTCGGCATGCCGGTCGGCCCGGAAGCGCCGACATTCTACACGCCGTAGCGCCCTCGGCCTGCGGTCTCTCCTGTTCTCTGCCGCCCCTGCGATGCCGGGTCCTGCCCTGCCGGTCGTCGACGAGCGCGCCATCCGCGTGCTGCACGACCTGTGGATGCGCGCCGAGATCGCGGGCGACCTGGACACGCTGCTCGGGTGCTGCACGCCCGACGTGTGCTGGATCGCAGACGACGGCACCGACATCGGCATCGGGCACGACGCGGGGCGGCGGCTCTTCACCTCGGAGCTGCGCCTGCTCGACCTCCAGACGACGATCACGGATCTCTACGGAGCCGACGGCCTCGCCTACAAGTCGTGCCGCTACGAGGCCCGCCACGTATGCCCGCAGGGCACGCAGACGACGAGCCACGGAACGCACCTCTGGATCCTACACCAGCGCCGTGAGGGCTGGCGCGTCTCGCTGGTGACGTGGAGCGACGCGTAGCAGGAATGACGGCCGAGAGGGCCCAAAAGGTGACTGCCCGGCCTCGCACGAGTCCCCCGCTGATGCCTACACTCCGGCGATCCCTCGCCTCACCTCGTCCGGCTTCATGATCCGCCTTGCCTTTGCCCTGCTCGCCTGCCTGATTCCGCTCGGCGCGGCGGCGCAGCTCACCGACGACTTCGCCGACGGCGACTTCACGAGCAATCCCGCCTGGACGGGCGACACGGAGCGCTTCGCCGTTGTGCCGTTCGAGGCGGACTTCGCGCTCCGCTCCGACGGGCTCGCCGAGAGCGACACCATTGCGCTCGCGACGCCGAGCACGACGGCGTTCGGGACCTGGCGCTTCCGCTTTCGCTTCGAGGACAACCTCACCACGGGCAAGGGCACCCGCGTCTATCTCGTCGCGAACACCGACGACCTCAAGGGCGAGGTCCAGGGCTACTACGTCCAGATCGGGACCAACAACGGCGATGAGATCCGGCTCTACCGGCAAGACGGCGCC
>JBCDFO010000498.1:0-3076 GCA_039177895.1 Bacteroidota bacterium
GACGCGGTGCTGGTCAGCCTAGACGCCAACCTGGCGCGATGACCTCGCTGCGCAGCGGCTGGCTCAGTAGCGCACCCGTCAGTCGAACCGCTCGGCCCAGGCGGCTTGCGCGTCCTCGATCTCGTCGTCGGTCGGCCCGCGGTCGTCGAGGACAAACACGCGGAGCGCGCACCGAGCGATGGCGAGCGCCCGCGTCGGCGCAGTTTCGAGGCGGGTGAACTCCAGCGTGCCCAACGGCCCTGTCGTCTCGGTCTGCGGGGTGTGGCCGAGGGCGAGCCAGCCGTCGCGGAAGGCGAGCAAGGTGAACCGTCCGCGGCGCCGGTCGCGGATCGCGTGGACGAGCGCCTCAGCGGCGAGCGGGTCGGTCGAGTATGGCGGCACCGAACGGGCCTTGCCGTCCGCGCCGGTGTAGGCATACGCGCCCTCCTCGGCAAGCGCCTCGTCGTCCCAGACAACCGCGAGCCCGAGTGCGTGCTGCGCCGCGAGCGCGTCGAGCATGGGCCCGGCACCGAGGGCTTCGATGTCGGCGAGGGTGTCGAGCGATGGGGTCATGGCCGGTAGAGACGGGCGAGGGCGGCAGGGCTCCAGCATACGCAAGCCCCTCGACGCACCGAAGCGGCAGCGCCGAGGGGCTTGCAGGATCGCGCGTCAGCCTCAGCGGACGCGTGCGCTTACTCCGCGCCGATGAGCGCGTAGGACACGCCGACGGAGAGCACCTGCTTCAGTTGCAGGTCTTCCGAGAAGTTGCGGTCGTACTGCAGCGCGCCTTCGAGCGTCACGTTGAGGAAGTCGTTGACCTTCATCACGATAGCGTTCTCCCAGAGGAAGTCGGGCGCGGCGTCGGTCTCGCTGAACGAGTAGAACGCGGACAGGCGCGACGTGAGCAACACGTTCTCCGCGATCTGGCGACGAGCCTGGAGGAGGGCGTCCACACCTGCTTCGAGCCGCACCGCGCTGCCGGGGTCGTTGCCGTAGACGGGCTGCAGCCGCTCGATGGCGACAATCGTCTGGCGCAGACCGAGACCGAGCCGAGCGCGGTACCACGCCCCCCGGTCGTAGGTCACACCGAGGGCCTGCGTGAGGTAGGCCGGCGAGAGGAAGTCGGAGGTCTTGAGCTCCGCGACGTTCTCCGTCTGCCCCGCGAGGAGGATGGGGAAGTCGGCCGGGGCCGCGTCGAAGACGATACCGGGGGCGAACTGGCTGCGCGCTTCGAAGACGAACGTGGGCTGCCAGTCGCCGGTGCCCTGGTACTGGAGGTTGAACGCGTAGCGGAGTTGGTCGACGGCCTTGCGCCAGTCTACGTCATCCTGCTTGACTTGCCCGAAGGCCCCGCGAAACTCGTGGACCTGGAGGAAGGCGCCGTTGACGCGCTGGAAGAGGCCGTCGGCCTGCGCCGTGAAGGCGATGGAGTTGATGCCGCCCTCGGCCCAGTTGTCGTAGGCCGCCTGGCTACCCGCAAGGGTGCCGACGAGGGAGGACTGCCAGCCGTCCGCCTCGGTCAGCGGCTCGTCCTCCTCTTGGGCAAACGCGGTGAGAGGCAGCAGCGCCGCGAGGAGCAGCGCGAGGAGAGTGGTACGTGTGGACATCATCGGGTGGGGATTCGAGTGGATGGAGAGCAAGGCGGATCGGCCGCGGTGCGGCGGCCCGCAACGGGCGGGGTATACAGACGACGTGCCAATCGAGCGACGCGGGCGCAGGGCCTCTGCGGGCCTTCCTGACCTGGGCTGCTGTGCCATTCTGCATCGTCAGGCCTCGCATTTGGAACCTGAACCAGCGAAAAGCACAGGAGCCCCGTCCAAAGAAACGACCGGCAGGGAGAAACGAGGATGCGGGTGTGAACGCCGCAGATCCGGCCGGGCCAAAAGCGGAGAGGCCACCCCTCGGGGCAGCCTCTCACACGTCGGGTGGCGGGGCACGGCGTCGGCGTTGGAACGACGAGGACCGTGCAAAGGGGGCGCTTACGCCTCGCCCTTCTTGATCGCCTGGATCTCCTGGCGCACGTCCTGGCACAGGTTGCGCAGGTCCTGCAGGCCCTTGCGGGCGCGCGTGCCAGCAGCCTTGTTGCCTTTGTCGTAGAACTGCACGAGGTCGCGCTCGATGCCTTCGAGTTGATCCTTGAGCTCGGAATAGCGGTCAGCCATGCGTATAGCCTCTCGGGGAATAGGTAGGTGGAAGGGGGAAGAGGAGCAGCAGCGCAGCGCGATGCGGTCGAGCCGGTACGACTCGTCGTGCAGTGCGGCGACACCGATGCCGTTGTAGATCGCCGCTGCAGCAGAAGGGCAGCACCGATGGGAGTGCAAAAAGCGACAGTCAACTTAGGGGCGAAGCCTGCTCAGGTCAAGCTACAACCGGGCATTGGGGTGGATTTGCGCACATTCTGCACCGTACGCCATCTCGCCCGGTCTCATACTAACCGGGTCCCCTTGGCACCGGTAGGATCGAATGCGCCGCCGCGCGACGTCACGACGGCCTGCCCGCCCGCCTCGACGACGGCGCGTGCCACGGCGGCTCCCGGCACCTCGCCCCCTGCGCCAAGCGCCGCGATCCCAGCTGTTTCCGCCACGGCACCATTGAGGAGCAGGCCCGGTCGCCGCCCTACGGTGAGCACCACCACCGGCACGTGCAGCGCGGGACCGAGCGCGGCCGCAAGGGCACTGGGGTGGAGCAGGCGAGGCCCCGCTGCGGTCTCGGCCAGGGCGGCTACGACCACGCACGAGCGCTGACGGAGCAAGCCCGCGACCCAGTCCGTCTCACCCATCCGAAGTTGGCTGTCCGCTCCGTCGCCGTCGATGCGTACGAGGCCACGGTCGGAGGCCATCAGCCGCACGGCGGCCACCCCCGCCTCCGTCAGCGCCGCCGCGATGGTGCGGTTCTGATCACGGAGCGCGCGCTCCACCACCGCACCGTGCTCACCCAACGGACCACCGAGCACCGTGTCGGGATCGAAGACGCCCTGGGCTTCGAGCGCCGTGGCCGCCGCCTCGCGGCCGGCGTGCAGCAGCAGCGCCGGACGCTGCGCCCGCGCGATGTCCTGCGCGAGGCCGGTCAGGAAGAGCGGGTCGCCGAGGTGGTAGTC
>JBCDFO010000499.1:0-3069 GCA_039177895.1 Bacteroidota bacterium
ATCGCCGTGGTGACGGGCGTGCTGGCGGGGAGCTACCCGGCGGTGTTCCTCGCGCGCTTCCGTCCGGCCCAGGTGCTGCGCGGCTCGTTCCGGTCGAGCCGGCAGGGTACGTCGCTCCGGAAGGGGCTCGTCGTCTTCCAGTTCGTCGTGTCGGCGGGGCTCATCCTCGCCACGCTCGTCGTCTACAACCAGCTCCAGTTCCTCCAGTCCACCAGCCTCGGCTTCGACCAAGAGCGGGTCGTCGTCGTCCCGGCAGGCACGCCGGGCGAACTCGACCTGACCGCGTTCATCGACGCGCTGGAGAGCCAGCCGGGTATCGCGCACGCCGCCGCGTCGTCGGAGCCGATGCCGAGCGAGTTGCTCGATGGGGGCGGCACGTTCTTCGAGGTCGCTGACCCGGATGCTGTGGACCGGTGGGTGCCCACCCGCACCATCGGCGTCGGGCACGGGTTCTTCGAGGCCGTCGGCGTTGAGATGGCTTACGGACGCGCGTTCGACCGGGCGCGACCGGCGGACTCGTCGGGCTTCGTGCTCAACGAGACGGCCGCGCAGCAGCTCGTGGACATCTCCGAGGGGCGCGCCGCCACGATGGCCGACCTCATCGGCATGCGGATTGGCAACCGCGGCGTCGGGCCGCTCATCGGCATCGTCAAGGACTTCAACATGTCCACGCTGCACGAGGCCATCGAGCCGATGGTGTTCTACATCGACCCGGGCGACTACAACAACGTCATCGTGCGCCTGGAGGCGGGCGACCCGGCCCCGGCGCTCGCGTCGCTGCGCGAGACGTGGCCGCAGTTCTTCCCCGACCACCTCCTGGAGGTGACGTTCGCCGACGCGGGATTCGCGGCACAGTACGAGGCCGAGGCGCGGCTGGGGCGGCTCTTCCTCGCCTTTGCGCTGCTGGCCGTCGCCGTAGCCTGCCTGGGCCTCTTCGGGCTGGCGAGCTTCACCGCCGAGCAGCGGCGCAAGGAGATCGGCGTGCGCAAGGTGCTCGGCGCGCGCGTGCCCGGCCTCGTGGCGATGCTCTCCCGCGAGACTGCCGTGCTTGTGGCGGTCGGCTTCGCCCTGGCCGTCCCACTGGCGTGGCTCGGGATGAGCCGCTGGCTCGACGGCTTCGCCTACCGCGTCGAGATCGGCCCGGGCACGGTCGCGGTTGCGGGCCTCCTCGCCGTCACCGTCGCCCTCGCCACCGTGAGCGTGCAGGCGTTGCGCGCCGCCACCGCCAACCCGGTTGACTCGCTGCGCTCTGAATGAGGTCGTGGGTCTAGGGTCATGTGTCGAGGGTCTGCCCTCCATCTGACTCACGACCCACGACTGGTGACCCACGACTGCTGACCCACGACCCATGCTCAAGAACTACCTCACCATCACCCTGCGGACGCTCTGGAAGCAGCGCGGCTTCACGGCGATCAATGTCGTCGGGCTCGCGCTTGGGCTGGCCGGGGTGCTGGTGATTGGGCGGTACGTCCAGCACGAGCTCAGCTACGACCGCCACTTCACCAACGCGGAGCAGACCTACCGCATCGCGTGGCACTCGGACAATCCGCAGACGCGCACGCCGCACCCGATGGCGCTCGCGCTCGCGGAGGAGTTTCCGGAGGTGACGACCGCGACGACGCTCTCGCCAATCTGGGGGCCCGGCCTCTCACGCCCCACGTTCGAGGTACGCCGTGGCGATGTTAGGCTGCAGGAGGGCGGCTTCTTCTCCGCCGACTCGACCTTCTTCGAGGTCTTCGACCTGCCGTTCCTGCACGGGGACGCACACGCAGCCCTGCGCATCCCAGGCGGGGTCGTCCTCACCGAGACGGTCGCCCGCCGCTACTTCGGCGACGCCGATCCCGTCGGCGAAACGATCACGGTGACGTTCAGCGACGACGTCGATCTCACGGTGACGGGCGTCGTCGCTGACGTGCCGGAGGCGACGCATTTCGACTTCCAGTTCCTACTCTCCTACGTCTCGCTCAAGCCGTTCGAAGACGGCGCCTACTACACGTGGGCTGACTTCGGGCACTACAACTACCTCGTCCTCGACGGCAGCGCGGACGTGCGCGCGCTCGAAGCGCAACTCGGCGCGTGGAGCCGAACCTACATCGACTATACCGACGCCACGTGGGCCGCGATGGAGGCAGGCCGCGTGGGCTTTCGGCTCCAGCCGCTCACCGACATCCACCTGCGCTCGGACCTCCGTTGGGAGCTACAGCCCGGCGGTAACCCTGCGCAGGTGGCCCTCTTCGCCACGGTCGCGGTGTTCCTGCTGCTGCTCGCAGGCGTCAACTTCGTGAACCTCTCGACGGCGCAGGCCCTCCAGCGTGCGCGCGAAGTCGGCGTCCGGAAGGCGCTCGGCGCGCACCGGCGGCAACTCGTCCGGCAGTACCTCGGCGAGTCGGTGCTGCTGAGCCTGCTCGGCTTCGGCGGCGCGCTCATCCTGGTGGCGACGGCGCGGCCCTATCTCGAAGGCTTCGTCGGCATCGGACTCGGCTGGGCGGAGCTGGGCGTGCTGCTCGCAGGCGTGCTCGGCCTCACCGTCGTGGTGGGGCTGCTCGCGGGGGCGTATCCGGCGCTCTACCTCACCGCCTTCGACCCCGTGCGTGTCCTCAAGCAGGGCGGTAAGGACGGGCGGCAACCAGCGCGCCTCCGCCGCGCGCTCGTCGGCCTGCAGTTCGGGCTTGCGATGGCGCTGCTCATCGGCACCGTCGTCGTGTCCGACCAGCTCAACTTCCTGCGCGACCGCGACCTCGGCCTCGACACCGAGCAGGTCGTCGTCGTGGGCATCCCCGCGGGGCTGCGGAGCGACTTCGACGCGCTCGCGACCGTCTTCGAGCAACAGCCTGGCGTGGTCGCCGTGACGGGCACCTCGAATGTGCCGGGCGGGTCGTTTAACCAGAAT
This sequence comes from Bacteroidota bacterium, assembly GCA_039177895.1. Lineage (GTDB taxonomy): Bacteria > Bacteroidota > Rhodothermia > Rhodothermales > Rubricoccaceae > JBCBEX01. The sequence goes on from JBCDFO010000499.1 coordinate 2,891, forward strand.
CCCGTTCAGCGCCCAGGAACCGACGCGGCCCTCGATGTTGCGGAGGTCTACGTCGGCTTCGACTTCGCGGAGACGCTCGGCATCGAGGTCGCCGAGGGCCGGACGTTCCAGCGCGGCTTCCGGGCCGACTCGGCGCAGGCGGTGCTGCTCAACGCCGAGGCCGCGCGGGTGCTCGGCGC
>JBCDFO010000500.1:0-3059 GCA_039177895.1 Bacteroidota bacterium
ACCGGCAGCGGCATCGGGAGCATCGTGCTGCTGAGCGGCGCGAACAACCTCTCGATCTCGGTCAAGAGCTTCACTGCAGGCGACACCGAGGTGAAGTACGTCGTGAAGCTCGACAACGCGGGCCAGTCGGGTTCGGGCACCGTGGAGGTGCGCGACGTGGCGGGCAACGTGGCGACGCAGGCCGTGAGCCTCTCGCCGAGCGCGTCGGCGTCAGCCCCGGCGAGCAGCGCCGTCCTGCCCGACGTGGCGACGCTCTACGGCAGCTACCCCAACCCGTTCGGGGCGACGACCACGCTGCGGTTCGCCCTCCCGGAGGCGTCCGACGTGCAACTGGCCGTGTATGACGTGACTGGCCGTGAGGTTGCGCGCCTTGTGGACGGTTCCGTCGAGTCCGGCTTCCACTCGGCGACGTTCGACGGTAGCCTGCTCCCGAGCGGCGTATACGTGGTGCGCCTCAGTGCAGGCAGCACCGTGGAGACCCACCGGATGGTGCTGGCCCGCTAACGGCAGGCATTGGCTCTGACTACGCCGCCCCGTCTGGCTCTGGCTGGACGGGGCGTTGCGTTGGAGCAGCCTGCCGTCTTGCGTTTGGAGGCCAGCAGTGATCCTGCGGGCGGCGTTGGGACGAGGTGGTGCGGGCCGATTTGCGATATGTGCGGCTGTCCCGTATCTCTACCCGCTTTCTAGGCGGCGATTCCCCCACCAACCCCGTGCGGGCGGGAGGTAGCAGGCATCGTCGTCCACCCGCTCTCGCCCGTGGTTTTCTCCCCACCCCACTCGATGCGATTTTTCGTACTCCTGGCAGCGCTATGCCTCGCGCTGCCCTCCGCCACCGCCCAATCGCTCACAGCCACCAGGCCGTCTGATGCCGCAGTCGATGCGGCGCTGCGCCATGTGGCCCAGCAGGCCGACGCGCTCGGTGTCATCGCCGCCGATGTCGCTGACCTCGTGGTCACCGACGCCGTCCCGAGCCGCCGCAGCGGCCTCACCTACGTCTACGTCCGGCAGGCTGTGGGCGGGATCGAAGTGCTCGGGACGGAACTGACGGTTGCCGTCGACCGCGACGGCCGCGTCGTGCACCGCTCCGGCACGCTCACCCGCGACCTCGCGGCGCAGGTGCCGTCGGCGCGGCTGCGCCTCGATGCGCCCGAGTCGGTACGCCGCGCCGCGACCCACCTCGGCGTGGACAGCCCGCGCCTCCAGAAGCTCGCGCAGGCGATGGGCGCGGGCCGCGCGACGACGTTCGCCCGCACCGACGCCGTGCTCACGCGTGTCCTGAGCCGCCTCGTCTACGTGCAGCCGGAGTTCACGCGGTCCGGGGACGCCGCCTACCGCCTCGCCTGGCGCGTCGAGATCGCGCCGCGCTCCGAGGGCCGCCTGTACCATCTGTACGTGGACGCCACGACTGGCGCGGAGGTCCGCCGCGACGACCTCACCGTGGACGAGCACGCCCCCCAGCCAGCGACAGCGCATCCAACGACGGGCCGTGCGCTCTCGCTCGCCCCGCTCGCGGCACCTGCGCCGAGCCTGCTGAGCACGACGGCCCCAGCCGCGTCTGGTGTGGTCGCGTCTGGCGTGGCCGACGGCAGCAGCTACAACGTGTACGCGCTGCCGCTCGAAAGCCCGAGCCACGGTCCCCGCTCCATCGCGGCGAACCCGGCCGACGCCGTGGCCTCGCCGTTTGGCTGGCACGACACCAACGGCGCGCCCGGCCCGGAGTACACCATCACGCGCGGCAACAACGTCCACGCCTACCTCGACCGCAACAACGACAACCTCCCCGACAGCGGCAGCGAGCCCGACGGCGGCAGCAGCCTCACCTTCGACCATCCGATCAACCTCAGCCAGGACCCGACGAACTACCAGGACGCGGCGGTCACCAACCTCTTCTACTGGAACAACGTCACGCACAACCTGCTCTACCGCTACGGCTTCGACGAGGCGAGCGGCAACTTCCAGACGAACAACTACGGCAACGGCGGTTTTGGCGGTGACCCGGTGCGCGCCGAGGCGCAGGACGGCGGCGGCGTCAACAACGCCAACATGTTCACACCGTCCGATGGCAGCCAGCCGCGGATGCAGATGTACCTCTGGCAGGACACCAACCCGCGCCGCGACGGCGACCTCGACGCGGGGATCATCATCCACGAATACGTCCACGGCCTCTCCAATCGTCTCACCGGCGGCCCTACCAACGTTGGCTGCCTGAGCGGCGGCGACCAGATGGGCGAGGGCTGGAGCGACTACTACGGGGCGATGTTCACGATGCGCGCTCAGGACACACGCGCGACCCGTCGCGGCATCGGCACCTATAGCCTCGGCGAGCCGATCACGGGCGACGGCATCCGCCCCGCGCCGTACACGACCAACACCGCCGTCAATGACTACACCTACGGCGATACGCAGGGAGCCTGCTCCTTCTTCTGCCAGATCTCCATCCCCCACGGCGTCGGCTTCATCTGGGCGACGATCCTCTGGGAGATGACCTGGGACTTGATCGACCAGCACGGCTTCAGCGAGGACTTCTACGACGCCGACGGCACGGCGGGCAACCAGATCGCGCTCAACCTCGTGACGGAGGGGATGAAGCTGCAGCCCTGCCGCCCCGGCTTCGTGGACGGCCGTGACGCCATCCTCGCCGCCGACGACGCGCTCTACGGCGGCGCGCACAAGGACCTCATCTGGGCCGCCTTCGCGCGGCGCGGGCTCGGCTTCTCCGCCGTCCAGGGCTCCTCGTCCAGCGTGAGCGACAACCGTGAGGCGTACGACCTCCCGCCCGGCGGCGGCAACGTCGATCCGGTGGCGGGCTTCACCGCCGACTGCGACGGGCTCACATGTGACTTCACCGACACGAGCTCCGACAGCGATGGCAGCATCACGGGCCGCTCGTGGGACTTCGGCGACGGCGCGACCTCAATGGCCGCAAACCCGAGCCACACCTACGCTAGCGCAGGCACCTACACCGTCTCGCTAACCGTGACCGACAACGCAGGCGCGACCGACGACGCCTCGGACGCCGTGACCGTCTCCGGCGGCGGCGGTGGCGAGGACACCACCGC
>JBCDFO010000501.1:0-3057 GCA_039177895.1 Bacteroidota bacterium
CCCTCACACTCATCGAGGTTGCACGAAGAGCTGCGAAGATATGCGGAGCTATCCCCGAACCTCGTCTGCTGAAGTCGTCCCGCCGGTCATCCAGTGCGCGTGGAGCGAGGCGATGACCTTGTCACGCTTGACGCCCGCGGCGGCCACGACGCGGCCGTCCTTCACGTAGTAGGCCACGAACTGCCGGTCGTCCAAGCTGCCGTCGATGAGGATCTCATCCCAGGACTTGGCGTGGCCGAGGTAGCGGAGGTTCATGCCGAGTTGGCCGCTCCAGAAGTAGGGCACCGCCTCGAACGGCACCGCCTGCCCGGCCATGTTGCGCGCGGCGATGCGCCCGTGCTGCTGCGCGAGCCGCCAGTGCTCGATGCGCACGCGCTCGCCGAGACGGGCTTCCGGATACGAGGCGATGTCGCCCGCGGCGTAGAGGTTGGGGCCGATCCGGAGCTGCGCGTCGGCGACGAGGGCACCGCGGTCGTCCATCGGAAGGCCGTCGAGGAAATCGGTGGCGGGGGTGACGCCGACGCCCATCACGATGAAGTCGGCGTCGAGCGCGGTGCCGTCGCCGAGGGTGAGGCGCAGGCCGTCGTCCGTCGCCGCGATGGCGTCGGCCGAGGCGTTCATGCGGAAGGCGACGCCCTTCTCCTCGTGGAGCCGCTGGAAGACCGCGCCCACGTCCGGCCCGAGGATGCGCTCGAATGGCACGGCTTCGATGCCGACGACGGTGACGCTCAAGCCGCGCCCGATCAGCGCAGCAGCGGCCTCCATGCCGATGAAGCCCGTCCCGACGACGATGGCCGACTGCCCCGCTTCGGCCGCTTCGACGATCTGTGTGGCGTCGTCGGTGGACCGTAGCAAAAAGACGCCGTCGAGGTCGGCCCCAGGGATGCCGAGGCGACGCGGCGTACCCCCCGTGGCAATGAGCGCAGCGTCGTAGGCGAGCGGCATCCGGGCTCCGTCGCCCTCGTTGGTGAAGTGGATCTCCTTCGCCTCTGCGTCGAGGTGGGCAACGCGGTGGCCGGTGCGCACCTCGATGCCGTAGCGCTCGAAGAAGTCGGCGGAGCGAAGTGGGAGGCTGTCGCGGGGGGCCCCGGCGAGGTAGCCCTTGCTGAGCTTCGTCCGGTCGATGGGCAATTCGTCAGCGTCGGTGACGAGCACGACGCGGCCCTGGAAGCCGACCTGCCGCAAGGTCTCGGCTGCCGCTAGCCCGGCCGCGCCGCCGCCTACGATCACGAACGTGCGGGGGTCGGCGTCGAAGTCGCGGGCGGCCATCGCCGGGACGCAGCCCTCGTGCGGAGCCACCCCGTCCCCGATCAGCGGCGTGCCGTGCTCGTCTTCGGGAAGCACCACGAAGACGCTTCCGTCCTCCACGATGGTCTCGAAGCGCGCGAGGGCATCGAGGGCGGGCGGCTCGTCGAGCGCCCCATCGGTGACGTCGAAGACGGCGTGGTGCCAGGGGCAGATCACCTTCGGCCCAGCAAGGACGCCCGTGGCGAGCGGCGCGCCGTAGTGCGTGCAGAACGCGGAGGTGGCATAGAACTGCCCGCCGACGTTCGAGAGGAGCAGCTTGGTGCCCGCTACCTCGACTTCCTGCATCTCGCCCTCGGCGAGATCGGCGGCGGCAGCGACGCGGATGACCGTCGTGGGGACGGCGGCCGTCGCACGGACGGCAGCAACACGGGTAGACATGGGATCTGGGGTAAGGACGGGCCGGGCGAGACGTGAGCGGGGGCCGCCTGCAGGCGCTCCCCGCCTCCTCCCTATCCCCTATCCCCTACGTCCTGTTCCCTCACGTGCCCCCAGGCGAGCGCTTCGCCCAGGACTAGCCCGGCAATGCAGCCAAATATGATGCCTGAGGCGACCCGGGTGGCGACGAGGTCGTAGATGCCCACCGCGCCCAGCGCCCAGTCGAGCGACACGAGCGCGATGGCACCGATCAGCAGCGGCTTGCGCGGCGCGCGGAAGCGGAGCGCCTGCTCAGGCGCACGGAGCGCGAGCGCGGCGAGCAGGCCGAGCACCAGACCGCCGAGGATGCCCGTGCAGCGGTGGCAGAGTGCCCACGCAATGCCGTGCGTCGCGAACGAACGGTCGGGCTGCTGGTGGCACGCGAGATGGAACCCGTGCATGATCGCCGCGCGGAAGCCCTCCGACACGTGAGGCGTCGCGGCCGTCAGGACAGCGAGCAGCAGCGCGGCAGCCAGCGCGAGCAGCCAGGCCATCCGGCGAGGACGCGAGGACGCGGAGGTTAACGGGAGGTTCATGACTGCCCCTGAATCACTGCACAGGGGCTCCCGTTCCACATTTGCACCATCGGAAAAAGAGTGCTAGCACTCGGAACCCCTGAGTGCCAGCGTCATTTCCCGATGCCCCAGCTTATCTCTCCAACCCAATCCCCCAACGCAATCATGGCACAGCTCAAGCCGCTGGCCGACCGCGTGGTCGTCAAGCCCCAAGAGGCCGAGACGCAGACCGCCGGTGGCCTCTATATCCCCGACACCGCCAAAGAGAAGCCGCAGCGCGGCACCGTCGTCGCCGTCGGCCCCGGCCGCGTCGAGAACGGCAACAAAATCGACATGACTGTCCAGGAAGGCGACACGGTCCTCTACGGCAAGTACGCTGGCACCGAGATCGCTCTTGACGGCGACGACGTGCTCATCATGCGCGAGAGCGACATCCTCGGCGTCGTCAGCTAAGACGCCCCCTCGTGCAGGCGCGGCTCCCGCGCCCTCCCCTTTCTGAATCCAGAACCACTCTATCACTATGCCTAAGCAGATCATTTTTGACGTCGAGGCACGCGACTCTCTCAAGAAGGGTGTTGACACGCTCGCCAACGCCGTCAAGGTGACGCTCGGCCCGAAAGGCCGCAACGTCATCATCGAGAAGAAATTCGGTGCCCCGACCGTCACCAAGGACGGCGTGACCGTCGCCAAGGAGATCGAACTCGAGGACAAGCTCGCCAACGTCGGCGCGCAGATGGTCAAGGAGGTCGCCTCCAAGACCTCGGACGTCGCCGGTGACGGCACGACGACCGCCACGGTCCTCGCCCAGGCGATCATGAAC
>JBCDFO010000502.1:0-3038 GCA_039177895.1 Bacteroidota bacterium
GCGGAGGGCGACTTCAGCGGCAACACCTTCCCCGGTGCGCCCTCGTTCACGGCGGCGCTTGGCGCGTCGTACGTCCCCGCCGTGGGCGTGACGGCCGCCGTAACGGTGGCGCACACGGGGGCCTACTACAGCAGCCCCGGCGGCGGCCTCGAAGGGCTGCGCAACGAGCCGCTCTCCGAGGTGGAGGCGCGCACGCTCGTCAACGTCCGCTTGGGCTACGCCATCCAGTCTACGACGCGTGGGACGCTTGCCCTCACGGCCTTCGCCGACAACGTCTTCGACGTGGACTACCTCACGAGCCGCGCCGAAGCCTTCGCCTCCGTGGGCCGCCCGCGCGTCGTCGGCCTCGAACTCCGCCTGGTCTACTAACCACGACGCAGCGCCAACCAGGACACGCCGATGATCATGCCGCCGTCCGTCTCGACCCGCTCCGCACCACCACGTACGATGCCGCGCAAGACGCCAGACCTGGTCTCCGTCGCCGACCTCGAAGGCGTCCCGGAGACGCTGCTGATGACGCTCTACAACCGCGCGGTGGAGTCGCGTCGCCCCAACCCCATTCTGGTGGACCGGAAGGCCGAGAAGATGGTCGCGCGGATCGACTACGACTTCACCAAGTTCGGCGAGGGCCGCATCACGCATCCGATCCGGGCCAGCGTCATGGACGAGTGGCTGCAGCGCTTCCTGGATCGCTACCCGAACGGCACGGTCGTCAACCTGGGCGTGGGGCTCGGCACGCAGTCGGCACGGCTGGACAACGGCACGGCAACGTGGATCGACCTGGACGTGCCGGAGGTGATCGCCCTGCGGCGCCGCTTCTTCGAGGAGGGGACGCGCCACCGGATGCTCGCCGCGTCCGCGTTCGACGCGGCGTGGATGGAGGACCTCGACGCCGAGGCCCCGACCTTCTTCGTCGCGGCCGGGCTGCTCATGTTCTTCGAGCCGGAGGAGGTACGCCAGCTGTTTGTCCGGCTCGCGGATCGCTTCCGCACGGCCGCGTTCGCCTTCGATGTGATCCCGGAGCGTCTCTCCGAGCAGGCCCTGGCGGGCGAGGCCGAGTTCGGCGGCTTCACCATGCCCCCGATGCCGTGGCACCTCGACTACGACCGCATCTACGAACTCGAAACGTGGCACCCGCGCCTGGAGGTCGTCGCGCGCCGTGACTACACGGAGGGCTTTCGGATGCGGTGGCGGCTGCTCGGGCTGCTCAGCCTGATCGAACCGCTCCGCGATCTCTACATGGGCACCCTGGTGCACGTCCGGCTCCGCGACACAGACCAGGCTCCGTCCTCGGCGTCGCAATCCTGACACCCCGCGTCACTCCACGCGACCGGACCTCCTCGCATGAACTTCTTCCTCCCGATTGCGCTCGGCACGCGTGCCCAGGGTCTCCCCGTGTGGGTGCGAGCCTGGGTGTGGGTGCTCGTGTGGGTCGGAGGCGTGACGGGGTGCGCACGCGAGGCACCGCTGCCCGTAAACCCGGATCTGCCGCTCGCCACGGCCGTCGATGGATGGCAGGAGGAACTCGGCGTGCCGGGCCTGGCTGTCGGCGTCTACGACGGGAAGGAGGTGCTGCTGGAGCGTGGGTTTGGCGTCGCCGACCGCGAGACGCGTCGCCCGATGGAGGCCGCGACGCCGTTCTGCGTCGGCAGCATCGCGAAGCTCTTCGTCGGCACGGTGGCGCTGCGGCTGGCGACGCGCGGCGTGCTCGACCTCGACGCCTCACTGGCGACGTGGCTGCCTGACGTGCCCGCTGCCGACCAAGCCACGCTGCGGATGCTCGCCACGCACCAGGCGGGCTACCGCAATTACATCACGCTGGCGGCGGTGAAGGACACGTTCGCGACGGCCCCCGCGCAACGCTGGACGCGCGACGACCTGCTCGCGCTCAGCCTCGAGGCCGACCCGCACTTTGCGCCAGGAGCGGGGTGGACTTACTCGAATGCCAACACGCTGCTGCTCGTCGAGGCGCTGGAGCGGGCGACGGCGCTGCCGTGGGACTCGCTGCTGGCGAGGGAGGTGCTGCGCCCGGCGGAGATGACCGAGACGGTACGCGTTGCCGAAGGCTGCACGGCCGGGGCACCGACGGCCGCGCGGGGCTACCAACTCGGCGGCGCCGACGGCCCGACGCCGTGGGAGGCTGAGGGCGACTCGCTCCACGACGTCTCCAGCGATGCGCTCTCGAAGTGGGACGTGGCGGGCGACCTCCGCTCGACCGTCCCCGACCTCCGCCGCTTCCTCAACGCCGCGTTCCGGGGCGACCTGCTCGCTCCAGGGGCTCGCGCCCTCCGCGATGCGACCGTAGCGACGGGCTCCGACGGCTACCGCTACGGCCTCGCGCTCGAAGTGTGGGGCGACGGTGCCGCCCAGACGCTCGGCCACTGCGGCACCGTCCCCGGCTACAACGCCTGCCTCGCCTACCGCCCCCACGACGACACGGCCGTCGTGGTGCTCACCAACGTGTATGGCACCGAGCGCTCGTCGATGCCAGCCCTCGCCGTGACCGACGCGCTCTTTCGCTGGCTGCCCGCTCCCGCTGGCTGATGCTCCTCGCTGTTCTCCCGTCCGCCTCGCCTCATCCCTGATGACCCACTCCAAGACCCTCTACCACACCCCGCAGGGCCACGTCCTCCGCTGCGGCTGCTGCGACCACCTCGAGGTCGTATTTCGGCAGACCCTCATCCGGCTGAAGCCGGAGGATTTGGGTGCGCTCGCCAAAGACGCAGCCTCAGTCAACACGGAGCACTGGGAGGTGGGCAGCCTGGGCGTCGTCCGCGTGACGCCTCCCGGCACCGACATCGAGGTGCGGCTGCTGCTGGAGTGCGAGGCGCTGCGGGAGTGGCAGGACCTGCTCGCGGGCACCGCCGCCATGCTCGAGCTCGACGACCTCATCGCTGACACACTCTCCTGATAGCCCCCTCTTCCTATGGACCGCTCTGGTGTCTTCGACCCGCTCTTTGAAACGGAAAACGGCGTCGTGTTTCGCTGCGCGTCGTGCCCCTACTACCACGTGGCCTTCGGGCCGGTCATCCTCGCCA
>JBCDFO010000503.1:0-3036 GCA_039177895.1 Bacteroidota bacterium
CCGCGCGACCTCGACGAGGAGGTCTTCGCGGAGCGTGCAGCAGATGCAGCCGTTGCTCATCTCGACGAGGCGCGCGTCGGTGCGCGTCACCTCGGGCGCAAGCGCTGAGTCATACTGGGCCTCGCCCTGTCGCACGAGCGCCGCGTCTACGTTGACCTCGGACATGTCGTTGACGATCACGGCCACGCGCCGTCCTTCGCGGTTAGCGAGGACGTGGTTGAGCAGCGTGGTCTTGCCCGCGCCAAGGAAGCCAGAGAGGACCGTGACGGGGATAGGGCGCGTGGGGCGGTTGGTCTGCATGGTGTGCTCAGACAGGGATGCTTACTCGGGTTCGGTGTAAGCGAGGGTGCGTGCGAAGGCTTCCTCGAAGCGCGCGAGCGGCTCCTCACCGTAGAAGAGGTCGGCGGGCGCGGAGGCTTCGGGAGCCATGAACACGAACGTGGGCGTCCCTCCGACCCCAAGCCCGATGCCGAGGCGTAGGTCAGCGGCCATCAGTGGCGCGGTCGCGTCACGTTCGAGGCAGTCGTCAAAGGCCTCAGCGTCCAGGTCGGCGTCCGCCGCTGCTTGGCGGAATGCCGGGGCCGGATCGCGGAGAAAGCGCCAGTCGGGTTGCGTCAGGTAGAGGCGGCGCTGGAAGAACTCGAAACCAGCCCGGCCTCCGAGTGCGCCTGCACAGAAGACGGCCTCTGCGCCATGCATCCCCCGCAGCAGACGCGGAATGGGCGCGGTCCGCACGACAAAGTTCGCGCGGCCCGTCTCGACGAACGCTGCTTTGACGGAATCGAGCTTGGACTCGAATACGGTGCGGCACGTCGGGCAGGCGAAGTCCACGAACTCGTGGATCGTCGGCAGCGTCGGGTCGAAGGCCCCATCGGGACCGGCCCCGTAGGTGCGCGCCGCGTCGGCGTTCGCCAGCCAGGGGGCGTCGGCGCTGGAGCTATCGGCAGCCGTCATCTGAGCGAAGGCTGCCGGGGCACTCAGGACGAGCAGGAGCGCCAAGACGTGCCGGACGGGTTGTACGAACTCAGGCATGGGCGGTCGGGAGGCGGAGGTTGAGGAGGTGCCCGACCACCAACGTCGCCGAGCCGATCAGGGTGAGTGCCGTCTCCCCCACCTCGCCGAGTGCCTCCTCCAGGAGAACGGCACCGACAAGCAATGCGACGCCTGCGATGAGCAAGCCAGGAACCAGTGCCCGTCGGTGCCGCCGGTATCCAGGCAGCGCGACAAGGAGGACGACGGCGGCGAGCGCGAACGTGAGACTGAGGTGAATGCTTTCTGACGCCGCCCACGCCAGCGCGCCTGTGGCGACGAGCGGCAGCGCAAGGCAGTGAATGACACACAACACCGAGAGGACGATGCCGACCAGATCGAGAGAGGAGCGCATCGCAGGGGTGGCTGGGGAGCTAGTCATGGACAGAGATGTCTACGAGGAAGTGGGGTGAGCAGAGCGGGTGGGTGCGTAGCGGGTGCCACGCTGCACGAGGTCGTGGTTGAGAAAGGCGGCGGCCGCAAAGCCCGAAGCGGCGGCCATCTGGACGGCCTGCATGGGCGTCGTCATATCGCCGCAGGCCCAGATGTGGGGGATGCTTGTGCGGTAGGTCTCGTCAACCGCCACGTGCCCGGCGTCCGTGCGGGCCAGCCCGAGCGCATCCGGGAGCGGACCGCGCGGGCGCTGCGGCGGCTGGACGTACACCGCCGTCGCGGCAAGCCGATCACCGCCCTCGAACATGACGGACCGCGCCACACGACCCGTCACGTCGAGGGCAGCCACGGGACGCTCGTCCACCACGATGCCGAGCGCCTCGAGTTTTTTGCGGCTGTCTTCGGAAATGCCACCAGATTGACCAGGCAGGCCTGTGCAGAGCGTCACGCGCGTCGTCCATCCGAGCAGCAGTTCCGCGAGGTGCGCGCCCGTCTCGCCAGTACCGAGCACCGCTGTCGCACGGCCGCGCAGTTCGTGGCCGTGGCAGTACGGGCAGTGGACGACGGTCTCCCCCCATGCCTGGGTCAGACCCGGGATCTCAGGCAGCACGTCTTCGACGCCCGTGGCGAGCAGAAGCCGCTTCGCCGCAAGTTCGGAGCCATCAGCAAGCTTGACGCGAACACCCGCCGCGTCCGATTCCCCCGCCACCGCCTCGGCCTCGACGAACCGCGCGCCGTAGTGCCCGGCTTGCGCGCGGCCGATACGCCGAAGCTCGTCGGGCGGCGTACCGTCCCGGGTGAACACGTTGTAGCTGTGCGACGCGGGGGCATTGCGCCCAGGCCCGCCGTCGAGCACCACCACGGAGCGTCCCGCGCGCGCCAACACGAGCGCAGCTTCCAGGCCTGCTGGGCCAGCGCCAACAATAAGTGCGTCGGTCGTTCTTGATTCAAGCATGGTGGTACTCAAGCTTGGCGGCGCTCAAATCGCGCCCGTCGGCATCAGCGTCTTTACAGGGGGCGCGTCTTCAGGTGAGGGCAAGGATTCACCGCGCAGCCTGGTCGTCGCCCAGGCTGTACTCTGCATCGACCAGGCGATAGAGCAGGCCGTAGGGGTCGTCGCGGAGCAGCTGCAGGCGCCCCTCGACGGTGATGGTGTCGTAGCTAAAGGCCACGCCGCGCGTCGCCCGCACCTCGATGATGGACTCCGGGCCGCCGGGCATGTGGAAAAAGCACCCGTGGCCGGGAAAGGCGCTGAGGAGGAAGAGGGTCTGCTTCTCCTCGTACCCCAGCGGGATCATGTAGCCCGTCAGGCTCACCTCGGTCTCGTCCAGTTCCTCGACGTCTGGGGGAAATATCGGATTCCAGTGGATGCCCTCTGGGGTCGTCACTTCCTCAAAGCCTGCTTGCAAGAGGGTTCGCCAGAGCGCGTCGTCCACCTGGGTGGCCAGAGGGCTTCCCATGTCGCTGCCCGACGAAGAGAACGAGGCCTCTACCGTCTTCGGTCCGAAGCCCGCCTTGCTGAGGGTGAATCCAGCGAAGCCGACGGCGAAGACGAGCATCACCACCAGCAGGCTTTCTGATCGAACGATGGACATGAACGTAGGCATCGGGGGA
>JBCDFO010000504.1:0-3036 GCA_039177895.1 Bacteroidota bacterium
CCCGCCGGTGCTGATGTTCGCGCCGCAGATGGCCCCGATGCCCGACGGCGGGACGCGCACGAAGGACACCCTCGCCAATCTGCGCGCCACGCGTGAATGCGTCGTCCACATCGTCCCGCACGCGCTCGCGGAGGCGATGAATCAGACGAGCGCCGCCTGGCCCGCCGACATCAGCGAGTTCGAGGCGTGTGGCCTCGCGCCGGTCGCGTCCGAGCAGGTCGCCCCGCCCCGCGTGGCCGAGGCTCCAGTGGCCTTCGAAGCCGTGCTCGACCGCATCGTGTCGTTCGGCGATGGGCCGCGTGCCGGGCAGGCCGTCTTCGTGCGCATCGTGCTCGCCCACCTCGCCGATGAGGTCACCCCGAACGGACGCTATGCCGACACGCACCTGCTTGACCCGGTCGGGCGTCTCGGTGGCACCGGCTACGTGCGCGTACAGGACGGCGTCTTCGACCTCGAACGCCCGGCGCTGCCCTAATCCGCACGCGACGCTCGTAGGGGTTGTTTGCAAACAACCCCTACTACAGCCCTCATATCCTTCGCTATGTCGGCCGTCTCCGATGGATCTATCCCTCGCGCTCTCCGATCACGGTTGGACGCGCTGGTGGAACGCTACGAGCGGACGGCGTTCATCGCCGACGACCCGATCTCGGTCCCGCACGGCTTCGACGACCCGCGCGATCAGGAGGTGATCGGGCTCTACGCGGCGCTGCTCGCGTGGGGCCGCCGCTCGGTGATCCTGAAGAAAGCAGCGGAGCTGGCCGAGCGGATGGACTACCGCCCCTACGCCTTCGTCCGCGACTTCGACGCGGAGCGCGACGGAGCACGCCTGGCCGGCTTCAAGCACCGCACGTTTCAGCCGCAGGACGTGCTCGCGCTCACGGCAGCGCTGTCGCACCTTATAAGTCAGCACGGCTCCATCGAGGGGGCGTTCGCCGCGCACCTCCCTGCGGATGCGCCCGACATCGGCCCGGCGATCCAGGGCTTCTCCGACGCCGTGCTCGACCACGCGCAGCTGCCTCGGCTCCGTAAGCACGTCGCGCGCCCGTCCACCAAGAGCGCCTGCAAGCGCCTGGCGATGTACTGCCGCTGGATGGTGCGCCCCGGCCCCGTCGACTTCGGCCTGTGGACCGCGATTCGCCCCGCGCAGCTCGTGCTACCGCTCGATGTGCATACGGGTCGCCAGGCGCGCAAGCTCGGGCTCCTGGTCCGCACGCAGAACGACTGGCGGGCCGTCCAGGCGCTCACTGCCCGCTGCCGCGCGCTCGACCCGGACGACCCCTGCCGCTACGACTTCGCCCTCTTCGGGCTGGGCGCTTACGACGATCAGCCGATCTCGTAGCGAGGTCGACGCAGCGCAGGCCATGTGGATTTGTCGGTAGATGCCGAGGCGCATTGCCCCAAGCCTCCGATGTAATCGCTTACACGGGCGAACGGTGTTAACCGAGGCGAAACCGACGGTCGGCTCGCACGTCTCTGGAGGCGCGCCGGGCCTGCCAGGTTTGCCTTTCCGGGATTTCCCCGGCTGTGCGGAAACGGTCTCCCACCTATCTTGCCCATCCACCCCGCTCTGTTCCGCTCCATGTCCGACGACGCGCCCCTCTCGTTTGAAGCCGCCCTCCAGCGCCTCGAAACGCTGGTCCAGGCGCTCGAAGACGGCAACGCGGATCTCGACGCGAGCCTCACTCGCTACGAGGAGGGCGTCGGGCTCGCGCGCGACCTGCTTGCCCGCCTTGACGCCGCGGAGCTACGCGTGCAAGAACTCGCGCTCGAATAGCGCACCCTCCTACGCCTCTCCCCTCCGGTCCCCCGCCCTTCTTCTCGGACCCGCTCCTCTCGCTCACCACCCGACGCTCTCATGCCTGCGACCCCGTTCACCCCCGGCCCGCTTCTCGCTAGCATCCACACGCCGAAGGACCTCCGCTGCCTCCCGCTCGACGACCTCCCGCAGCTCTGCGACGAACTCCGGCACTACATCATCGATGTGGTGAGCGTGCACGGCGGCCACTTCGGCGCGTCGCTCGGCGTCGTCGAGCTCACGGTCGCGGCGCACTGGGCCTACGAGACGCCGAACGACCCGGTCGTGTGGGACGTGGGGCACCAGGCGTACGGGCACAAGATCCTCACGGGCCGCCGCGAGCAGTTTCACACGCAGCGGAAGTACGGCGGGCTCTCGGGCTTTCCGAAGATCAGCGAGTCGGAGTACGACGCCTTCGGCGTGGCGCACGCCTCCACGGCGATCTCGGCCGCGCTCGGCATGGCGCGGGCGCGCGACATCCTCAACACCGACCAGAAGATCCTCGCCATCGTCGGCGATGGGGCGATGACGGGCGGGCTCTCGTTCGAGGGCCTCAACAACGCGGGCGTCGCCGGGACCGACATGACGGTCGTCCTGAACGACAACCGCATCTCCATTGACCCGAATGTGGGCGCACTGCACGAATACCTCGCGCGCGTTTCGTCGAGCGAGGGCTGGAACGACCTCAAGTCCGACGTCTGGGAGTTCTTCGAGAAGCTCAAGGGCATGGGCGGCGGCACGCTCCAGCGCATCGCGAGCCGCGTCGAGGACGGCGTCAAGGCGGCCATCACGCCGGGGATGCTCTTCGAAGCGCTCGGCTTCCGCTACATCGGCCCGGTGGACGGCCATGACGTGAAGACGCTCGCCAAGCGGCTCAAGGAGATCCGCAAGCTGCCGGGCCCGATCCTCCTCCACGCACTCACGGTCAAGGGCAAGGGCTTCGCGCCCGCCGAGGCCGACCAGGTCAAGTGGCACGCGTCGTCGTCGCCGTTCGACAAGGTGACGGGCAAGACACTCGTGAAGGCGACCTCCAACGGCACCGCCGCCAAGAAGTGGCAACAGATCTTCGGCGAGGCGATCATCGAACTGGCCGAGGAGGACCCGCGCATCGTAGGCTACACGGCCGCGATGCCGAGCGGCACGAGCCTCAAGCTCATGATGGCCGCGATGCCCGACCGCGCCTTCGACGTGGGCATCGCCGAGATGCACGCGGTCGTGGAGGCCGCCGGAGCCGCGACGCA
>JBCDFO010000505.1:0-3033 GCA_039177895.1 Bacteroidota bacterium
CGGGGGCGACGTGGCCCCGGCGCTCGTGCTGCGCAGCCTCCTCGATGCTGGTGCGCGGCTGGCTGAGCCGGGCGAGTTCACCCAGCGCGCCTTCCTCAACGGCAAGCTCGACCTCGCGCAGGCGGAGGCCGTCGCGGACCTCATCCACGCGCAGTCGCACCTGGCGCACCGCGTCTCGCTGCACCAGCTCCAGGGCCGCACGTCGGTCGCGCTGCAGCAGATCCGGCAGGAGTTGATCCAGACGAAAGCGCTCATCGAGTTGGAGCTCGACTTCGTGGAGGAGGACGTCGAGTTCGCCGACCGCGACGAGTTGCGGCGGCTACTGCGCGAGGCAGCGCGGCTCCTCGGCGACCTGCTCGACACGGCGCGGCTGGGTGCGTATGTCCGAGACGGCGTACGCGTCGTGATCGGCGGGCGGCCGAATGCGGGGAAGTCGACGCTGCTGAATGCGCTCGTGGAGCGCGACCGCGCGATTGTGAGCCCCGTTGCCGGGACGACGCGCGACGAGATCGAGGCCGAGCGCGAGATCGGCGGGCTGCGCTTCCGGTTTGTAGACACGGCCGGGCTGCGCGAGACGGCCGACCTCATCGAGGCCGAGGGCGTCCGCCGCACCCATCGCAGCATCGACGCGGCCGATGTGCTGGTCTACGTGTACGACGCAACGACCGGACTGGACGACGAGGAGACTACGTTCCTCGATACGCTCGCGACCGAGCGTTCGCGCCTGCCCGTGCTGCGCGTGGCGAACAAGGCAGATCTGCTCGCACCCCCTGTTTCCGGCGACAGTCGCTTCGCTCCTGCGTCACCGAAAACTGTCTCCCTCGAAATCGAGGGGGACAGATCGAGCGAAGCGAGATCAGGGGGTGCCCAGACGAGTACACTCCTCCTCTCCGCCGAAGACGCGACCGCCGATCCGTCCCGCCTTGATGCACTCCGGTCCGCGCTCCTCGCTGCCGTGGCGGACGACCTCAGCGAGGCCGACAGCTCGCCGGTCGTCGTGAACGAGCGGCACCGGCAGCACCTCAGCGCCGCGCTCGACGCCGTGCAGTCGGCACAGCGGGCGCTCGACCTCGGCGTGTCGGGTGACACGCTCTCGCTCGACCTCCGCGAGGCGCTGCACGAACTCGGGGCCATCACCGGCGAGATCACCAGCGACGACGTGCTCGGTGCGATCTTCTCCCAGTTCTGCATTGGGAAGTAAACCCCCGTCCACCGTCATCACGCACCACCATGCTCTTCATCGTCGACGCCTTCACGGCCGCGCCCTTCAGCGGCAACCCCGCTGCCGTCTGCCTCCTCGACGCGCCCGCCGACGAGGCGTGGATGCAGCAGGTGGCGATGGAGATGAACCTCTCCGAGACAGCCTTCGTGCTCCCCAAGGGCGTGGATGCAAGTCCCAATGCGCGCCGCCTCCGCTGGTTCACGCCCGCCGCCGAAGTAGAACTCTGCGGCCACGCTACGCTCGCGACGGCGCACATCCTCTTCGAGACGAGCCGCGTGGCCGACACCGCGCGCTTCGACACGATCAGCGGGCGCCTCACGGTGACGAGGCACGGGGAGGGCTACGCGATGGACTTCCCCGCCCGACCCGCCACGCCGGCTCCGACGCCAGAGGGGCTGCTGGATCGCCTCGGCGTCGGGGCAGACGCGGTACGCTTCGTCGGGCATACGGCGTACGACCTTTTTGTGGAGCTGCGCGACGAGGCTGCGGTGCGTGCGCTCGTGCCCGACTTCGCTGGGCTGAAGACCGTGCCGGGCGTCGACCGTGGTGTGATCGTCACCGCGCGGGCGGACGACGGCCAGCCTTACGACTTCGTCTCGCGCTTCTTCGCTCCCGTCGTGCGCGTCGACGAGGACCCGGTGACGGGCTCCGCGCACTGCACGCTCGCGCCCTACTGGAGTGAGCGCCTGGGCCGGACCTCGCTGGTGGGCTACCAGGCCTCAGCGCGCGGCGGCCTCGTGACCGTCGACCATCGCGGCGACCGGGTCCTGCTCGGCGGGCAGGCCGTGACGATGGTGGAGGGCCGACTGCGCGTTCCGGTCGTCGCGATGTGAACGTGCAGGACGGTTTGCGAACCGCCCCTACGGATTGCACGCTGGCCTCTCTGTTTCCCCCGCATCGCCGTTTTTCCGTCTCGCCGTTTCCCCTGATGCACCTCTGCCTCTTCGAAGACGCCGCCGTTCGCCACCTCGAACCGCTCGTGCTCACCCGCGCGGCGGGCGACCTGCGGCTCGGCATTCGCACGCTGTTTGAGGCACAGCGGGCCGCGTTCGCGCACACAGGCGTCGTGCTGCACACACGGGCCCTCGTGGCCGATGTGACCGCAGAGGCGCATCCGTACGCGCTCGTCAACGCGCTGCCGGACGACCACACGGGGGTCCTCTTCGTCAACGCGCGCTACCGTCCGCAGCACGGCGCGCTGCTCGACCGACTCCGCGCCGCTACCGACTCCAGCGAGCCTGCGCGCGCCTTCGTGCAAGACGACACGCTGATCGCGGCCTGGCTTCCCGATCCGAAGGCGGATCTGCTCGCTACCGATGCGTTTGGGCTGTCCAGCGTCGAAGGCGTCCCGCAGGAAGCGGTATCCGGTGCCCACCTTATTGACCGGCTTTGGGATCTGCTCACGGACGTAGGCCATCGTGTCGAGTATGACTTCCGCGCGCTCGGGCAGCAGGGCACGGCGGGGGCCTCGGTCCACGAGAGCGCCGTGCTCGTCAACACCGACCACGTCTACCTGGCTCCTGGGGCCCAGGTGAAGGCGGGAGCCATCGTGAGCGCGGAGAGTGGGCCGGTCTACCTCGGGCCAAACGCAAACATCGGGGAGAACAGCGTCGCGCGGGGCCCGCTCTACCTCGGGCGGCACGCGACGCTGAAGCCGCTCAGCCGCATCGCTGAGAGCGCGGTCGGGCCGTGGTCGAAGGTCGGGGGCGAGGTGAGCCAGAGCGTCGTCCACTCGTACTCGAACAAGGGCCACGACGGCTACCTCGGCAACGCGTACCTCGGGCGTTGGTGCAACCTCGGCGCGGACACCA
>JBCDFO010000506.1:0-3026 GCA_039177895.1 Bacteroidota bacterium
CTCGCCGAGGTGCTACGCGTCGTCGGGCTGTCGCGGCCCTTCGGTGGCCAGCTCAATGGCGACGTAGCGATCCCAGCGGCGCTCGGGCAGCCCGAGTTGGAGGGCGATCTCCGCATCGCTCCGTTCCTCTTCGACGGGCGGCCTGCGGGCGAGATCACCATCGCGAGCCGCTTCCGGCCTGGCACCACCGACCTCGGCGTGGACCTGACGCTCGCGCCCAACCCAGACGACCTCGTGGCCCCCGACGCGCGGCGGCTGCCCACGAACGACTTCGACATCACCGGCACGATCCGCCTCCCCGGCCGCGCCGACGACGGGACACGCACGCGTGGGGCCTACGACCTCGACGCCGAGTTCAGGCGGCTCGACCTCTTCTTCTTCGACTGGCTCTTCCGGCGCATCCTCGACCGCGCCGACGGCGTGGCGACCGGTGCCGCGCGCATCACGGGTACGCTCACCCGCCCGCTCTTCGAGGCCGACCTCGCGATCAGCGACGGGAGCTTCCGTGTGCCCAAGTTCAACCTCGCGATCGGCATCGAGGGCGACGTGACCGTTGACACCGAGGGCATCCACCTCCAGGAGGCGCTCCTCTCGGACCGCTCCGGCGGGTCGGGCCGCGTGCAGGGAAGCATCCTCTTCAACGACTACCGCTTCTGGAGCTTCGACCTCGCAGGTGCCCTCCGCCAGATGCAGATCATCGACGTGGCCCAGTCCGACGCGCTACCGTTCTACGGCGACATCCGCGCGAGCGGCGCGCTGACGTTCACCGGGCCCGTGGACAACGTCTTCCTGCGCAGCGACAACGCGCGCACCACGCCCGACAGCGAGCTCTACATCCCCGTCACGGCGAGCGCCCCGACGACGGATACGAGCTTCCTCGTCTTTGCCGACTCGACGGGCCAGGTGCCGGAGGCTGAGACGCGCCGCAGCCTCGTCAGCCGCCGTCCCACCACCGAGCGCTCGTTCCTCGACGGCCTCGAAATGCAGCTCAACGTCCAGGCCCCGTCGGGCTCGGTCGTCCACCTCGTCCTCGACCCCGCGACGGGCGATGTCATCAACGCCGAGGGGCGCGGCCGGCTCGAACTCGCCATCGACCAGGGGCGGTTCTCGACGTTCGGCACGTTCAACGTGGAGGGGGGCGACTACGTGTTCACCGCAGGCGACGTGTTCACGCGGCGCTTCCGGCTGGTGCCGGGCGGCATCCTCCGCTGGACGGGCGACCCCATTGACGCCGGGCTCGACCTCGCGGCGGCCTACGAGACGCGCGCCTCGCTGGCGGGCCTCAACCTGCGCGGCGTGGAGGACCCGGCCCGGCAGCGCGTCCCGCTCATCGTCACGACGCAGCTCACCGGCACCGTCACCGCCCCGCTCGTCGACCTCCGGCTCGACCTCGACACGGGCGAGCGGCTCGACTCGGGCGTGATCGAGGCGCTCCGCACCGAGCTCAACCGCCGCGACCAGCAGGCCGAGTACGCCACGAGCGTGCTGCTGACCAACTCGTTCCTGCTCGCCCCGTCGGACGACTTCGGCACCGTGGGCGACACCGCCGATGAGCTGATTACCACCTCGCTCTCGCAGCTCGTCTCGGCGCGGCTCAACCAGTTCCTCAACGAGGCCCTGGCGTCGGAGAACGTGGAGGTGCTCTTCGGCGTGCAGCAGGGCAGCGATTTCGAAGACATCGACCTCACCTACGGCCTCGCGCTCCGCTTCCTCGACGAGCGCCTGATCATCCGGGGCGAGGGCCTCTACCAGCGCGATAACTCGGAGGCGCTACAGACGGACGACTTCCAGGGCGAGGTCGCCGTCGAGGTCAAGCTCACGCCGGACGTGTCGCTGGAGGTGTTCTACCGCCGCGAAAACGAGTTGCTCATCGGCGAGGCTGTTGGCGGGACGACGTTCGGGGCCTACGGGGCGGGGCTGAGCTACCAGACCGAGTTTGCCTCATGGCCGAGCCTGCTGGGCGCGCTCATCGGTGCTCCGGAGGCTCCCGCAGCGGACAACGCCTCGGACGTGCAGTAGACGCCCATCGGGCCGGGCATGCCTTCACGCTGGCGTTCTATGGCGTCGGGGGCTTGGCCGTAGCTTGCCCACGCTCTCTCCTTACGACTCCGGCGGTCCCTCATGCAGGGATTCCAGGCTGGAGTCCGCCTCACCGTCCTTGCCCACGCATGAACCGCCTTGCGTTTCGGATCGCCTTGATCGCCGCTGGCATCGGCGGGCTCGCGGGCCTGCTTGTGGCCCCGCTGGCCGTGCCGCGCGGCGTGCTCGTGCTCGTGCTCGTGCTCGCGACGGGCGTCGCGGCCTACGTGAGCGCCTACCTCTTCATCGCCAAGCGGATGGAGCTCGCCCGGGAGACGCTGCGCGCGGCGCGCAAGCGGCAGTTCGAGGCCCTCGCCCAACTCCAGCACGGCGACGAGCGCGACGAACTCGACGGGCTCATCCAGCAGGTCTACCGCGCCGGACGCGTGCTCCAGGAGGAGATCGAGCGACTCACCAAGCTGGAGAACTACCGCCGCGAGTTCCTCGGCGACGTGTCGCACGAGCTGAAGACGCCCATCTTCGCCATCTCCGGCTTCGCCGAGTCGCTGCTCGACGGGGCGCTCGAAGACCCGAAGGTGAACCGCGTGTTCGTCGAGAAAATCCACCGCAACGCGGACCGGCTCGCGATGCTCACGCGCGACCTCACGGAGATCTCGCGTATCGAGACGGGCGAGCTTACGATGACGCTCAAGCCGTTCGCGCTCACCAACCTGGTGGACGAGATCCTGGAGCGCCTGGAGGTAGCCGCCGAGGAGGCCGACGTGACGCTACACGCCGAGTGCGCGCCTGGCCTCCCGCAGGTGCTCGGTGACCGCGAGCGGCTCAGCCAGGTCCTCGAAAACCTAGTCGAGAATGCGATCAAGTACAACCAGCCCGGCGGCAACGTCGAGGTGATGGCGCGGGCGCTCCCGACCGGTCGCGTTCGCGTCGCCGTGGTAGACGACGGCATCGGCATCCCGAAGGACGAGGTCCCGCGCCTCACCGAG
>JBCDFO010000507.1:0-3012 GCA_039177895.1 Bacteroidota bacterium
CTCGACGCCGTGCTCCTCAACGGAGCCTTCCCCGAGGACTACGACTTCAGCGGCATGACTGCGAGCGGGGCAGGCTCTGGCAACACGCTCGGCTCGAACCCCGAGGCCACGACCATCGAGACAGCGCACTACCGGCTCGGCTTCAGCGACCGGTGGATCCACGACGACCTCCGCCTGAAGCAGGGCGGCCAGACCGGACCGGACCTCCTCGACCGGGCGAAGGTGCTCCTCGAACTCGGCTCCTGCAACCGGACCGAGTGGACCGCCTCCGTCAGCCGCGGCACCATCGTGGCGCTGCGCGACGGGCCGGTGCGGGCCATCCGGGTCGTGCGCGGCTTCAACTCCGGGCCGCTCTCGACGGGCACGTACCACTTCTACGAGCGCCACGCCGTCTTTACCACCGATCTGCGCGTCCACCCCATCCCCGGCATCCTCGACTTTTACGACTACAGCGAGGCCGCCCTCGGCATGCGCTACGCCGACATCCTTCAGCCCACGCAGCCGCTCCAACTCGACGGCCAGAATGACGGCCTGGATCCGGTCCAGCTCCCGGACGCCTCGCTGTTTTGGTCGGCCGTGAGCGGCTCCCCGGGTGCGCTGGTGCACACGTACCGCCTCCAGGTGGACTGCGCCAACGGCCCTCCCGACAATCGCTTCTGCGACCTCGCGCCGTTCTACCGCTACTGGGACGAGGGCACCACCACCCGCCAGTGCACGGGCGACAACCGTGCTATCGGCGGCAGTGGCGTGCTCATCGACACGCGCATCCCCGCCACCGACCCCCGCCGCGACGTGTTCATCTCGCTGCGCGCCACGCGGGTGGTGTACTACAGCGGTACGCCGCTCTCGGCCGCCGAGGCCGAGGCCATCGCCGCGCAGAGCCTCCCCGCCGTCCCGCTCGAAGTCACGGAGGGATCGCTCGGTGAGGAGGAGACGCGTCTGGGCGGAGCCGTGATTGAGGCGCTCTTCCCGACCGTCGTGACCGAGGGCACGGTGCGCGCTGAGGTAGCGCTCTTCGAGGCGGCCCCCTACGACGTGGCAGTGTTCGACGTGCTCGGCCGCCGCGTCTTCGAGCAGCCGTTCACGGCGAGCGAGCCCCGACGGGTCACGATCCCGATGCTGCTGCAGGGGCTTCCCAGCGGGGCGTACTGGTTCCGCGTCCGGAGCGAGGCGACCGGGCTGAGCGTCTCGCGCCGCCTGACCGTGGTGCGGTAGCAGGGCAGCAGGCAGCACAGCTGCGGCGGTCGATGTAGCGGGTCAAGTCAGATCGCCGTTGCCTCCACCGTATCCTCGTCTTCCCGCCTCGCCGTCTCCACGCCTCCCCGCCATGCCGTTCGAGGTGCTCTTTCTCGACAACCACCTTCTCGTGGTGGCGAAGCCCGCCGGGCTGCTCGTCCAGGCCGATCACACCGGCGACGACGACCTGCTCACGCTCGGCAAGGCTTACCTGAAGGCGCGCTTTGACAAGCCGGGCAACGTCTTCCTAGGCCTCGTCCACCGCCTCGACCGCCCCGTGAGCGGCGTGCTGGTGCTCGCCCGGACCTCGAAGGCGGCGTCGCGGCTGTCGGCGCAGTTTCGGGACCGCACGCCGACGAAGCGCTACCTGGCGCTCGTGGAGGGCCACCCAGGTGCCGAGGCGGGCACGCGCACCGACTACCTCAAGAAGACCTACGCGAAGGACCGCGGCACTCACGTCAAGATCGTAGGCCCCGACGACCCGGCGGGCAAGCAGGCCCGGCTGCGCTGGACGCTCGTCGCTGCAGCGGCGAAGCAGAGCCTCCTCGATGTCGAGCTGCTCACGGGGCGGGCGCACCAGATCCGTGTGCAGCTCGCCGCACTCGGGACGCCCATCGTCGGCGACCTGCGCTACGGGGCACGCTACGAGCACGACGGGCGCAACCTCGCGCTCCACAGCTACGCGCTCGCCTTCACGCACCCGGTCCGGCGCGAACCCCTCCGGTTCACCACGCCGCCACCTGCCACGTGGACGGGAGCGCTGGCTGCTCACGCCCTCAGCCACGTGGACGCCTGGACCCGCGACGATGTGATGCGCAACGACGCATCACGCGAAAGCCCGTAGCAAGGCACGAAAAACGCGGCGCGCCGGGGTGAAAGCGCGCCGCGCAGGCTGAGAAGACGGGCCGGTGGGGTGAGAGGCCAGCCGCGTGGCTCAGAAACGAATTGGGGAGGCGGTCAGGCGAGCACGTCCGTGGCGAGGATGCGCGCGGTGTCGAAGCGGACCCGGAGGCGGAGTGTGCCCTCAGCGTCGGTGACGGTGAGGAGGCCTTCGCCCGGCGCGTAGGCGGTGAGTCGGAACGCCCCGGCGGCGCGGTAGATGGTGAGCGCCTGGAAAACCTCTGGCGTGTCGAGCAGCGCGAGGGGGTGCTGCGCATCGATGGCCGTGCGGGCCGTGTGCTGCATCTCTACGACGAGCGCGTGCGCCTCGGCGGTGAGGGCCGCCGTCTCGGCCTGCTGCGCGGGGTCGGGCGGGCGCGTCATGGCCGTCGCGAGGAGCAGACCGACGACGAGGGCGGCGGGGAAACCAAGACGCGGAAGCGACGGGAAGCGAGGCATGCGGGTCGGTGCGGCTGCGTGCGTAGGTGGTGGCTGTCCCCAAACGAGGACGGTGGGTGGACACAGATTCACCTACCAACCGCTGTGCCAGCGTCTCGCATCGGGCTTCAGTCTCAGACCGCGACACGCGCACGCGGAATCTCGCCAGACTGAACGCAGCGCCCACCGCGAGACGCCTCCAACTGAGACAGGGCGTCTCACGGAGAGACCACCTACGCAGACCGCTGCACGGACGCCTGCTCCCACGGGATCTCCACGCGTACCGTCGTGCCACCGTGCGTCCGCATCGTGAAGCGACCGCCGAGACGCTCCGCCCGCCGACGCATGCCGTCGAGGCCAAAGCCGCGCAGGTCATCCGCCACACCGGGCGCAGACGCCTCGCCAGCCTCGGCGAAGGCCCCGTCGTCCTCCACCACGAGCACGAGCGCATCCGACCCA
>JBCDFO010000508.1:0-2981 GCA_039177895.1 Bacteroidota bacterium
AGGTACGCGTCTGTCTGTGCGGTGTCGGCTGGCGGTGCAGCGTTGCGGCTACGGTAGGGCGAGCGCCAGCGCTGGAGCGTGTGATGCCTGCTCGGTTCGGGCTCGGGGCGGACGTAGACGAGTTCGCCGTCGGGGCGCAGCGCGTAGCCGCCGCAGCGGACCGGCGTGGCGACCTCCTGCGTGATGAGGTTGTACGACAGCAGGACGTACTCGCCCGTTTCGACGTCGTGGAAGACGAAGAGGAAGTCCTCGCCGTTGGGCGCCGCGATCTGCCGCTCGAAGCGGGTGGCCGATGGGACGCCGTCGAAGCGCTTGACGCCGCCCGCCGCGAGCGCGAAGCCGTCCGGGAAGACGATGCCGTGGTCCTCGGGCAGCGCCACCGCCGCGTGCGCGAGCGCGTCGAGGCGGTGGACGGCCTGCGTCTTCTCGTTGAAGAGCAGCTGCCGCGTCGTCTCCTCCTGGTAGGGCCGGATGCGCATCAGGATGAGCGGCCCGGCGGTGGCGTAGTGTACCTCCGCGTCGTCGAGCGTCTGGTCGGCGTGGTCGACGGGCTCCGCGTAGACACCGAGGCCGCTGGCGGTGTTGTCCTCCACCTTCACCGTGAGGTCACCGCCGACGGCCTCCACGAAGACGCGGTCCTCGATGGAGACGTGCGGGTGCGCGCCGTCGCGGTGCATGTCGCGCGTGGTGCGCTGCCAGCGGAAGGCCTGCTGGGTCGGGTAGGCGAAGGTGTGCTCGGAGCGGTTGTCGAGGTACTGCAGCCCGTCGTCGCCGCGCAGCCACTTGAAGACCTTGATGTCGTCCGCGCGCTGGCCGACCTGGAAGACCATGAAGAGGTGCGGCCCGCGCTCGGCGAAGCGGGCGAAGCGGGCCTGCTTGTAGTAGCGGTGGAGGTTGGCGAAGTCCTCGGCGAAGCGCGCGTCGGCGAGCACGTCGAGCGGGTCCTCGCGGTAGGTCGCCGTGGTTTCGTCGAAGGCATACGCGGCGAACACGTCGTCCAGCATTGTCTCGGTCTTGAGGCCGAGGTGGACATGGCAGCCGACGAGCAGGCGCGGGCCGTCGGGGCCGGGTACCTCCACGAGATCGCGCACGATCGCGTTGTGGTGCGTGGCGATGGCTGCCGTGCCGATCAGCGCGAGGTCGGTGCTGCCGAATACGGCACGGCGAGCCTCGTCGAGCGTCTGGAGGCGCGTCTGGAGCGTACGCGCGTGCTGCGCGAGGCGGTCGCGGAGCAACTCGTACGTGCCGCCTTCGAGCGCGGGTGCCGCGTTGGGGGCAGTGCCAGCTGGGGCACCGTCGCCGGACGCGCCGTTGGGAGACGTACCGTTGCCAGCTACAGGCGCGAGGTCAGGAGCGGAGGGGCGGGCCGGTTCCATACGGGGATGAGACGGAGTGTTGGAGATGGGCGGCGGGGGCGAGGTCGCTTCAGTTGCGACGGCTTCTCGCTACACATCTCCGTACTTCTGTTTCTGTCATCCTGAGCGGAGGCCCGGAGGGCCGAAGTCGAAGGATCTGCGGGTCAGCGTCGTGCTACGGTCGTCGCACGGAAGCGGCCCAGAGACCCTTCGACTCACTGCGTTCGCTCAGGGTGACACGATGGGAGATAAGCGTCAGGCGAAACGCATGCGGCTCGGTGGCTACTTCAGCCCGAGCGTGCTGGCCTTCTGGTCGCCGAGGCCGAGTTGGCGCACGGTGCGGAGCATCTGCTCCAGCGCCGTCGCGTCGGCGTCGTCCTCGGTCTGCGCCATCAGCTTCACGAGCAGCGCCGAGAGCGTGAGGTTCTTCACGTCGTCCGTCCCGAGGCCGGTCTGCGCCACGAGGCCGCGCACGCGGGCGATGAGCCCGTCGCCCAGCATCGGGACGCCGCCGTCGGCCCCATCGCCGAGCGCGCCCTCGCCGTAGAGGAACGCCTCCTTGACCTCGCTGAGCACGTCCGAGCCGCCCACGAGGCGGTCCACGGACCGGCCCTGCGTGATCGCCCCGACGATCTTCTCGAAGAACATCGACTCCCCACCGACGATGTCGATGTTGGCCGCTTCGAGGCCAGCGCGGAGCACCTGGGCCTGCGCCAGCGCGATGTCCTTCTGGACGGCGATCTGCGCCAACTCGACCTCCTTGTCCTTCTCCAGGCGGAGCTTGAACTCCTCGTGCTCCTTGCCGACGCCGTCGAGCACCTTCATGGACTCGGCCTTCTGGCGGATGCCGTCGGCCTCGGCGGCGTACTTCCGGCTCATGACCTCGGCTTCGGCAGTGCCCTGGGCCTCGGTGGCGTCGGCGAGCGCCTTGCGGCCCTCGGCCTCGGCGAGCGCCTTGGCCTGGATGGCCTCCGCCTCGGCCTCGGCTTTGAGCTTGAGCACATCGGCCTCGGCCGTGCCCTCCTCGCGGACGGCGGCGGCGCGGGCCTCCATGACACGTACTTCGGAGAGGCCCACGGTGGCTTCCTCCTCGGCGCGCGCGGCGGCGAGCGTCTTCATCGCGGCGGCCTCCTTCTCGGCAGCTTCCTGCTCAGCCTGGGCCTCGACGACGCGCTGCTGCGCGGCCTCGACGGCGGCCAGGCGCTTCGCTTCGGCGGCCTTCGTCTCCTGCACCTTTGCCTCTTCGGCAAGCTGCTCGGCGTAGGTCAGCGCGACCGACTTCGTGCGCTCAGCCTCGGCCGTGGCACGCGTGTCCTTGATCTTCTCCTCCTCCTCGACGACCGACTTCTCGACCATCACCCGCTCGCGGATCACGGTCTGGATCGTCTTACGCTCCTCTTCGAGCGCCTTCTCCTTCTCGATCTGGGCGAGTTCGACCACGCGCTCGCGCTCCGTGGCTTCGAGCTGGCGGTCCTTCTCCACGCGCTCCGTCTCGACGGCATCGGTGCGCAGGCGGTTCTTCTCCGCGACGAGGACCTGCCGCTGCTTGTTTTGCTCGGCGACCTCGACTTCTTCATCGGTCTGGATGCGGGCGCGCTCGGCCTTGAGGCGCTCCTCCTGGCGGAC
>JBCDFO010000509.1:0-2980 GCA_039177895.1 Bacteroidota bacterium
ATGGACGCTCTCGCCACGGCACTCGACGGCCGGGCTGGCGAGACCCTCGTCGCCCTCCGGGGGCACCACTTCGATCTCTGGTTCCGCCCGGTGTTCGACAGGGACGACGAGCTCACGCGCATCATCGGCGTCGCGGCGAACGTGTCCGAGTTGGTCGCGACGCAGGCCGAGCTTGAAGACTCACGCGGGGCGCTGCGCGAGCTGGCGGCGCACCTCCAGCACATCCGCGAGGAGGAGCGCTCGGCGCTGTCCCGGGAAGTCCACGACCGTCTCGGCCAGATGCTCACCTCGCTCCGCCTCGACGTGAGCTGGGTAGCCCGTCACCTCGACCGCGCGGACACGGAGGGCTTGCAGGCACGCCTGGCCCGCGTCAACACCCAGATCGACGAGACCATACAGCACGTCCGGCACATTGCGCAGGCGCTGCGCCCGAGCATCCTCGACGACATCGGGCTGGCGAGTGCGCTGGAGTGGCACGCGCAGCAGTTCGCGGACCGGGCCGGGGTAGCCTGCACGGTCACGGCGTCCCTCGACACGGACGAGGCGGATATCCCGGAGGCAGCGGCCACGGCGCTCTTCCGGATCGCGCAGGAGGCGCTCACCAACGTCGCCCGCCACGCCGACGCGACCGAGGTCGGCCTTCACCTGGAGGAGGCCGACGGCGACCTCGTCCTCCACGTCATCGACGACGGGCGCGGGTTCTCGCTCGCTGCCGATGCTCCCGTGCGCTCGCTCGGCCTGCTCGGCATGCGCGAGCGGGCGAGCATCCTCGGCGGCACCGTCGCGTTCGAGGGGGAACCCGGTGTGGGCACGCACGTCCGCGCTGCCGTCCCGTTACGCTAGATTTCGCGCTCCTCCTTCTCCCTCCCTCCTCTGCTCATGACGCGCGTCCTCATTGCCGACGACCATGCCGTGGTGCGCCGCGGCCTCGCCGAGATCGTCAACGAAGCCCTCGACCTGCAGGTGGAAGCCGAAGCTGGCGACGGCGAAGAGCTCATCGGCCTGCTGCGCGATGGCCGGGGCGACCTCGTGGTGATGGACCTCAAGATGCCGGGCCTCCACGGGCTCGACCTCGTGAAGCAGCTCCGGAGCGAGTTTCCGAAGCTGCCCATCCTCGTCCTCTCGATGCACCCCGAGGACCAGTTCGCCGTCCGCGTGCTACGCGCTGGTGCGACGGGCTACCTCACCAAGAACAGCGCGCCCAACGACCTCGTGAAGGCGATCCACCGCGTGGCTGAGGGACGCCGCTACGTCAGCCCCACGCTCGCCGAGACGCTGCTCGAGTCGATGGACACGGACACGGAGGCCCCGCACGAGGCGCTCTCCGACCGGGAGTACCAGGTGATGCAACTCCTCGCCTCGGGCAAGCTCGTTCAGGAGATCAGCGACGAGCTCGCGCTCAGCCCGAAGACCGTCGGCACCTACCGCCTGCGCCTCCTCCAGAAGATGAACATGCGCAGCAACGCCGAGCTGACACGGTACGCGCTCGAACACAACCTCATCGCCTAGGAACGCATGGCTCGGACCGCCCGCCCGCTCGCCCCGTTTTCCTGGGGCTGGATGTTCGCCAGCATGGCGGCCTTCGTCGGCATCGAGTTGGTACTCGGCGCGCTGGTGGGCGGGGTGCTGCTCGGCAACGCGTTCTCGTACAACCTGCGCTTCCTGCTGCAGGGCCTCCTGAACGTGTCGAGCTACTTCCTCGGCGGCCTGCTCATTGGGGCACTCTCGCCCGGGCTGCGGCTGCGCGAGCCTGCCGTCGGGGCGTTCCTGGCGGTCGCGCTGATGCTGTCGCTGACGGCGCTGACGCCGTTCCGGTTCATCGGCGCCTCGGGGTGGAAGCTGCTCCTCGGCGGCGGCATCGCGTTCGCGCTGGCGCTTGTCGGCGCGGCCCTCGGCGAGAAGCTCACCGGCCAGAAGCTGCCTGGGTGACGCGCGCTCAGGCACCGACCGGCAGGCGCACCCGTAGATTCCGCGCCCGCTCGTCTTCTCCTCTGCCTCACCCACTGTGGCTCCGTTCGACCTCCTCGATCCCGACCCGCCTGGCGCATTCGGACGCACGCCCGACCGTAACGCCTACGTCGAGCTGCACAACATGATCGCGGCGGCGACGAGTATCCACGAGTTCGGCCCTGACGACACCGTGCGCATCGGGCGCGACCACGACGTGGACTTCCTCGACGGGGCCTTCGCGACCGAGCGCGGCGAACTCTACGCCGACTTCCTCCGCCATGCCGTCTCCGACGGCGACCTTGCCCCCACCGAGCGCGAAACGGCCGCGCACCTCGCGCGAACGCTCTACCTCGAACGCGCGGCGCTCCGGCGCATCCACGCGCGCGTCTTCGGCCACACCGTCGCGCAGGTCATCGCCGACGACTGCCTCGACCCCGACGAGCAGCTGCTGCTCTTCACGCTCCAGCACACGCTCGGCATCGACCCGGACCGGGCGGAGGAGTCCTATGAGGACGCCGCTCGCGAGCGGCTGCTCCAACGCATCGCGCATGCCCTCTGCGATGGCCAGCTCGACCCCGAGGAGGCGGCTGAAATCCAGGCGATGGAGCGCGACCTCGGCGTTCAGGTCCCGGACCGCGTCGAGGCGATGCTGACGACAGCGGCCGAGCGCTACCGTCTCCTGCACGGTACTCTTCGCCCCCTCGACCTAAAGGCCCCTATCGATCTCCGCGACGACGAGGCCGTCTTCTGGACGGGCCTTGGCCACTGGTCAGAAGCTGCGAAACCGCGGGGCCGCCGAGCAAGCCAGGTGTCGTTTCTCCGCCGCTCCTCGCTGCAACGCGTGCTGAGCAAGCTGCGTGGGCGCGTGAGCAATGCGGCCGGTCGAATCACCCTCACCAACGAGCGTTTGCTGCTGTCGCGCCACCGCCGCATCGGCAGCAAAGACCCCCGCACCGTCGCGCTGCGCAAGGTGATTGACGTGACGCACGGCGAGGGGTTTGTGCTCCTGACGCGCGACGGCAAGATTGAC
>JBCDFO010000510.1:0-2980 GCA_039177895.1 Bacteroidota bacterium
GCCCTCGGTGACGCCCTGGATGTTGTTGGCGATGAGCGAGCGGTAGAGGCCGTGCAGCGCCCGGTGGCGCTTCTGCTCCGTCGGGCGGGTGACGACGAGTTCGCCGTCCTTCTGCTCCACCGTCAGATCCGGGTCGACCTGAAGCGACAGTTCGCCCTTCGGTCCCTTGACCGAGACGACGTTGCCGCTGGAGATCGTCACGCTGACCTTGTCGGTGAGCGAGATCGGCTGCTTTCCGATACGAGACATGGGTTTGGGATCCTGCGTCGGCGCAGCAGTGCAGCGCCGACGGATGAAGGGGGACGGCTTAGCTGACGTAGGCGAGGACTTCGCCGCCGATGCCAGCGCGGCGGGCTTCCTTGTCCGACATCACGCCCTGGCTCGTCGAGAGAATGGCGATGCCGAGGCCATTCTTGACGCGCGGCAGGCTCGTAGCGCCGACGTATTTCCGGAGACCAGGCTTCGAGACGCGCTCCAGGCGCTCAATCACAGGCGTGCCGCCGCGCTGGTACTTGAGGTAGATCCGGAGGAGGCCCTGCTTGCCGTCGTCGATGTTGAGGTAGTTCTTGACGTACCCCTTGTCCATCAGGATCTGCGTGATCGCTCGCTTGAGCTTCGACGCGGGAATGTCCGTGTGGGGGTGACGGGCCTTCTGGGCGTTGCGGATGCGGGTGAGGTAGTCCCCGACGGGATCGCTAACAGCGCTCATTCGCTAGGTTGGGTTCTTCGACCAGTTTGGCACGGCCACTCGGCGCAGGCCACTTGATCGCTAGAAAAACGCCGACCGGGTCGGCAGGCCGATGCGCTCGACGGGCGGAGCCTCCTCCGTCTGGGAGACAGGCGGCTCAGGAGGCGAGCCTACCAGCTCGACTTGCGGACGCCCGGGATCTTACCCTGAAGCGCCAGCTCGCGGAACATGACGCGGCTGATGCCGAACTTGCGCATGTAGCCACGCGGGCGGCCCGTGAGGGCGCAGCGGTTGTGCAGGCGCACGGGGCTGGCGTTCTTGGGGAGCTTCTGGAGCCCTTCCCAATCGCCCTCAGCCTTGAGGCGGCGACGCTTCTCAGCGTACTTCGCGACCATGCGTTCGCGCTTCTTCTGGCGGGCGATGACGGCGGTACGTGCCATGAGTCAGTCGAAAATCTGGAGGTTGAAAGCTTAAGCGAGTTCTTCCTCGCCACGGCGGACGAACGGCATGCCGAGCTCCTTCAGGAGCCAGTAGGCCTCTTCGTCAGTCTCGGCGGTCGTGACGAAGGTCACGTCCATGCCGCTGACGCGGTCCACCTTGTCGATGTCAATCTCTGGGAAGATGATCTGCTCCTTGATGCCGAGCGTGTAGTTGCCACGGCCGTCGAACGAGCGGTCGGGTACGCCGCGGAAGTCACGGACGCGCGGGAGCGCAAGCGTCACGAGGCGGTCAAGGAACTCCCACATCTTGGCGTCGCGAAGCGTGACGGACGCGCCAATCGGCATGCCGTCGCGGATCTTGAAGTTCGAGACGCTCTTGCGGGCGCGGCGCGTGACCGGCTGCTGGCCGGTAATCTTGCGCAGCTCCTCGATGGTGTCGGTGAGCACCTTCTTGTTAGTGGCGGCTTCGCCGACGCCCTTGTTGACGCTGATCTTGACGAGACGCGGCACCTGCATGACGTTGTCGTAGCTGAAGCGCTCGGTGAGCGCCGCTACGACCTCGTCGCGGTACTTTGTCTTCAGGCGGGGGATGTAGTTCGCTTCCATCGGGATGAAATCAGTCGGCATAGCCAGCGGGTGGGGGCCCTGGTGAGGCGCTATCGTTGCGGCGCGGGCAGCCGGGTAGAAACGGGAAGGCTGGACGGAGGTTCTTTCAGCGCCAAGCTTCGCTGACGCTTCGCAGAGCCGCCGTCTGCCGGGCGTTTAGCTGTCGAGCTCTTCGCCGGTGGTCTTGGCGTAGCGTACCCAGCGGCCCTGGCCCGTCTCCGGGTCCTCGATCCGCTTGCGGCCGATGCGCGTCGGGTTGCCGTCGGAGTCGACCGGCATCACGTTCGAGACATGGATCGACATCTCGCGTTCGATGCGACCACCCTGCTGGTAGGTCTGGTTGGGCTTCGTGTGGCGGATGCGCACGTTGACGCCCTCCACGATCACGCGCTCCTTCTCGGGGATTACCATGAGCACGCGGCTCTGGTAGCCCTTCTCGCGCGGGTAGACCCCGGTGATGGCCTTCGTGAGCACGACCCGGTCGCCCTTCTTGACGTGGAGCTTTTTCTGCTGGTTCTTGGTGCGAGGCATAACATTGGTGGTCGAGGGTCAAGGGTCACGGGTCAAGGGTCAGGACCCTAGACACACGACGCTCGACCCGGGACTATAGAACTTCGGGGGCGAGGGAGACGATGCGCATGAACTCGCGCTCGCGCAGTTCGCGGGCGACGGGCCCGAAGATGCGCGTGCCGCGAGGCTCGTCGGAATCGTTGAGGAGGACGGCGGCGTTCTCGTCGAAGCGGATGTAGGAGCCGTCCTTGCGACGAAACTCCTTCTTCGTGCGCACGACGACGGCGCGCGACACCTGGCCCTTCTTGACGTTGCCGCCCGGGATCGCGGACTTCACGGAGACGACGATCTTGTCACCCACGCGGGCGTAGCGACGACCGGAGCCGCCGAGGACGCGGATACAAAGGACTTCTTTAGCCCCCGAGTTGTCCGCGACGTTGAGTCGAGATTCTTGCTGGATCATGACTAGACGAGTTAAAGGTGGGACGTTGAATGGTGAAGGGGTAGCGGCTCAGACCATGAGCGGCTCACCTTGAACCTTCAACCCGTGTTACTTGCGGCGTTCGAGGACGTCGACGAGCATCCAGCGCTTCGTCTTCGAGAGCGGACGCGTCTCGCGGATGCGGACGGTGTCGCCCTCCCCCGCGTTGTTCGTCTCGTCGTGCGCCTTCAGCTTGGTCGTCTTCTTGATGATCTTGCCGTAGATCGGGTGCTTGACCTGGCGCTGCACGGCGAC
>JBCDFO010000511.1:0-2970 GCA_039177895.1 Bacteroidota bacterium
ACGCGCCGCATGAGCGCGAGCGCAGGGTCTTCACCCGAGACCACGACCTCGCCAAGCGTCTGCACATCGAGCTGAAGCACGATGTCGAGCGTGAGCGGTTGACCACCCGGCTCCACCGTCTCGCGTGCGGTGACGTAGCCGAGCGTTCGGATGACGAGCGTCACCCGGTCGGTATCGGCAGGCAGGGTGAGCGCGTAGCGCCCGTCCGGGTTGGCGATGGTGCCCCGGAGTGTGCCTTCGATCTGAACGGTGGCAGCGGGGACGGGCCCGCCCGTGTCAGCGTCGGTGATGCGTCCGGAGACGGTCGCACCTGCGCTGGGCGTACCGGCGCTGGGCGTTTGGGCGAGGGCAAGGGGAGCGAGAAGGGCGAGGAGGAGCAGGCAGAGCGGGGCGCGCATGAGATTGGGGCTGGCGGTGAGGTCGCGGGCGGCTCTACGGCGCGGACGAGGCGCAGTTGCTCCCAAGCCGAACCCATCGTCGCTCGGGTAACACCGCCTCGTCGTCTTCCAGCCCCCCGTGCTCTGTGTTGGGCCGATGCCGTAACGTTCGCGGGTAGCCCACGCGCCCCGCAGTGGGTTCGTCGTTCGGCACCTCGTCTTCCTCGCTGACGCTATGGCCTTCTCCGCTGACACCGCGCCCGTCCAGATCCAGGGACGCTCCTGCACCGTCGTGCGGTTCCTGGACGACGACCGCACTGTGCTCCGCTGGCCGGACGTCGCCCAGTTGCTCGCGGAGGCACCCGCGTTCCGGTTCATCTGGAATGCGGCCTGGGCGACCCCGTTTGCGCACATGTGGAAGCCGGTCCCGATCCACCCGAGCACGCGGCACCACGCGTTTTTCGCGGTGCTCGTCCCGTCGCGCTTCCCGGCGGCGGACGCCTCCGCCTATCAGACCTACCTGGATGCCCTCACGCCGGACGAGCACGTGGCGTCGTTCGCGAACCTCGGCGGGACGTCCCATCTCGTGGTGCCGGCCGCGCGCGGGGCCTACGGGCACCTCGCCGCGTACTGCCGGACCGCCTCGCCTGCGGAAACCCATGCCTTCTGGCGCGCCGTCGGGACCTACGCGGCGCACGCCATCGATAGCGAGCAGGCCGTTTGGTGCAACATCCACGGGCACGGCGTCCCCTGGCTGCACGTCCGCTTCGACCCAACGCACAAGTACACGGCGTTCCCGCCCCACGGTGCCATCGACGCTGCCTCGCAAGCACAGTGGTACCGCGACTACTACGCGCCCGCCTTCCCGGAGGCGCCCCCGTCTCTCTCCTGATATGCCTATCGACGCCGCACACTGGCTACCTCGCTTCGAGCGCTTCCTCCGCCAGCAGCCACCCGCCCCGGATGGCGGGCACGGGCTCGGCCATATCCGCCGCGTCGTGCGCATGGCGCAGGTGCTCGGCCAGGCCGAGGGCGCGCGCCTCGACATCGTCTTGCCTGCGGCGTGGCTGCACGATTGCGCGCTGATCGCGAAGGACGACCCGCGTCGGAAGCAGGCATCGCGGCTGGCGGCGGAGGCGGCGACGGCGTTTCTCCAGGCGGAGGGCTATCCGCACGAGGCGCTGCCGGGCATCGCGCACGCCATCGAGGCGCACAGCTTCTCGGCAGGCATCGCGCCCGAGACCGTCGAGGCGAAGGTGGTGCAGGACGCCGACCGGCTCGACGCGCTCGGGGCCATCGGCATCGCGCGGGCGTGGCTCGTCGGCGGCGCGCTGGGACTCACCCTCGCCCACGAGGACGACCCCTTCGCCGACGACCGCCCGCTCGACGACCGCACCTACGCGCTCGACCACTACTTCGTGAAGCTCCTCCGCCTCGCCGACACGATGCAGACCGAGGCGGGCCGCACCGAGGCCGAGCGCCGCACCGCGCTCATGCGCACCCACCTGGACCAGCTGCGTGACGAGATGGCGTGACGAGCAGGACGTCAGAAGGGAGAAGTGCGAAGTCATACCATTTCCGAGAAACAGCCGTGCAAACTCTCTTCAGAGTCATTCCCGCGAAAGCGGGAATCCATACGGTGCATCGTATAGATCCCGGATCAAGTCCGGGATGACAAAGGAGGGAGAAGCAAGCAATACACAGAACTTCCTCGTATCTGGTATCAGAAGTGCGAAGGGAGCGTCACGGGGCGACACCACCTCACCACAGCACTCTAGCGTGACCAGCGTGCTGGAACGAGCCGCGCGAATGTGGAACGCCGTCGAAGTCGCCGCCGCCTGGCTCTCGGGCGGGCCTTCGGCGTAAGAGATGAGCCTTTCAGCGACTCTGCATTTCAGACTGATCGTTCCACTTCGACTCCTGCTCCAATGACCCTTCTCGACCGCATCCACCGCGACGGCCTGCCCTACGACGCCTACCGGGCGCAGTGGGCCGACCAACTCACGCAGTCCCTCAAGGGTCTCGACAAGGAGGCCCGGAAGTACCACTTCTACCGGAAGTACAACGCCGAGCGCACGGCCCATGTCCACGCGGCCTACGCGCCCTCGGACGCGCTCCGCACGGCGCTCGCTGGGATCGAGGCCCCGCAGACGTGGCTCGTGCTCACCGAGGCATGGTGCGGCGACGCCGCGTTCAACCTCCCAGTGATCGCCGAGGCGGCGGCGCTGAGCCCGCACGTCGCGCTCCGGGTGCTGCTGCGCGACGAGCACACGGACCTCATCGAGCGCTACCACACCAACGGCAGCCACAGCATCCCCAAGCTGGTCGCGTTCGACGGTGACGGGACTGAGCTGTTCACGTGGGGCCCCCGCCCGGCTGAGGCGCAGGCGCAGGTGCGCGCGATCCTGGACAGCGGCGTGGACCCAGCGCTCGCCAAGCAGCAGTTCGCCGACTGGACGACCGAGACGGCCGCGTGGCAGCTCGTGGACCGCGACCTCGCCGCGCTCCTGGCCGAGCACGCGCCCGTGACTGCGTGATGCAGGCGGCGTAACCCGGGGGCTCCGTGCCCGTAGCGCGCGGCACGAGCCCCAAC
>JBCDFO010000512.1:0-2959 GCA_039177895.1 Bacteroidota bacterium
GCCGAGCCGGTAGTGCGCTGTCTCGATGGTCGTGGCCTCGGGGTTCGAGCCGAGCGTGTTGCCAGAGCCTGCCCCGCTCGCAGTCATGCCGCTGAAGTCGTAGTCCTCGGGGAAGGCTCCGTTGAGGAGCACGGCGTCGAGTGAGACAAGCCGTCGGGGTGAGCGTGGGACAGAGCCCGTCGGGACGGCGAAGAGGTAGACGTAGCGCCCGCCGCTCAGCTGGATGGAGGTTCGGGTGGTCGAGTCGGCCCCGTCGGGCGCGGCGTTCTCCGGGGCGGCTTGGCCCGCGAACCGCTGCATGAACACGACCTCGTCGTCGGCGTCAAATGTTGGGTCGCTGTCGGGGCCGATGAGGGTTTCGAGACCGGTGGCGTCGGTGCCGGTGTATTCGAGGACGGTGACGCCGCTGCCGTCCTCCTCAAAGCAGAAGCCGCCGCTGGAGGTGTCGCACCGCTCCGCATTGCGCCCGTCGAAGGCCACGCCGAGGTCGAGCCGCTCGCGCTCGTCGACCTGCACGGGAATGGGGGTCCAGCCGCCGTCGTAGGCGAACGCGGCGACGCGGTCTGGGGCGGTGCCGAGCAGCCGCGGTACGTCAGCACCGGTGAGGACGACCTCGCGAAACGAGCCCGCGGCGTCGTTGGTGTTCTGCGCCAGCGCTGTCGGCCCCAGCAGCGCAGGCCCCAGCGCCAGCCCGAGCGCCAGTACGGATCCACGTATGGGTGCCCCGCAACACCAGGCGAGCCAGGGGGGAAGCGAAGACGGTTGGTCCCAGACAGGGCGGGTGGACACCATCGGGCACAGAGAGCAACGGGGAGGGACAGCGTGAATCTACAGCCCGCGTCAAGCGCAGGCCTTAGGCAGATCCCTACACCGCCCGGAAGGGTCGTTCCGGGTTCGCACCGGGTCGCATTGCTGGCGCGCATCGTCACGGCACGGTTCCGAATGAGCCGCGTTTCGAATTGACGGGACGTCCTTGCGCAGCCTCCTATGCGCTGCGTAAAATGAAAGCGCTTTCAGCTTCCTCCCTCAACTAGCCTGTGCGTCCATGCGCCTTGCCACTACAATTCTCGCAGCCGCGCTCTGCGCGCTCCTCTTCGCCGCTCCGGCCCTCGCCCAGCCGACCATCGACGGCATCGGCGACGACCCTGACTACCTTCCCCTTGGGACTTACACCCAAGGCCAGGGCTTCGGCGACTGGGGCCTGATCGAACTCAAGGCCTTCGCCGACGCCACTGACCTCTACATCTACGTCGGCGGCACGACTGAGAGCAACTTCAACAGTCTCTACATCTGGCTCGACATCGACAGCCAGACCACCGGCACGCCGACGGGTACGGCGCTGCCTAGCTCGTTTGGCGGCTTCGAGCAAGCCACGCCCACCCTCGACCTGCCAACAACGGAATGGGGCATTCGTCTTACCCACGGCGGCGACCCTGATACGGGCTTCATCAACGTCGTCTCGTATGCAGGCACCAGTGCTGCCGACGTGTTTCTCGGCGCACTGGCCGTGGACGGCAGTGCCTCCTCACCCGACGCAGGCAACGCGTTCGAGGGCGCGTCGTTTGCCTACGAGCACACCGGTATCCTCGCCGACAACCCCGGCAATCGCGGCTTCGAGATTAAGCTCGAACTGGCGGACCTGGGCGTAGCCGGCCCTATCACGCGCTCCAGCGCAGCCGAACTCTTTCAACTGTTCGTGGCCTACGCTAACCCCGATGGCAGCTTCTTCTCATCGGATGTGATCCCGGAAGTGCCTGGCAATGGTTCGAACAACTTTGGGGCGTCGCCTGACTTCACGGCGCTACCAGGCACGCAGGCCACGACGTCGAGCGCCCTACCGGTCGAGCTGACCGCGTTCGAGGCGCAGCGCGACGGCGACCGCGTCGTCCTGACGTGGGCGACCTCGTCCGAGACCAACAACGCGGGCTTCGACATCGAACTCCGCGCTACCGCGAGCGACTTCCAGGCTGTCGGCTTCGTGGGCGGCGCGGGCACAACGACGGAGGCGCAGACCTACCGCTTTACCACCAATGCCCTCGACGCCGGGACCTACACGTTCCGCCTCCGCCAGGTCGACTTCGACGGCGCGTTCGAGTACAGCCCGGAGGTCGAGCTAGCCCTCGGCGTGGCGGGCACGCACACGCTCTCGGCGGCCTACCCGAACCCGTTCGCAGACCAGGCTACGT
Source organism: Bacteroidota bacterium (assembly GCA_039177895.1). GTDB lineage: Bacteria > Bacteroidota > Rhodothermia > Rhodothermales > Rubricoccaceae > JBCBEX01. The sequence goes on from JBCDFO010000512.1 coordinate 2,187, forward strand.
TCTCGCTGGCCGTCGCGCAGGCGCAGCCGGTGGAGGTGGCCGTCTATGACGCGCTCGGCCGCCGCGTGGCGACCCTCTTCGACGGGGCAATGCAGGCCGACCAGGCGCGCGCCCTCACGCTCGACGCGGCGGATCTGCCGAGTGGCCTCTACGTCATCCGCGCCCAGGGCCGGACGTTCTCCGAGGTGCGCCGCGTGACCGTGGCCCGCTGACGGTGGCCCGCTAGCGCGCCGTCTCGGCGAGCCCGCTCCTCCGTTTCACCCCCCTACGTCGCCGTTCGCCTGTCCCCCCGGCGAGCGGCGGCGTTTCGTTTAGGGACTCCGGTACCAAATACGGAGAAATGGAGTGCACTACCTCGATTCTTTCACCTCTGTCATCCCGGACTTGATCCGGGATCTATACGGTGCACCGCATGGATCCCCATCTGCGCGGGGATGACTACAAGGGTAGTTTGCATGGTCGTTATCCGTAAACGGTATTAGCCGTCGGTCGCGGACGCGCTCCCGAGGCCCGGCAACTCGACACGCGCGCCGGGCTTGCCCTCGGTCGCGTTGAAGTAGGTGCGGTAGGTCGGGTAGGCAAGGTCGATGTCGTCGCGCGTGGCCAGGGCGTCGAGGAGGGCTTCCCAGATGGCCTGCTCGCTGCCGCGCACCCGCCGCGGCGCCTCGATGTAGCGCAGCGTGAGCTGCACGCCGAAGTCGGTCACGGTCGTGTAGACGGTCGGGGTGAGCTTGGCGTAGAAGATGAGGTACTCCCGCGCCGCCGCCTTCACC
>JBCDFO010000513.1:0-2957 GCA_039177895.1 Bacteroidota bacterium
CCCACGAATACCTCAGCGGGCATCGCGCTCGCGTTTGTCACCCTGATCCCTCAAACCCCCTACCCCAACAATGGAAGGACTCGCATTTGCCTACCTCGGTGCTGCCATCGGCGCCGGTCTCGTTGCCATCGGTGCCGGCATTGGCATCGGCCGCCTTGCTGGCTCTGCCCTCGAAGGCACGGCCCGTCAGCCTGAAGCCTCGGGCGACATTCGTACGACGATGATTATCGCAGCCGCCCTCATCGAGGGTGTGGCGCTCTTCGGCCTCGTCGTCTGCATCCTCGTCGCGCTCAAGTAAGCTAGCGCGACTGAGGACCCCAACGCGAGTGTGGGAGCGGCGAGTCGAGACAGCCTCGGCTCGCCGCTCACCCGCCTCACCCCATCCCCTGTTTTGACCTCGTTCCGATGATTGCGACCGTCTTCGCTGCTGGTGGACTGCTCTCCCCGAACGCCGGGCTGATCTTCTGGATCGTCATCGCGTTTTCCATTTTCCTCTTCATCGTGGGCAAGTACGCCTGGGGGCCGATCACGTCGGCGCTCCGTGAGCGTGAGGCCACCATCGAAGAGTCCATCACGCGCGCTGAGAAGGCACTCGCTGAAGCGAAGGCCATGCAGGCCGACAACGAGAAGCAGCGTCGTGAGGCCGAGCGCGAAGCCCAGCGCATCCTCGCTGAGGCCCGCGACGACGCCCAGGCCCTCCGCGAGCGCGAAGCCGACAAAACCAAGGCCGAGATCGCGCGCATGCAGGAGCAGGCCAAGAAGGACATCGAGAATGAGAAGCAGCGCGCCATTGGCGAACTGCGCCAGGAAGTCGCCGGGCTCGCCATCGGGGCGGCGGAGAAGATCCTCCGCGAGAACCTCGACGCCAGCCGCCAGCAGAAGCTGGTCGATGCCTTCCTCACCGAAATGCCGAAGAACTAGTGGTTGGTTTATGGTGATTGGTGGATGGTTTCTGTCCACCGACAACCAACAACCATCTACCAACAACCACCCCCTATGAACCCCGTCGCTCGACGCTACGCGCAGGCGCTCTACCAGGAGGCTGACCAGGCCGGGTCGGTCACGAAGATCGACGCCGACGTGCGCGACCTCCGCACCAGCCTCGCCGACTCCCGCGACCTGCTGCTCCTCTTCGAGAGCCCCGTCATCCCGAACGACAAGAAGACGGTCGTCGTCGAGAAACTCCTGAAGGGCAACGTGCAGCCACTCACGCTCGACTTCGTGAAGCTGCTCGTCCAGAAGGACCGCGACGGACTGCTCCCCGAGGTGCTCGACGCCTACCAGGCCCTCCGCGACGAAGTCAACGGCGTCGTCGAAGCCGACGTGCGCTCCGCAATGCCCCTGTCGTCAAAGGAGACCGAGGCCCTCACCAAGACGCTCCAGCAGCGCACCGGCAAGAAGGTGCGCCTCCAGGTCCGCGTGGACGAAGCCCTGATGGGCGGCATCGTCGTCCGCATCGGCGACCAGGTCTATGACGGCTCCGTCCGTCACCAGCTCGCGCAGCTCCGCGACCAGTTCGCCCAGCGCGCCTACGTATCGATGAACTAAAGCGTGTTTCAGTTTTGCCGTGCTGCCGTTTTGCAGTGCGATAGTCGATGTAAGACCACGGCAAAACGGCAACACTGAACCACTGCAACACCCCTTCCCCCTATGGCTACGATTCGACCGGACGAAGTCACTGCTGTCCTCCGCGAAGAGCTGGGCGGCTTTTCCAGCGAAACCGACGTCTACGAGGTCGGCACCGTCCTCCAGGTCGGCGACGGTATCGCGCGCCTCTATGGCCTCTCGAACGTCCAGGCTGGTGAGCTGATCGAGTTCACCGAAACGGGCGTCACCGGGATGGTGCTCAACCTCGAAGAGGACAACGTCGGCGCCGTGCTCTTCGGCGAAGTCGACCAGGTGAAGGAGGGTCACGAGGCCAAGCGCACCGGCCGCATCGCCTCGATCAGCGTCGGTGAGGGCATGCTCGGTCGCGTGATCGACCCGCTCGGCAACGCCGTCGACGGCCGCGGCCCCATCACGGGCGACCTCCTGGAGATACCGCTTGAGCGCAAGGCGCCGGGCGTGATCTACCGCGAGCCGGTCACCGAGCCGCTGCAGACCGGTATCAAGTCGATCGACGCGATGATCCCGATCGGCCGTGGCCAGCGTGAGCTCGTCATCGGCGACCGCCAGACCGGTAAGACGGCGGTCCTGATCGACACGATCATCAACCAGAAGCAGACGCACGAAGAGGGCGGAAGCCCGGTCTTCTGCGTCTACGTCGCCGTCGGCCAGAAGGCCTCCACGGTGGCCCAGGTGCAGCGCGCGCTCGAAGCCAACGGCGCGATGGACTACACCGTCATCGTCAACGCCCCCGCGTCGAGCCCGGCACCGCTCCAGTTCATCGCGCCCTTCGCTGGCGCGTGCATCGGTGAGTTCTTCCGCGACACCGGCCGCCACGCGCTCGTCGTCTACGATGACCTCTCGAAGCAGGCCGTGGCCTACCGCGAGGTGTCGCTGCTGCTCCGCCGCCCGCCGGGCCGCGAAGCCTACCCGGGTGACGTCTTCTACCTCCACAGCCGCCTCCTGGAGCGCGCCGCCAAGATCACGGCGTCCGACGAGATCGCTGGCCAGATGAACGACCTCCCGGACAGCCTCCAGGGCAAGGTCAAGGGCGGCGGTTCACTCACGGCGCTCCCGGTCATCGAGACGCAGGCGGGCGACGTATCGGCCTACATCCCGACCAACGTGATCTCGATCACGGACGGTCAGATCTACCTCGAGTCGAACCTCTTCAACGCGGGTGTGCGCCCGGCCATCAACGTCGGCATCTCGGTGTCGCGCGTGGGTGGTAACGCGCAGATCAAGGCGATGAAGAAGGTCGCTGGTACGCTCCGCCTCGACCTCGCGCAGTACCGCGAGCTGGAGGCCTTCGCCAAGTTCGGCTCCGACCTCGACCCGGCCACGCAGCGCCA
>JBCDFO010000514.1:0-2952 GCA_039177895.1 Bacteroidota bacterium
ACCAACTTCGACCGGCAGCGTACCGCGACGGCCTTGCTGGCCGCGCCCGTCGAGTTGCTCTCGTGGTGGACTACGCAGAACACGGCCACCGTGACGTGGCTCTCCATCGAGGGGGATCGCGATGCGGGCGCTTTCGAAGCCTCACAAACCTCGTACGGGCTCAGCACGACCCACAACGTGCGCCTCCCCGTCGATTTCTCACTCGAAGCGAGCGCGTTCTATCAGAGCGCCGGCCTCTTCGGTGCCATTGAGTTCGAACCGGTGTGGGGCCTCAACCTCGGGCTGCAGCGCGACCTCCCTGGCCTGCCCGGCTCGCTCACGCTAGCCGTGGACGACGTGTTCGACTCGGTCGAGTTCGCGTCTACCCAGCGCGATGACGCTGTGCCGTTCTATGCGGAGGGCCTCTTCGACTTCTCGCAGCGCACTCTCCGGCTGACCTACACACGGCCGCTCGGGGCTGGACCTGGCGCGCAGGCACGCGCTACGGCCTCGGAGGAGGAGAGCCGTCGGGTAGAGTGAGGTAGGTGGGCGGCACAGCCTCCGTCAACCAGACGCCGTTGTCAGAGCGGTAGAAGACGTGCCCGTCACCGTGCATCCGCGCAGCTTCGACGCGCAGCACGACCGGCGTGCCGTGCCGCTGCCCAACTGTCCGCGCAGTGGCTTCGTCGGCGGAAAGGTGGACGTGGTGCCGCTGCCTCCGGACTAGGCCCTGAGCATGGATCGACGCGAGGTTCTTGCGCGCGGTGCCATGGAAGAGCACGGCTGGCGGCGCAACGGGCGTGAGGCCGAGGTCGATCTGGACGGAGTGCCCCTGGTTGGCCCGAATACGCGCGCCGTCGTCGCTGAGGGCGAACCGCTGCTTTGCATTCGTCGCGACGACGTGCTCCAGCAGCGCCCGATTGAGCGCCACGCCGTGCTGGTTGGCGGCTCGGAGCAAGGCCTCCGTACCCGTCCAGCCACCCGCCCCCAGCGTGATGCCGATGCGGTCCGGGTCGTGACGGAGGACGAGGCTCAAGAACTTGCTCGTGCGCTTCGCCACGCGGTCCATCCAGGCGCTGCTGCCGCGCTCCGGAAGCGGTGCGGTGCCGTAGAACTGGATCTCGTTCTTCTCCGTGTCGGCGACGGTCGCGTACGACGGGAAGAATCCGGTGGGGCAAAAGCCAAGGGCAGCGAACGTGGTCAGGAGCTTCCGGTCGCGACGGGTGAGGTACGCCACCAGCACCGGCATCTCGACACGATGGTGCGCAAGCATCGCGAGGGCGCGGTGCAGTTGCGTGAGCGACACCGTGAAAAATGGCGGATCGCTCACGATCACGTCGAACTGCGTCTCGATCCAGTCGGGGCGAGTGAGGTCGTACCGCCGGAAGCCTGCCACGTGCGCAAAGCGCTCGTCGAGGTCAAGGAGTGTGGCCTGCTGCCCGCGCTTAGCCAGGGCTTCCGCGAGCGTCGGTGCGCAGAGGCAGCAGACGTGGTCGTAGTCCACCAGGGCTTCGACGAGAGCATCGCGGGTGGCGACGTCGAAGAAATACTGCTCGCGGTCGTGCCGTTCAGACTGCTGTGGTCGTTGTGTCATTCGTGTCCTGTAGGGTATTTGCTCAGACCCAGTACGGATGTGGCTGTGACTTCCCAGCTAGGTCTGGCATACCAGTTGCTCTAACGGGCGCGATGCCAGTACACTTGCTGACTCCCGCCATGCTCCCCCATGTTATGCTCCTGGCCGCCGCCTTGCTGGCGGTGTGCGTAGTCTTCCACGTCGCTCACGCGCTGGTGGACGCACGTCGCCGGTCCGCCCGTACGGCCCCTAGCAGCGCCGCCCAGTGGCCCACTGCGCTGGCTGCGCTACTTCTCACGGTCGCGTTCCTAGTCGTTGCTCCAGCCTCCCGCACCGTGGAGGCGATCCCAGCGCTGCTCGGCATCGGGATCGCTGTAGTCGCTAGCCGGTGGCTTATCTACCCTGCCGTCCTCAACGCGCTGCGCGGCATCCCTGCGTCGTACGTCACCGACGTGCGCGTCGCCCACGACGTCGCGTCCGAGCGGGCGCTCATCAGCCTGGGCCTGGTCCGCCGTGACTACGTACCGTTCGAGGGCGAGCGGCGCACCCGCCATGTCTACCTCCTCACAGCACTAGGTTGGCTGTTCAAACTGGTGCTGCTGGCCGTCGGGCTTGGCAGCGTCGTGTGGAGCAGCACGCTCATGTGAGCCCGCTGTCATCAAGGCTGAGCCTGTCGGAGCGAGAACCACCGGACGGTCCCCGTACCCGCCCTCGCCGTTGACAGATCAGCACGTGGTGATGCACGGTGCGCAATGCGCGGTGCGGTTGTGCGCGGTGCTGGGCGTACGCGGTGGTTGAGCGCGCTGCCCCGAGCGCTGGAGCCGGAAGGTGATCCCGGTTGGTGGTCGATTGCCCCCGACCAGGGGTTGTGCTCGCTTCTGCCGTCGGCTACCGACGTCCGGTGATGTGGTAAGCTACTCGATCAGGTCGTGCTGCCAGTTTGCCGCCTGGATCTGCGCGCCGAGCGTCCGCAGCGCCTTCGAGAGGGCATCAGCCTGCTCACGCGCTTTTGCAACGTCGATGGCGCGGACATACTTCACCTCGGTCCTCGTGTAGCGGTCGCGGGTCTGCGTGGCTTCGGTGGCCGCATCGCGGTAGAGCGCCGTGCGGAGCCGCAGCACGTCGCGTTCGGCAAGGGCGTCGGTCATCGTCTGGCCCGCCTCGATGGCGACGGCGAGGTTCGTGCGGTTGATCCGGGCAATGAGGTCCTGAAGATCGGCGGCCCCCGCCTCGAACTCCGCGATCAGCGCGGTCGGGTTCTCGGCAGGCGCATCGCCCTCCTGGGTCTTGACGTTCTGCATCACGCGCTGACGGAGCTGGGCCAGCCGCTTCTGGAGGTCGGCGCGTAGGATGAGCGCCTCGGCGAGTTTCATGGGTTCGTGGGATTTGAGCGTTGATTG
>JBCDFO010000515.1:0-2921 GCA_039177895.1 Bacteroidota bacterium
CGGTGCCGCCAAGGCCGTCGGCCTCGTGCTCCCGCACCTTCAAGGCAAGCTCGACGGCTTCGCGCTCCGCGTCCCGACGCCCGACGGCTCGCTCACGGACCTCACGGCTATCCTCAAGACGGAGGCCAGCGTCGAGGACGTCAACGCTGCGCTGAAGGCCGCCGCCGACGGCCCGCTCAAGGGCATCATGGAGTTCAGCACGGAGCCGCTCGTCTCCATCGACATCGTCCACAACCCGCACTCGTGCATCGTGGATAGCCTCTCGACGCAGGCCGACGGGACCCTCGTGAAGGTCGTCGGCTGGTACGACAACGAGTGGGGCTACTCCAACCGCACCGTGGACGTCGCCAAGAAGTTCGCCGAACTCAGCGGCCTCGCGTAACGAGACGGGGAACCGGGGAGGCGAGGAGCCGATGATTCCTCGTCCCCCTCCCCGACTCCCCGTTTCCCCCTCTCTCCGGTTCGTGACCATGAAGCTCGCCCTCTCCGACCTCGACCTCGCGGGCAAGCGCGTGCTCGTCCGCGTGGACTTCAACGTCCCGCTCAACGACCACGGGCAGGTCGCCGACGATACCCGTGTGCGCGCGGCTATCCCGACCCTCCGCACGCTCTTGGACGCGGGGGCGACGCCGGTGCTCATGAGCCACCTCGGGCGTCCGAAGGGCGAGCCGGATCCGGCCTACAGCCTGCAGGCCGTCGCCGCCCACCTCGACGAGCTGCTGCCCGGCACCCGTGTCGTGTTTTGCACGAGCACGGTCGGACCAGAGGCCGAGGCGTGCGTGGCGGGCGCCCCGGAGGGCAGCATCGTGCTGCTGGAGAACACGCGCTTCCTCGCGGGCGAGAAGAAGAACGACGCCGACCTCGCGGCGCAGATGGCGAAGCTCGGCGACGAGTTCGTCAACGACGCTTTTGGCTCGGCGCACCGGGCGCACGCCTCCACGACGGGCGTAGCCGAGGCGATGGAGGCCAAAGGCGGGCGCGCGGCGATGGGCCTGCTGCTCGCCAAGGAGGTCGAGTTTCTGTCCGACGCCCTCGCTGACCCCGACCGCCCGTTCGTGGCTCTCCTCGGCGGCGCGAAGGTGTCCGACAAGATCGGCGTGATCGAGGCGCTCGTCGCGAAGGTGGACACGCTGCTCATCGGCGGCGCGATGGCCTACACGTTCCTCCGCGCCCAGGGCCACACGACCGGCACCTCACTCGTGGAGGAGGACTGGGTGGAGCGCGCTCAGGGCCTGCTCGAAGCGCACCCCGACACGCTTCTGATCCCGACCGACCACGTGATCGCGGATGCCTTCGCCAACGACGCCGCGCGCAAGACCGTCGCGGGCGACATCCCCGATGGCTGGATGGGCCTCGACATCGGTCCGAAGACGGTGCAGCGCTACGAGGCCGTCCTCGCCGAGGCCAAGACGGTCATCTGGAACGGCCCGATGGGCGTCTTCGAGATGCCCAACTTCGCGAGCGGCACCCTATCCGTGGCGAAGGCGCTCGCGCAGGCGACCAACAAGCGCAACGCCGTCACAGTCGTCGGCGGCGGCGACTCGGTGGCGGCCATCTCGCAGGCTCACCTCGACGACGACGTGAGTCACGTCTCGACCGGCGGCGGCGCGATGCTTGAACTGCTCGAAGGCCAGACGCTCCCCGGCATCGCGGCGCTCTCGGATCGGTCATAGGTCGTGGGTCGACGCGCGGTTGCGCAACGCGCCACCGTCCCGACTTCGCACTTCGAACCTCGCACTTCTGTACGGTGCCACGCGCTCCGTGCTGGCCGCATCCTTCCGCTCTGGCTGCCGTAGGTTCGGGCCGCCCCGACCTGCGACCCTCGACCTGCGACCCGTGACCACCCCTGCCATCGAAACGGCTGGCCTCGCTAAGACCTACGGCGGCCGCTTCGGCCAGCGCGTCGAGGCCCTCAAACCCCTCGACCTCTCAGTCCCTTCGGGCAGCATCTTCGGGCTGCTCGGCCCCAACGGCGCGGGCAAGACGACGCTCGTGAAGCTGCTCCTCGGCATCGCGCATCCCACGGCGGGCACGGCGGCGCTGCTCGGCACCGACATCCGCGACGCGGAGGCCAGGCGGCGCGTCGGCTTCCTCCCAGAGAACCACCGCTTCCCGGACTACCTCACCGCGCGGCAGGCCCTCGACCTCTACGGGCGCATGTCGGGAGTCTCGAACACGACCGCGCGCCGGTCCCGCGCCGATGCCCTGCTGGCGCGCGTCCGGCTCACGAAGGCCGCCGACCGCCGCATCAAGACGTTCTCGAAGGGCATGATGCAACGCCTCGGCATCGCGCAGGCGCTGCTCCACGAGCCCGCGCTGCTCTTCCTCGACGAGCCCACCGACGGCGTGGACCCCGTCGGCCGCCGCGAGATCCGCGACCTCCTGCTCGACCTCGGCCGGGACGGCATCACCATCTTTCTGAACTCGCACCTGCTCAGCGAGGTCGAGCAAGTCTGCACGCAGGTCGCCATACTGAAGGACGGGACGCTCGCCTGCCTCGGCACCGTGGACGACCTCACGACGCAGGCCCGCCGCTTCCGCCTCCGCGCGACCCCGCTCCCCGATGCGCTCCGCACCGACCTTGCCGGCGTGCTCCACCCCAGCGACGAGCCGCCCGCCGCGGGCCTCACCACGCATCTCCTTCACGTCGACGACCGCACGCACCTCAACACCCTGCTCGACCGCCTTCGCGCCGCCGGGGTCGAGATCGAGGCCGTGCAGCCGCTCAAGCAGTCGCTGGAGGACTACTTCATCGAGGTCGTGACGGAGTGACGAGGTAGCTGCGTGTTGCCGTGCGGCGGTTGTGCTGTGCGGCCGTACTCTCCCGACCGCCATCACGCTTCCTTTGCACCCACCGCAACACAGCCGCACGGCCCCACCGCAACACTCATGGTTGGTCTTCTCCTGCTCACCCTGCGCGA
>JBCDFO010000516.1:0-2920 GCA_039177895.1 Bacteroidota bacterium
GCACGATCACGTGGTCGGCCCGCTCGACCGTCTCGGGGTCGTCGTCGGTGACGGTGATGAGCGTCCAGGCCTGGTGGGTGTAGATGCGGTCCATGAGCTTCTGCTTGACCGGCTCCTCAATGCCGTTGAACGCCTCGTCGAGGATGAGCACGCGCGGCTCGCCGATCAGGGCGCGGGCGATCATGATGCGGCGCACGAAGCCCTGGGCGAACTCTAGCCCCGCTGAGGTGACCGCCGTGTTGAGGCCGTCGCGCAGCCCCAGCACGTTGTCCTCCAGGTCGGCCATGTAGAGCGCCTGCTGCATCTCCGGGTAGGTGAAGGGCCGGCCCATCGTGATGTTGTCCTGCAGCGTGCCCTTGAACAGCTCGTCGGTGGAGAGCGCCATGCCGATGTCCCGGCGGTAGGCCTTCAGGTCGAGGCGGCGGATGTCGTGCCCGTCGAAGGTGATGCGGCCGCTCTCGGGCTTGTGGAGGCGAACGAGCGTGCGCGAGAGCGTCGACTTCCCGGCCCCGCCGACGCCCACGATGCTCACGTGTGTGCCCGCCTCGGCACGGAACGAGACGTCCCGGAGCGCCGGGCGGCTGCCGTAGCCGACGGTGACGCCGCGCAGCTCGATCGTCGCGGGGCCCGTCCCTGCAGGCATCGGCTCGCCGCCGACCGCTTCGAGCGGCTTGTCGGTGATGTGCAGGATCTTGCTGATCGCCGTGAGCAGGTCGTACGCCTGGTCGAAGAGCTTGACGAGGTTGAATCCGGCCCCCGTGAGCGAGACGATGACGAGCTCGGCGGCCACGAACTGCCCGAGCGTGATGTCGCCGCGCGTGACGAGGTAGCCGCCGATGCCGAGCGCGATGCCGACCACGAGCGCCCGGAAGATGGCCGCGCTGGCGAGCTGGCGCCCGAAGATGCGGAAGTGGTCGCCGCGCGTCCGGACGTAGCGCGCTGCGAGGCGGTCCGTGCGGGCGTGGACGTACGAGGTGGCGCCGTTGAGCTTGAAGCTCTGGTGACAGCGCGAGAGGTCTTCGAGCCAGTGCGCCATCGCGTACTTCGTGCTCGACTCCCGGAAGCTCGTGTCGAGCGCGTTGCGCCCGAGGCCCCAGATCAGGATCGGCGTGAAGAGGACCGCGAACAGCCCGATGACGAGGAAGAACGGACTGTAGAGCCCCAAAAGAATCAGGCTCACGAGCGCTACGAGCGAATACGACAGCCCGTCGATGAGCATCTTGGCGAGGCTCTTCTGCATCGTGATGACGTCGAAGAAGCGGTTCATCAGCGCGGGGCCGTACTCGCCCTCCAGCGCCGACCGCTTCATCATCGGGATGCGGTAGGCGATCTCCAGGCCCGTCGCGGCGAAGAGGCGACGCTGCAGCACATCGACCGTGTAGTACTGCAGCATCGTAAAGATGCCGTAGAGCAGCAGCCCCAGCGAGATCGCGACGCAGAAGATGACGATCTGGTTGGTGAACGTCCCCATCGACACCGCGTCGATGATGCCCTGCGAGGCGAGCGGGATCGTGAGCGAGAAGAGCGCCACCATCACGGCGTACATCGTGACGGTGACGATGTCGCTGCGCTCGTCGCTCAGGAGGCGCAGCAGGCTCTCGAAGGTCTCCCGGGCGTTGTCAAGCCGGTCGTGCGGGTCGACGTCGGTGGCGTGGTCGCTGTAGAGCGGCGGGGCGTGCGTGCCGTCGTCGAGGAAGCGCGGGGCTTGGCCCTGCAGGTGGAGCACCTGGATCTCGCCGGGGTAGGCGCGGGCGAGCTGGTCCACGTTGTGGCGCTCCTGGGCACCGGGCCCAAGGTTCTGCACCGTGATGCTTCGTGCGAACGTGTTCACCTCCAGCACGAGGCCGATGTCCCCCTCGGGGAGCAGCACGAGGTCGTCCACCAAGCCCCGGTTGAGCAGTTCGTCGGGCGCGATGTCCTGGTGGACCACCACGAGCCCCTGCGCGCGGGCGAACTCGGCCAGCAGCTCGAAGAGCGCGAACGACGAGATCGGCCGCGACTGCAGGAACGTGCGCAGCCGCTCGGGGGCGATCACGCGGTCGGCGCGGCGCTGGAGGATGCCGAACGCCTCGATGGCCTGCTCGCGCAAGCCGCGCTGGTCCCGCGCCCGGCCGCCCGCGCTCCCGTTCGCGTGGGTGCCATTTGTGCCAAGCCCGTTCGTGTGCGCTCCGTTCGCGTGCGTCCCGTTGGACGCGGCTCCGTTGGACGCGGCTCCGTTGGACGCGGCTCCGTTCGACGCGCTGGAGGCGTCGCCGTTGTGCGGGGACTCGGACATGGGGACGGGCGATGGGGGCCGTTCCGCAGCGGCGGTGCATAGCGCCGGTCGGTTGCGGGAGGCGTGCCGAGGAGGTCGGCGTGAGGCCCAGGAGGTGACGGCCTGCGCACAGGCCGCAGTTGGGCAACGAGGAGAAGTGAGTCGTGGCCCCGTTTGTCAGCTAGGCGCTATCGGAACGGGCCACGCTCAGTGGGACGGGCGAGACGCCGGGATGATCCGAGGCGTCCGTGCGGGCTACCAGTCGGTGGTGCTCCAGGTGCCGTCCTGCCACGCGAGGAGACACCCGTGCTCATCCTCCCAGATCGGGTAGAAGACGAAGCGCGCCAGGCGGCCGTCGGCGCTGAGCATGACCTCGCGGAAGCCAGCCTCGCCGTAGGCGGCTGCAGGCGTCTTGAGGTCGAACGGATCGTCCATCGGGTTTTTGACGACGCCGTAGTCGGTAACGTCTGCGCAGAACCGGTAATGCTCGAAGAGCAGCGCCTCGATGCGGGTGCGCGCTTCCGGGCCGAGCGCGACGAGCCGGTTGAGCAGCGCCACGTGACCGTCAGTGACCCCCGACGCTGGGAAGTCGGCGGCGGGCTCGTAGTCGGCGTCCTGGTTGTCCAGGACGATCTCCGCGAGACCGTCGCCCAGCACCGGCAGGAC
>JBCDFO010000517.1:0-2913 GCA_039177895.1 Bacteroidota bacterium
CGGATAGCCCGGCTCGTTGTCGGGAGCGTGCTGCTCGGCTTGCTGAGCAGCATGGTGGGGACGGTGGCCGTAGCTGCCCCGGCGCACCCGCGCCACGCGTGGCAGCAGGCGCTCACCGATGGCACGGTGGAGCAGGCCGTCACGCTCGCCTCTGACCTCGACGCCTCGACGTTCGATGCGCGCGTGGACGCCTTCCTCGCAGCGCTGAAGGCATCACCCGGCGGCGAACGCCTGGTGGACTACCTCGCGACTGTCGCCGATCCGGCCGATGTGCTGCGCTCATTGCTGGGCACCTCGCAGATGGGCGCGGCCTCGACGCTCGGCTTGGCCGATTCGTGGATGGCCCCGGCTCCGCCCACAACGACGACGCTCGGCACCCGCGCTACGCTGGCAGCCACGCCCTCGGTGCCGCATGCGCCAGCGGTGCTGCTCGTGGCGTCCATCGTGGACGAGTCGGTGGGGCTTCCTGGTCACCGGGACCGTTTCCCGGCCGTGCAGCCCCTCGGGCCATAGCGCCGTGTCCTGGCGCTGCGTGCTGATGCGTCCTGTTGTGACGTGACCGCCGCGGTGCCCTCCCCCTGACCTACCCCGCGCACTCGGTGGTCGAGTGTGCCCCAGCTTTTGCGTTCGCCCGTGCCCGCTCGGCGTGGCCTGTCGGTGCGAGCGCTGCTTTCCATCCAGCATCCCAATCCCATGCAAGGCAACGGATTTAAAATCTTTTCGCTCCTCGCGTTCATCGCGCTGTCGCTCTTCTACCTCTTCCCGACGCTCCAGAACCAACTCTACGAGAACACGATCGAGGAACTGCAGGACACCGAGCGCGAGGAATACATCGAGGCCAACTACGAGGCCATCGAGGACGCCAAGATCAAGGCGCTCAACCTCGGCCTCGACCTCCAGGGCGGCATGCACGTCATGCTCGAAGTGGGCGTCGACAACCTCCTCCGCGAGCTTGCCACCAACCGCGACGAGACGTTCACCACGGCCCTCGCGGCCACCCGTGCGCGCACCGAGGCGGGCGACAACGGCAACACGGTCGACATCTTCTACGAGGAGTTGCAGCGCGTCGACCCCGAGGTGCGCCTTTCGCGCTACTTCCGCAACGTCGGCGAGACGCTCAGCCGCCGCAGCGAGAACGACGAAGTGCTCGTCGTGCTCAAGGAGGAGGCGACCGACGCCGTCACGCGCGCTGTCTCGATCATCCGCCAGCGCGTCGACCGCTTCGGCGTCTCCGAGCCCTCGATCCAAAAGCAGGGCGAGAGCCGCGTCGCCGTCGAACTTCCGGGTGTGGACGACCCGCAGCGCGTGCGCGACCTGCTCCGTGGTACGGCGCGCCTCGAGTTCCGCCTGATGGCCGACCCGCAGGAGCTGCAGGAGGCGGCCCAGGGGATCTACACCTACTACGAAGAGCAGGCCCAGGCCGCCAACGCCGCCGCGGCCCCTGCCGATACGACGGCTGCGGAGGATGCGGCTGGCGACGAGGCTACGGCTGACGCCGCGGACACCGACATCGATCTGTTCGAGGGAGACGCTGAGGCCGACCCCGCGACCGGTGAGGTGGCCGAGATGGCCGTGAACCCGCTCCAGAGCCTCATTCTGCCGGGCCAGGGCACCGTCTTCGCCCGCGTCGCCGAGCGCGACACCGCCGAGGTGCGTGCGCTCGTGACAGCTCCTGCGGTCCGCAACCTGCTCCCGCAGGGCGTCGAGTTGATGTACAACGCCTCAGCCCGCGCCGAGACGGAGCAGGGCGAGGGCGTCTTCGAATTGCTCGGCGTCCGCACCCGCGTGGAACTCACGGGCGACGTGCTCACCGACTCGCGCATCGCCTTCGACCCGGCCACCAATGCCCCAGGAGTGTCGCTCGACATGAACGCTGAGGGCGCGCAGAAGTGGAGCCGCATCACCGGGGCGAACGTTGGCAAGCAGGTCGCGGTCGTGCTCGACAACGTGGTCTACTCCGACCCCGTCGTGCGTGGCAAGATCTCCGGCGGCCAGACCCGCATCGACGGCGTGAGCCGCCAGGAGGCGCAGGACATCGTCACCGTGCTCAAGTCGGGCGCGCTCCCGGCTCCGGTCAACATCATCGAGGAGCGCACGGTCGGCCCGAGCCTCGGCGCTAAGTCGATCACGGCGGGTACCTGGTCGGTCATCATCGGCTTCCTGCTCGTGGTCGTGTTCATGGTGTTCTACTACCAGACGGCGGGCCTCATCGCGAATGTGGCGCTGCTGCTGAACGTGCTCTTCCTGTTCGGCATCCTCGCCGCCTTCGGCGCGACGCTCACGCTGCCAGGCATCGCCGGCATCGTGCTGACCATCGGTATGGCGGTCGACGCCAACGTGATCATCTTCGACCGTATCCGTGAAGAGATGCGCGCGGGCAAGACGCTCAAATCGGCGATTTCAGGCGGCTACGACAAGGCCCTCTCGGCCATCCTCGACGCCAACATCACCACGTTCCTGACCGGCGTCATCCTCTACAGCTTCGGCGTCGGCCCGATCCAGGGCTTCGCCGTCACGCTCATGGCCGGCATCATGTCGTCGCTCTTCACCGCCATCGTGGTCACGCGCCTCCTCTTCGACTACCTCGTGTCGGAGAAGCGCCGGACGGTGGCATTCGGCTGAGAGTGCAGAGGTGGCTCGCTCCGCCTCGCTCACGACGTAAACCAAGCTCGATTCTACAGTTTTTGGTCGATGGTGAATGGTTGATGGTGTTCGCAGACGCAGCATCGCCAACCAGAAACCATCCACCAAGAACCAACAACCAAGCATCATGCGACTCTTCGAATACGCCGACTACAACATCGTCGGCAACCTGAAAATCGGATACATCATCTCGGGTATCCTCCTCACCATCTCCGTCCTCTCGCTGCTCACGCGCGGGATCGAGACGGGCATCGACTTCCAGGGCGGCAC
>JBCDFO010000518.1:0-2887 GCA_039177895.1 Bacteroidota bacterium
GTGGTCGTGGGACGACCTCCCATTCTACTACGCCGCCGAGGTGAGTGGCCTCAACTTCAACGAGGGCACGGTCGAGTTGCTCGTCGAGGCGACGACGCCCGGGAGACCGACGCGCATCACGTGGGAGCCTGCGATGACGCCGTACGTCACGGTCGAGAACACGAGCATGACGGGGCCCGCCGGGACGCGCTACGACGAGGGCTACGCGCGCGACCTGTCCGGGAATGCGATCCAGGTGTCGAGTACGCTCGCTGAGGGCGCGCGCGACTTCGAGGCCATCGCGGTGCGTAACCCGACCGCCTACTTCGCGCAGGTCCTCCTCGAAACCCTCGAGGCGCAGGGCATCGCCGTGGACGGGCAGGCGTTTGACGCGGACGCGTTCACCGACCAGGCGTTCGACTACGCCCGGCTGACACCGCTGGCGTCGCACCGCTCCCCCACACTCGTCGAGATCGCGCGCGACGTGAACGTGCGCAGCAACAACCTCGCGGCGGAGCACCTCTTCAAGACGCTCGGGGCGCGCATCTACCCTGTGCTCCCCGAGGCCGCGAAGGACGATGCGCCCGAGCCCGGCAGCTTCCAGGCGGGCGCCCTCGCGACGCGGGCCTTCCTCGGGCGCGTAGGCGTGGACACGAGCCGCGTGCGGGTGCGCGACGGCTCGGGGCTCTCGTACCAGAACCTCGTCCGCCCCGCTGACTTCACCGCGCTGCTGCGCGCGATGCACACCCACCCCGAGCCCGGCGTGCGGGCGGCGTTCTTTGACTCGCTGCCGGTAGGTGGCCGCGATGGGACGCTGGCGCGACGCTTCCGGACCGGTCGTGCAGGCGGTAACGTCCGTGCAAAAACGGGCTTCATCACCAGCGCGCGGGCGCTCGTCGGCGTCGTGACCACGGCAGGCGGCTCGACCATCGGTTTCGCGCTCCTCGCCAACCACTACAGCGTGCCGACCAGGCGGGTCAACGCGGCCCAGGACGCCGTCGTGGAACTTCTCGCCGGGTGGCCTCGATAAACTCGCACTCTTCGCGCCGCCAATCATCGCGGGCGCTCCTGTCGATAGTCGCCTTTTTCAACGGATCAGGTTTCACACGGACGCTTTCATCTGGCACCTGCGCGTGCCTGCGTCCTTCCGGCAGTCAGCGCTCGCGGGCCGCGCGCTTGTTCCACGCAACGCCCTCCGCATGTCTTCTCTTTTTGGCCCGAACTCTGGGTCGGTCTTGCACGCCACGACGGTGCTCGGCGTCCGGCACAACGGCCGCGTCGCGCTCGGCTCGGACGGCCAGGCGACGATGAAGGACACCGTCCTCAAGCACACGGCGCAGAAAGTGCGCCCGTTGCACGGCGGCAAGATCCTGGCTGGGTTCGCTGGGGCCACCGCCGACGCCTTCACGCTTTTCGAGCGCTTCGAGGCGAAGCTCCAGCAGCACGGCGGCAACCTCGCGCGCGCGGCCGTCGAGCTTGCCAAGGACTGGCGCATGGACCGCTACCTTCGCCGTCTGGAAGCGCTCCTCGCCGTCGCTGCGCCGGACCGGCTCCTACTTATCTCTGGCACCGGCGACGTCATCGAGCCCGACGACGACATCCTCGCCATCGGCTCAGGAGCTCCGTACGCCCTCGCCGCGACGCGCGCGCTCATGAAGCACGCCGACGGGCTCTCTGCTCGCGAGATCGTGGACGAAGGCCTCCGCATCGCCGCCGACATCTGCATCTACACCAACGACCGTCTCACCATTCTTGAGCTCGACGCTGTCGAGGACTAAGCATCCTCCAGTTTCTGCCCCCTCCCTGTCTTTCTCCGACCATCGTTTCCCATCGATACCCGCTATGACTGTGAATAAGGCCGCGGCCGTTCTCATCGACTACCAGAACCTCTACTACTACCTCAAGAATCGCCTCACGCACCCGGGCTCGCCAAGCGACACCAGCATCGAACTCATCGAGGGCCTGCGCCGCCATCTCGACGCCGAGGGGGTCCACATCGGACGTGGGTTTGCCTACGCTGACTTCGCTGGCATCGACGAGCATGTACGCCACGTGCAGCGCGCGCTCTACCTCAACGGCATCCAGCCGCAGTTCGTCCCCTCGACGATGCACCGCAACACGTCGGACCTCCAGATGGCCATCGACGCCATCCGGCTGAGCGAGCGGTTCGACATCGGTACCTACGTCCTCGTCTCGGGCGACCGCGATTACGTACCCATCGTGCAGGCCCTGAAGGCGCGCGGCGTGCGGGTCCTCGTTGTGGCCTTCCGCGACCACCTTTCGGCCCGCCTGCTCGAACAGACCGGCATGGGGGCCCAAGTCAACGCAGAGACGCTCCTCAGCGCCGACACCCTCGACCTGCTCGAAGAGGAAAACCAGACCGCTGCTCCAGCAGGCGAAGTGACGACGTTCTCGGAGGTCACCGATCCGCCAAACGAACGCGACTACGACGCGCTGGAGATCATCGAGGAGTTCTTCGGCCAGTACGACGAGATCTACCTCACGCCCCTACTCCGCCGCCTCTCGGAAGAACTCGGTGAGATGGACGACCACGACCCGAAGTCGCTCATCGGCGATCTCGAGGAGTGCGGCGCGGTCCGGCTGGAGCGCCGCCGCGGGATGCCCTACGACTACACCGTGCTGATCGTGAACGACGAGCATCCGGCCGTCGTGGAAGTCCGCGCTGACTTCGCCGAGCGCGACACAGGCGATGAGTCAGAGGAGGACACGACTGCAGGCGCTGCGGCTCCAGACGCTGGCCCCGATGCGGTGCCTTCTTCGGAGTAAGCGCACGACCGACCTAGCGGTCCCTACGCCCACCGACGTACCGATTTCCGATCCCCATGACTGAAGAACTCACCCCGCGTCAGATCGTCGCGGCGCTCGACAAGTACATCGTCGGGCAGAA
>JBCDFO010000519.1:0-2885 GCA_039177895.1 Bacteroidota bacterium
AAGGTGCAGTTCTTCCCGGCCGTGGAGGGCGACGTGGTGATTGCGAGCCTGGAGATGCCGGTCGGGACAACGATTGAGGAGACGGAGGCCGTGGCGCTGCGCATCGAGCAGGCGGGCCGCCGCGTGGCGGAGCGGCTGGAGCAGGACCGCCCCGAGGACGCCGCGCCGCTCTTCGAGGCGCTCTACACGACCGTGGGGCAGGGTGCCGTCGATGGCGGGCCGGGCGGGGCGACGGGCGGGCAGCCGCAGGCCAACCTTGCGGCGATCAACCTGCGGCTTCTCACCGCCGAGGAGCGCGAAATCTCTGCCGTCCGCTTCGAGCAGCTCTGGCGCGACGAGGTGGGGCCGCTCCCAGAGGCGCGCTCGTTCACGATCTCGTCCAACCTGATCTCAGTCGGGGAGCCCGTCGCGGTCGAGCTGTCGCACCCCGACGCCGCCACGCTCAACGAGATCACGGCGCGCGTGCAGGGCGAGCTGGGACGCTTCAGCGGCGTGTTCGACATCCAGAGCGACGCCGACGCGGGGCTCCAGGAGGTGCAGGTGCGCCTCAAGCCCGCCGCGCGCACGCTCGGGCTCACGCTCCAGGACGTGGCCGGGCAGGTCCGCGCCGCGTTCTTCGGCGACGAGGCGCTGCGCGTCCAGCGTGGCCAGGAGGACGTGCGCGTCTACGTCCGCCTCCCCGAGAACGAGCGCGACGCCATCGCCGACGTGGAGCAATACCGCATCCAGGTGCCGAACGGTGGTCAGGTACCGTTGCGCGAGGTCGCCGTGGCGAGCTTCGGCACCGCGCCCTCGTCGATCAACCGCAAGGACGGGCGGCGCGTCGTGACGGTCACCGCCGACGTGGACGCGGCCGTCGTGACCGGCCAGGAGGTCACGGGGCAACTCCGCAACGAGATTCTGCCCGCCGTCCAGCGCGACTACCCGCAGCTGGTCTTCGACTTCGGTGGCGAGCAGCAGGAGCAGGCCGAGTCCGGCGCAGCGCTCGGGCGTGGCTTCGGGCTGGCGCTGCTCGTGATCTTTGCGCTCATCGCAATCCCGTTCCGCAGCTACATCCAGCCGCTCGTCATCATGGCGGCGATCCCGTTCGGCATCATCGGCGCGTTCATCGGGCACCTCATTCTCGGCATCTCCGTCGGCATCCTGAGCCTCTTCGGCATCATCGGCCTCTCGGGCGTCGTCGTCAATGACTCGCTCGTCATGATCGACTTCATCAACGAGCGAAGGCGCAACGGGGCCGAGATGCGCGAGGCGATCATCGAGGGCGCAAAGGAGCGCTTCCGCCCGATCCTCCTCACCACCGTGACGACGTTCCTGGGCGTGGCCCCGATCACGTTCGAGCAGAGCCTCCAGGCGCAGTTCCTCATCCCGATGGCCGCCAGCCTCGGCTTCGGGATCGTCTTCGCCACGGGCGTGCTGATGCTCCTCGTGCCCGCGCTCGCCATGATCGAGTACAAGGCCAAGCGCGGCTTCAAGACGGTGGTCCTCCGGCGCGATGAGGACGAAGTCGAGGTCGTCCACGGCGGCTTCGGCGCAGGACCGGACGACGGCTTCGGCGGCGACGGCGCAGGCGAGGTGGCAGAGCGCGAGCGCGCCTGACCCTCACGTCCACACACTCATACCTGCACACGCCCACCCCTCCCCGTCACTCGTGCCGCAGTGCCTCGATAGGGGGGAGCTTGGCGGCACGCCACGCCGGGTAGGTGCCAAAGACGAGTCCGATCACGAGCGCGACCGTCAGCACGACCGCGACGGTAGACGGGGTCAGCGCGGCCTGGAACGGGATCTCGGCCCACGTGCGGATGAGCGGCGTCGCGGCCCACACCGTCGCCAGGCCCAGCGCGAGGCCCGCGAGGCAGCCCGCGAACGAGATCGCCACGGACTCCACGAGGAACTGCGCGAGCACGTCGCCGCGCCGGGCGCCTGTGGCCTTGCGCACGCCGATCTCGCGCGTCCGCTCCGTGATCGAGACGAGGAGGACGTTCATCACGCCCACGCCGCCGACCACGACAGCGATGCCGGTGATGAGGCCCATGATGAGCTTGAAGGCGCGCATCCCTTGCCGCGCCTGCTCCACACGGCTCGCGTTGGTCGCCACCCGGAAGCCCGCCATGCCCGCTGCGGTGTGCGTGTCCAGCCAGGATTCCACGCGCGCCTGCACGGCGGGGACCTCTTCGATCTGGGTAGCCTGCACGGTCAGCGTCGGCGGGGCGGCGTCAGCGAACGTGTCTGGCGCGGCTCCCAACGCCACCACGACGGCAGCGGGGTCGTCATCCCCACTGGTGCCGAGGACGCCCACTACCTCGACGGTGTCGGTGCCGAACGCGAGCCGCTGCCCGAGGGCCCCGGCGGGCGTGTTCGCGACACGCGCGGCGAGGGGCTCGTTCACCAACGCCGGGGCCCAGGCAGGGTGCGGTACGGTCGTCTCTTCAGGAAGATCGGTGTCCTCCAGCAGTCGCCCCGCGACGGTCTCGGTCTCGCGCAGCACGAGCAGGCGCGGGAGCACCGCCTGCACGACGGCCCCGACGCGCACCGAGTCGGCGGGCGGCGCGCCTACCACGTGCACCAGCATCGAGCGGGCCTGCGTCAGGACGGCGTCGGCGGTCTCGGCTAGCTCTGTCTGGAGCGCGTGCAGGTCGGCCACGGTCAGTGTCGGCGGGTCCTCGACGGGGACGTAGAGGCCGTCCACGGTGTGACCCGCGTGCGGCGTAAAGGTGACGACCTGGAGGCCGGTCGTCTCCATGATCTGCGAGCGGGCGTAGCGCTCCAGCCCGTCGGCGAGCGACAGGATGGCCACGAGCGCCCCCACGCCGATCACGATGCCGAGCGTCGAGAGCGTCGTGTGGAGCGGGTTGGTGCGGAGCGTCTGGAGCGCGACGGGCAGC
>JBCDFO010000520.1:0-2873 GCA_039177895.1 Bacteroidota bacterium
GCGCGTCCCCTTCGAGCTCTGGCAGATCGACCCCAACGACCCCGGCAGCGAGGTGCGCCTGATCCCGCTGCTCGGTGCCGTCACCGAGAGCGGGCCTGGCGCGACGTGGCCCTACGGCGTCGGCGAGAACGACTGGGACGGCTTTGGCTTTGGCACCGCGGACCCCGATGCGCCCGTCTCGGACGTGATCTTCTGGATGATGCCCGACCGACCCGACGGCTACGCCTTCCTCGCCGCCGACGCCGCGGCGGCGGGCGCGGGCAATCCCATCACCGATTCCGACACGCAGGAAGACCTCGACCCTACCTCGGGCGAGGCGTGCCGCAACCAGGGCTTCTACATTGACTTCTGCCACCGCAACGACGAGATCGACGGCCTCTCCTCGTCGAGTCGCGCGTTCGTGCCACTTATCGGTCGGATGCAGCTCGCCGACCAGGCACGCGATGGCACGCCGCCGCCCCCCGGTACCACCATCCGCCTCCTCACCACCAAGCCTGAGCCCGTCGCCGCCGAGACCGACGGCCCGCTGCCGAGGGCGCTCTCGCTCGCCGCCTACCCCAACCCGACGCGCGGCACGGCGACGCTCGCCTACACGCTGCCCGAGGCCGGACGCACGACGGTGACGGTGTACGACGTGCTAGGTCGCCGCGTGGCGGTGCTCGCCGACGACGAGGCACAGGTGGTAGGACGACACCGGGTGACGCTTGACACGGCACGGTGGGCGGCGGGGGTGTACGTGGCGGTGCTGGAGACGGCGGCCGGACGGCAGACGCAGACCCTCACCGTGCTTCGTTAGGCACGTCGGTCAACCAACTAGGTCCGTTCGCGAGCTAGCTGAAGCACCCCTGGACTCCGCCAGAGATGTGACGTGCAGCTACGCCCCCCAAGGTCGGAGACGCACACTTCTTCCTTCGACCTTCTGCCCTCGGGTCAGGCCTGCTTGCCTGTCGTCTGCTGCGTGCGCTGTGCGACCTCCTCGGCGAGGCGCTGCGTCTCGGCCGCGTCGGTGCTAGGCGGCATGGTCGTGCCGTCGGCGGGCACCATCTTCGGGGCGGCGGCAGGCGCGGCGGCGGGCGGTGCCTGGAGCGACGAACGGAGGGTAGCCAACTCGCGCTCGGCCTTCTTGGCGCGCTGGCCGGCCCGGAACCGCGACGGGACGCCCGCCAGCAGGCCCACGACCACGCCCGCGCTGAGCGTTACGATGAGCACCACCGCCAGCGACGCCGTGATGGCGTAGGGCCCGACATTGACGGCGACCTGGGCCGTGTTCTGCAGCGTGAACACAATCGCTACCACGGCGATGACGAGGGAGAGGATGAGCGCGAAGCGCATGGCAGGAAGCGGTGGATGAGCAAGGGTGGTATCCTGAATCTAGGACGGCCTCGGCGGAGTTCCGAATCTTAACCACCCCTCCCCCTGTCGTTCCGACCTATGTCCGACACCCGCGAGTGCCCGTCCTGCGCCCTACCTGCGCCCGCCGACGCGGAGGTGTGTCCCTACTGCGACTACGAGTTTCCCTCCCGCCCCCGCAGCCTGGCCTTCGGCGTCACACTGATGGTCGTGCTGCTGCTCTTGTGGCTCGTCGGCTCGCTGTTCCTGTAGGGCTGTCGCAGGTGTCCCGAGGTCCCGAAGCCCCTCCTACCCCAGCGCGGTAGCCGCCCAGGTTACCACGGGGTTAACGACCACGCTCACGAGACGTCCGTACCTTTTTCGGCGCTTACCACCACGTCCCCCTTTTTCTCTTGCACCTTCGATACGCACGCGTTTCATGAAGCTCATCATCCCCATGGCCGGTCGTGGTACCCGGCTCCGCCCCCACACGCACGTCACGCCCAAGCCGCTGCTCCCGGTCGCGGGCACCACGATGGTCGAGCGCATCGTGGACACCTTCGCAGCCACGCTCCCGACACCGATCACCGAGGCCGTCTTCATCCTCGGGCCTGACTTCGGCGACGCCGTCCGCGAACAGCTCGCCGACATCTCGAAGCGCCACGGTATCGCGCCGTACTTCGGCGTCCAGGCGAAGGCCCTCGGCACGGCCCACGCCGTCGCGATGGCGGAAGACCATCTCGATGGCGAGGTCATTATCGTCTTTGCTGACACGCTCTTCTACATGGACGAGACGCCCAGCCTCGATGCCGACGCCGTCCTCTGGGTGAAGCACGTGGACGACCCCAGCCGCTTCGGCGTCGTCGTGAAGAACGACGCAGGCGAGATCACCGACTTCGTCGAGAAGCCATCGGAGCCAATCTCGAACGATGCCATCATCGGCATCTACTACATCAAGGAGGGCGCGGCGCTCAAACGCGAGATCGACGCCATCATCGACGAGAACATCACGGGCCACGGCAGCGAGTACCAGCTCACGGACGCGCTCGACCGGATGCTCAAACACGGCCAGGTCTTCAAGACGGCCTCCGTCACCGAGTGGCTCGACTGCGGCACTATCCCGGCGATCAAGGACACCTCGAAGGTGATTCTCGATAAGGAGCAGAGCAACGAGAAGGCAGGCACCGTCGAGGACTGTGTGCTCATCGAGCCCGTCTACGTCGGCCCCGATGCCGTCGTGCGCGGCTCGACCGTCGGGCCCTACGTCGCCATCCACGGCGGCGCGGTGGTCGAGGGCTCGGTCGTCAAGAACACCATTGTCTTCGGCGAGGCGCACATCGCAGGCTCATCGCTGGACGACTCGGTCGTGGGCCACTACGCCAAGGTAGAGGGCTTCGCTGGGGCCGCCAACATCGGCGACCACAGCACGATCGGGTAGGTTGGGACGTCGTTAAGCGGGTCGCAACCTACCGCGCGCGTTGCAGGTTTGTAGTGTCCGTTGCCTGCGCTGGAGCAACGCCTTTGAGTTCCCCTCCTGGACAGGA
>JBCDFO010000521.1:0-2853 GCA_039177895.1 Bacteroidota bacterium
ACGCGTTCGCCGATCCGCGCGTCTTCCTCTCCTGGAAGCCCAGCGTCCGGGGGGGCGTCCTCCCGCGCGAAGAGGGGCGTGTCGAGCAGCCCGTCGTCGGCACCGTGCTGAGCGAGCATTGCCGCGACTGCTGCCCGCACGGTCGGGTCCGCTTCCGTCTCCGCGAGCCATGCGCCTTGCTCGTCGGGCGGACGGAGATCCACGCCTGCATCGAGGGCCGCGAGGAAGCGTGCGGAGATGCGCTCGTGCACGTCGGCCACGTTGGCGGCTTGCCTACCGGTGTGGTTCGAGCCCGTGCTCATGCCGCCTTCGAGAGGTCGTGATGCAACCAGGCCCGCGCCACCGCCCAGTCGCGCTCGACGGTCGCCTCGGAGAGCCCGAGCACGGTCGCCGCCTCGGCGATAGTCAGCCCCACGAAGTAGCGCAGCGTGACGACCTCGGCCTGGCGTGCGTGACGCGCTTCGAGCCGCGTGAGGGCCTCGTCGAGGGCGAGCACCTCGCGGGCCTGCGCAGGCGGCACGAGGCGGGTTTCGTCGAGCGGGAGCGGGCGCTCGCCACCGCCGCGTTTCTCGGCCTGCCGGGCCCGGGCATGGTCCACGAGCACCCCGCGCATGGCCTTGGCCGCGACGCGGAAGAAGTGCTGCCGGTTGGCGAACGCGCGCCCACCCCGGGCCAGCTTCTCGTACGCCTCGTGGACGAGCGCCGTCGTGTTGAGCGTGTCCGACGGGCGGCGGAGCCGCTGCTGGTGCGCGAGTGCGCGTAGCTCTTCGTAGACGAGCGGGATGAGCCGGTCGAGCGCCGCCGCGTCGCCCGCCTGCACGGCGGCCAGCAGCTGCGTCACGTCAGGCAAGCGGGGGGAGTCGGGGAAGGCCATCGAGCGCAGCGCCGGAGCAAAGCGTTAGCGAACAGGCAGGTGAGCGAGGCTGAATATCGGAGGCGGAACCGCGAGAGGTACACCCGCCCCTGTTTTTTTTCGCGGGCGATGAGGGAATCGGCGCCGGGATCTCGAACTGAGGCTACCGCTCCCTTCCATCTCACCGCTCCATCTCACGGCATAGCCCTATGCGATCCCTTGCTCGCCTTCCTCTCGTTTTTGCTCTAGCTCTCCTGCTCACAAACGTCGTCCGGGCGCAGACGTGTACCACCGAATGGGCGCAGCCTGCCGACGGGGTCTGGACCGACGCCGCCAGCTGGACCGCCGGGGTTCCCGGGGCGGGCGACACGGCCTGCATCACCGTCGGGGGGACCTACACCGTCTCCCTGGGCGTCTCCGATCCGATCTCGATTGCCGGGCTCGACCTCGGCGGTCCCAACGGCACGCAGACCCTGGAGGCGCGGAGGCAGTTCAGCATCACCTGCAACGCGCGGGTCGGGACCCGAGGCCAGCTGCTCGTAGGGTCGACCAGCGTCTTCGACTTCTTCCGCGTGGACGGGACGCTGCTCATCGAGGGCCTCGCCCGGCTTGGCCCCACGCGGTTCATGGACACCGGCGGCACGCTCGACATCGCGCCGAACGGGCGCGTGACGGTTCTGCGCGGCACTACCGCCAGCGATGCCAGCGCGACCTTCCGCGTACGCGGGACGCTGGACACCGAGGGCTGCGGCCAGCCTGCCCAAGCGGGCACCTGCGCCGTCAACGCGGTGCTCGACGTGGACGGCGGGACGATCCGATCCCCGGAGGGACTCCTGACGCTTCGCGGCGGCGGCACCCTCACCAATATCACCGTCGGCGCCGCCGCCAATGCCTTCCTTCAGTTCTCGCGCTTCGCTGGCGTCACCGGCACCTACGTCCTCACCGGCACGATGCGTGGCACGCCGGAGGGCGTCGTTTCGATGCAAGGGGGCAACTTAGCGGCGGGCAGCGGCACGGCTGTCCTCGATGTGGGCGGGTCCGGCCTGCGCTTCGCTGGCGGGTTCGGCGCGGAAAGCTTCCTCACGAGCGCGGGCGGCGAATTCCTGAACACGGGCCGCCTCGTCCAGGCGAACAACGCCTTCACCGGCGTCCGTACGGTCGTGCTGCGCAACCAGGGTGTCATCGCCGAGCGGTCGGGCCTCATCCTCGTGGACGGTGCCACGGTGCGCAACGAACCGGACGGTCTCATCGTGCTCGGTGAGGACAACAGCAGCGGGGTGATCGTGGGCAACGGCCGCGTCATCAACGAGGGGCGCATCGTCGGGGTCAACACCGCGTTCCCGGTGTCGATCAGCGATGATCTCCTGGTGAGCGAACCCGGCTCCGTGCTGGAGTCGAGTGGGGTGCGGCTCAACCTCACCGGCGATGCCGCGCGCGTCACCCCCGCCGACGTGACGCTGACCGGGACGGGCGGCTTCCTGTTTACCGACGTGGTCCACCAGGGGACGGTCAGCCCCGGTACGGAGGCGCAGCCCATCGCCACGCTCACGTTCCGCAACGGGACGTTCCGCCCCTCGCCGTTCGCTGGCGTCCCGCAGCTCGTCATCGACGTGGACGAGGGCGGTGTGAGCGACCAGATCGCGGTGCCTGCATCGACGGGCGGCCAGACGGTCCAACTGGCGGGCGCGCTCGTGGTGCGCGTGCGGCCCGGCTACGTCCCCACACTCGGCGACACGTTCACGATCCTCACGGCCCCGAGCGCCATCGAAGGCCGCTTCGGGCAGACCGCCGTGGAGGGGGCCCCCGACGGCCTCACCTTCGTCACCGAGCCAGCGGACAACGACCGCGCCGTGCAGCTCCGCGCCGTGGAGGTCGCGCCCGATGGCCCAGTCACGGTGTCCACGACCGACCCTGTCGGCGGCGGCGTGCGGTCGGTGTTCCTCACCGGCCCCGGGGTGGTCGGCGTGACCGCCGCGCGCCTCGACTGCACGACCTGCCTC
>JBCDFO010000522.1:0-2804 GCA_039177895.1 Bacteroidota bacterium
CCAGCGCGTGCGTGTGAGCCGCTCCGATGCGACGCTCCGCTACCAACTCGATCCGGTGCGCGTGGGAGCTACCCTCGTCCTGACGACTGCGCCCGTCGGGGTGGAGGTCGTGCTCAACGAGGAGGTGCTCGGCGAGACCCCATTCCGCGCCTTCTTCGACCCCGGTCTCGTGGAGTTCGAGCTGCGCAAAGACGGCTTCCGCCCGCGCAACATCGTCGTCGAGATCCCGGAGAGCGGCACGGTGCGCCGCACGGACTCGCTCTCGCTCGCGCGCAGCCGCCTCGACCTAATCGCCGACCGTGAGGCCCTGGTCGTGCTCGACGGCGACACGCTCGGCCTGTCGCCGCAGGAGGCGCTGGGGCGCGAGCCCTCGACCTACGCCGTCTGGTTCCTCGCCCCCGGCTTCGATCCCCACGTGGAGTACGTTGTGCTCAGCGAGCCCGGCGAGGTGAGGGAGATCACGGCCACCCTGAGCGCGCCCGGCTCAGATGTGCAGGTCGTGGCAGAGCCCGAGGGCACTCAGGTGCTCCTCGACGGCGTGCTCTTGGGACCCGCCCCCGTGCGCCTGCGAGTACCTCCGGGCACCTACGACGTGAGCGTCCAGAGCGCGGAGGGTCTTATGGCGACCCGACCCGACCCGCTCGTTGTCGAAGTTGGCGGCGGGGCCACGGACATCGCGGTGCGTCTCGGCCCGGGCTCTGAGGCCGTGTGGGTGCTCGGCGACGAGCTTCCAGCGCTGGAGCCGCTGCCTCCCGCCGAGCCTGAGCCGACCGTCGCAGCGGAGGAGTTGCAGGAGGCGGCCGACACGTCGCCCAGCCCGCCGCCAGCGCCTGAGCCTGCCAGATGGGTCGTGCGCCTGGAGTCCGACGACCGGTATCCCGTTCAGGGCGGTGACACCGTTCTGGACGAGTATGTGGCCTGCGTCCAAGAGAACGTACCGGAGGACCTGAGCGAGCCGGTCCGCGTGGCCCTGCTCATTCAGACCAACCGGCGCGGGCGGGTCACGGAGACGCCTACCGTTGTGCGCGGCAATGAGGGCTGGCTGGTCGCGCGCGCGACTCAGTGCCTCCGCCTGCTCACGTTCGAGTCCGAGGCTGCCGACGTGTTCTACGACATCGAGGTCGTGCAGGAGTGACGGACGCAGCGCTGCACGCGTGGTCCGGCGTCACCTCGACGCAGAGGAGGCATCGCGGGGTGGCACGTGCGCGGAGAGCGCGGGCGGGGCTTCGGTGAGATAGCGTTCGAGCGGGTTGTCCATGTCGATGCCGAAGAGGCGCGGGTTCTGCCCGATCACGGCTGCGGCAAAGATGTGCATGACGTAGCCCTTGGTCTCGTCCGGCATGCGGTCGGAATACTCGCCGTAGAACTTCCAGTAGCTCCGTGCCTGCGTGTTCTCCGGGATGCCTGCGAGCGCGGCCTCGGCCCGCTCGAAGCCGATCCGGAGGCCCGCCAGCGAGTCGGCGGTGGGAGCAGGCGCGATGTTGTCGAGGCGGCGGATGATGCGGTGTTCGCCCCAGTTGTACGATGCCATCGCGAGCAACCCCGACGCCTGCGAGAGCTGGCTGTAGATGTCGAGGATGTAGCGCGCCGCCGCGTCGGTAGCCTTCACCCAGTCGTGGCGCTCGTCGTAGGGATCGTAGACGCCAAACTCCTGCCGGGGGCCCGGGATGAGGCCGTACTTCTCGCCGGTCGTCGGAATGAACTGCCACATGCCCTTCGCGTGGCCCCAGCGGGTCCAGGGGCCGCTGATCTTCGGCTCGAAGTTGCTCTCCTGCAGCGCGAGGTAGAAGAACTCCGGCGGCAGACCGTACTGCTGGAAGGTGCGAACGATGTGCGGCGTGTAGCCCTCGGCCTCAGCGCGGCGTACGGCGTTGACGAACCGGCTCGAACTCTGCCACTGGCGGATGTACACGTTCACCGTGTCAACGAACGACTGCGGGATCGTGAAGTGGCTCTCGTTGAAGATGCGGGCCGTCTTGTAGATGAGCTGCTCGCGTTCGCTGAGCTTCCGGAACTGGCCGAGGTCGCGGATGAAGCCGTCGTAGAGGACCGCGCTTTCCTCGCGCCGCGCGCGCATCTGGGCGAGCTGCTCGCGGAGGGCCTCCTGGCCCGCGGTCTGGTCGTCGCTGTTGACCAGCAGCGCCATCAGCTGCGCGATCTGGACGTCCTGCTGCCGCATCGAGTCGAACAGGGACTCCGCCTGCGCGGCGATGCGGTCGCGTTGGTAGAACTGCCACCCCGCAAATCCCACCGCTACGATGCACAGCAGCAAGGCCCCGATGATGAGCGGCAGGAAGCGGCGCTGTTGCCCCTTCTCGGCGTCGCGGTAGATGGTGCGGATGATCTGCGTGTGCTCGCCCGCCTCGCGGCTGGGATCGAGGTAGTACGCCCGCGCTTCCTCGACGGAGTCGAACACGTGCGGTGAGACAGGTTGCGCCCCGGGCCGCGTCGGCACAGGCTGGCGCGGAGAGGCGGTGGTTTCTGGAGAGCCTGGGGCGCTGCCCGGCTGGGGCTCGTTACCCAGTTGGGGTGCCCGCTCGCGCGGAGGCGCATAGGCTGCAGGGGAAGGCGTTGCAACGCCCGCATCGATCTGGAAATGAAGCGGCGGCCCATCCTGTCCCAACGAAAAGCTCCCCACGCTCGGCAGCGCGGCCTGGTCCACGGGTGTGCCGTTCAGAAACGTCCCATTGGTGCTCCCGAGGTCGCGCAGCCACCACTGGCCGCCTTCAAACGCCACGGTCGCATGCCGCCGGCTGGCGAGGTGGTGCTCCACGACGACCTCGCAGTCTTCTGCCCGCCCAAGC
>JBCDFO010000523.1:0-2799 GCA_039177895.1 Bacteroidota bacterium
CACGCGGACCGTCCCGTGGAGATCGTCGCGGCGCTCGCGCAGGAGCAGGGCCACGCCGCACGCGATGGCCGTGTGGGCGTCGTGCCCGCAGAGGTGCGCGCGGCCAGGGATCGCGGAGGCGTACTCGATGTCCTTCGCGTCCTGGATAGGCAACGCGTCCATGTCCGCCCGGTAGCCGACGATGGGACCAGGCTTCGCGCCTTCGATTTCCACGTAGAAGCCCGTTTTTGCAAGTGGGCTTACCACATCAAACCCTCGCTCTTCCAGCCAGGCACGGACGTGGCTGGACGTTTCGTGAAGCTCGAAGCCAATCTCCGGGTGGCGGTGGAGGTGCCGCCGGAGCGGTTGCAGGAGGTCGAAGAGCGCCCGGTCGGTCAGCGGCGCAGCGAGGTCGTGGGAGGCGACAGGGATCACGGAAAAGGCGGTCGGCTATCGGCTAGCAGCTATCGGCGGGCAGAGGCTGACAAACGGCCCGGGCGGTGGAAGGATTCCACGCCGAGTGCCGAGGGCTGACAGCCGAACGCCCTAAACCACGTCGCCCCGCAATTCGTTCGCCAAATGGGCCACGATGGCTTCGAGGTTGCCTTCGTCGCTGTGGACGACGCGTTGACGCTCGTAGGATGCGCCCCGCTGGAGGATGCGACGGACCGACTGCAACTCGGCGTAGCAGCCCAGCCGGTGCGCGTACCCTTCGAGCTCGGCGATGAGCGCGGGGATGCCCTCGCGGAGGGGACGCTGGTCGCCCGTGTTGCTCGTGATCACGACGGCGTCGAGGCCGTGGCGGCAGGCGCGCCACTTGTTCTCGCGGACGATCCACGGACGCAGGATCGTCATCGGGTGACCCTTGTCGTAGCACTCCGAGAGCCAGACCACGAGGCTCTGCGTGAGCGCCACGAGCGCCATCGTTTCGGTGAGCGTGCTCGGGGCGTCGCAGATGCGTAACTCCAGCGTCCCGAAGCCGGGGTGCGGGCGGATGTCCCACCAGATCTCGCGAATCGTCTGGATGGCCCCGGCGCGGATCAGCGTGTTCATGAATTGCTGGAACTCGCTGTAATTCCCGAGCCGGTAGGGGAGGCCTGCCGTCGGCATCGCCTCGAAGATCTTGGCGCGGGTGGAGGCGAGCCCGGTGTCTTCGTGGTCGGCGAAGGGCGACGACGACGAGAGCGCAAGCAGGTGCGGCAAGTACGTCGAGAGCCCGTTCATGATCGCGATGGCCTTCTCGCCGTTCTCAACGCCCACATGGACGTGGAGACCATAGATCAGGAGGCGTCGCGCTGGCCACTGAATGCGCTGCACGAGTTGCTCGTAGCGGTCGTTCGGGAAGATGTCCTGCTCACGCCACTGCGCGAACGGGTGCATGCCCGCCGAGGCGAACGTGAAGCCGAGGTCGTCGCCGAGGTCGTAGAGGGTCTCGAAGGTCTCCGTGAGATCGGCGCGGGCGTGGGCCACGTCGTCGCAGATGCCGGTGATGATCTCGACGGTGGACTGCGTGAGCTCCTGCTTGATCTTCGGATGGTCGCCGACGCGGTCGAGCAGGCGCGTGGAGCCCGAGGTTAGGTTGAACGACGTTGGGTCGACGATCTGCAGCTCAAGCTCGACGCCGAGCGTGGGGCGCGGCGAGCCGTTGAACGGGATCTCGGTGATGGAGTCGAGCGCAGTCTGGGCCATCGGGCAGAGCAATCGGTGAGCGAGGGTGGTGCCCGAAAGAAACGCCCGCGACCTCACGAGGGCAACCGGCGCGTACCAAAGGCTTGGCAGAACGAGAGCGCCCAGCCTGCTTCGAGCAGACCGGGCACCAGGGGTAGCGTCAGGCGAGGGCGAAGGCGGGGTCCACCAGTGCGGCTAGACCGGCCAAGGTAGCGTAGCCGGGCAGGCGTCATCCAGTCTGGGCTTGACCGAACATCGCGTCGTAGCGGGCCAGCATCTGCTCGGCCTCGGCACGCAGCGCCGGCAGGTCGTCCGCGCTGTCGGCGAGCGTCGGCAGCAGCGCTACGAGCCGGTCGGCCCGGTCGGCAGCCTGGGCGACGGACCAGTAGGCGTCAGCGCGGTGGAGAGCGTCCTCGAACCGCGCCGGATCGGCCTGCACGTTGGGGTCGTCGAGGAGCGGGAGGGCGAAGAGGGCGCGGGCGTCGCACTCGGCCATCTCGCTTCCCTCCGCGTCATCTGCGAGGAGCGCGTCGAAGTCGAGCGTGGCGGTGTCTGTGGCTTCCGCGTCCGCGCGCGCAGCGTGGGAGAGGGCGTCCCAGCCCTCCTCCATCGCGCGGAGCAGGTCGGCGAAGTCCTCCCAGGCTTCCACGTCGGCATCGGGGCCGTAGCAGTGGGCGAGCAGGGCTGCGCGCCGGTCGTCACGGGCGGCCTCGTCCAGCGAGAAGAAAGCCCAGAGCAGCCGCGCCGTTTCGAGGAGCGTCACAGCCGTCTCGTCGGTGTCGTCCGCCAGCGCCTCTGCGGGGTCGATGTCGTAGCGTTCAAAGAGCGGTTGAGCGAAGCGCGCCAGTGCCTCGAAGCGCACCCCGGTCGCGTCGGTCGTCAGCAGCGTCCAGCGGTCGGCCCCGACGGCGTCGGCCTCGTCCTCGAAGGCACGGAGGTGGAGATCGTCGAGATCGGACGGGTCGGCGGCCCCGTCGCCGTGGAGGGAGTCCCCAACGAAGACATCATCGCGGAGGGCGTCGTCGTAGGCGAAGGCGTCGAGGTCGTCGTCGTACGCGTCGTCGTGCCAGGTGGTCATGGCGGGGCGGCGTGGGAGCGTGCGGGAGGCCGTGAAAAACAGCGTCGTCCAAGCCCGCCCCTGCACAAACGTTC
>JBCDFO010000524.1:0-2796 GCA_039177895.1 Bacteroidota bacterium
GAGCGCGTGGTCTTGAAATACACGAGAGCCCATGGCGGCGGTGGAATCAGTAGGTGTACCCGTAGACGCGGCTGATCTCGGTGCGCACATCGAGCGGGCCGCGGACGACGAGGGTGACCTGCTTGGTGAACGTCGGGCTAGCGGCGGGCACGTAGTCGCTGCCCACCTTGTCCACGTACATCACGGCGGCGTCGATGGAGAGCGGTACCCAGCCTTGCTCCGTCGCCACGCTGTCGCGTAGGGTCTGCATGCCGTGCAGGTCGTCCAGGTCGGTGGCGCTGGCGAAGGGACGGCCCATCGGGAACGGGGCCGGTGTGAGCATCGCCGCATCGCTGACGATGCCCACGTCCGTCTGCGCATCGAACGCGTACGCTTCGAGCGCGTCGAGGACGTCGGTGGCCCGCGTGACCGCGAGCTGCCGCACCGCCGCGCGGTCGAGCTTGGCCTCTACCTGGTTCTGAGCTTGTTGCTGGTTGAGGCTCAGGAAGAGCGCCAGGCTGAGGGCACAGAGGGCGAAGAGGGTCTGTTGCATCGCAGGAGTCTGTGGTGGGGGACAGACTCTGTATCGTCAGTAGGCCCCTGCGGTATAGCGCGCAGCAATTAGCCTGGAAGATTGCGCCCCCCGTCTCACAAGGAGCCCGCGTGAACGAGACGGGGCGCCGCTCCAGACAGCAGCCTGTTGGAAGAACAGCCTCGCTCGTGTAGAACAGCTCTGCGTGAGGGCAGCACACTACGAGGCGACCCCGCAGGGGCTCAGCAGCCAGCCAGGCTCTCCAGGTCCGAGAAGCACCCCAGCGGAGGCGTGCCCGCCGTCGTCAGGCGGGCTGGCACTCGCCCTCGGAGACGCTGCAATCCGCAGGCGGAGCGCTCCCGCCGTTGGGCGTCGGGCGTTCGAGCGGGCGGTTCCACTCCCGCATCCGCGTCGGCGCGAAGACGACAGCGTCGGCAGACGGCGTGGGGGTCGGCATCGGCGTCATCACCGACGCCCAGAACGGCTCCGCGATCGCCGCCGCCGCTGGCTGGTACACCACGCGCGGGTTCGACCCGTTGATGTTCAGCGTCCCACGCGTGACGATCTGCCCATACACGGTGCTGCTTCCGCCGAAGTTGACGTTGCTGCGGGCCATGACCTGCGCGTGCAGCGTCACGTTGCTGTTGATCGACACGTCCTGCGCGCCGTAGAGGGCCAGGTGCGCGTTCGCCGCCCTGTCGTCCAGGTTGGTGACCGGGTGGTTGAAGTTGACGTTGCGCCGCACGAGGATGATGCCGTAGCCGGAGAACGTCGTCGGGCCGTGCGTGCTGAGGTCGCCGTTGACGTACCAGATTGCGGGGGCGTCGGCCGTGCCGAGGGTGTAGGCCCCGTTCAGGTGCAGGTTCGAGTTGAACACCTGCGTCGCCTGGCTGCTGAGGTTCTGGACGTTGAAGTTCGGAATGGTAACCCGGCTGACCTGTTGGAGGAGGGGGTCGTTGTTGGGGTTCTCGACCGGATGGAAGAGGTTGCTCAGGCGGTTGCGGATGCCCGCGTCGTTGATGCGCTGCGCATGCAGCAGGAAGCCTTCGATGTGGGCCTGGCTGCCCTGCGCCGACCCGTTGGTGCGGATGTTCGCGTTGCCGCCATTGCCTTCGACGCGGAAGCCGTTGTGGAGGCTGAACGTGCGCTCCGCGATCACGGCCCCTTGCATAAACTCAGGCAGGTGGGCGTCGCTGGCGAAGGCGGGGAATGGGGGGGGCATGGTGCCCATGCCGCTCGGCGCGGGGCCGCTGGCCGCGAAGCTGACCTCCTTCACGTGCCGCGCTGTCCCCTGGGTGCCGGGGAGGACGAGCGTGCCCTCGGAGCGGACGGAGACGGTGCCGCCCCCCTGCACCACCACGTCGGCGCGATAGGTGCCGCCGCTGTGCGCCCCGGTGAGACTGGTGGAGCTAGCGCCCTGGCTGTCGAGGTGGCGTCGCGCCTCGACGAGGCCCGCGGTGGCCGCTTCTTCGGCGAGGAGGTAGGCGTGGTGCTCGGTGAGGCGCTCGGTGGCTTCCTCGTAGGAGGTCCAGGCCCCGCGCTGGAAGCTCAGGCTGGTGCTTACCGTCGTCGAGACGAGCAGAAATAGGAGAAGGCGACCCATGGGTTAGGTGGTGGCTGGTGCTCCTGGGTGAGGGGAGCTGCGTCGTAGGGAACGTGGAAGGCCGGATCGGCGGAAGCGAGCGTGGCCGGGAGAGAGCGCGGCGACTGGCTTGGCGGTCCGGAAGCCTTGGCGGAGAGCCTGGACCCTGGCGGAGAGGTCCGGCAGCAGGGCTCAGCGGAGGGCTAGGTTGGGCGGGGTAAGGAGGCGGTCCCAGGTCACAGGCGTGCCGGTGTCCGGGGCCTCCATCTGGAGCGTCACGTCGAGCGCGCGGATGTCGTCGAGGGTGCTCGTCGAGGGGATCGGGTTGATCGCCAGGCCGGTGATCGTAGGCGGCGAGGTGTAGGAGATCTGATACGCCGTGCCGTCGTGCACGTAGCGCGTGAGTTGGTAGCAGGTGCGCGTCCCGTCGGCGCAGAGCGTCGAGCTCACGGTCTGCAGCTCATAGCGGACCCGCGCCGACGCCGCCGAGGTCGTCGTGTCGCCCAGGGTGACGAACTCGAACGAGGGCGTGGCCCCGGTCCAGTCGAGTGTGAGGATGGCAGGCTGCGCCGGACCGTCGAGACCGATGTTGGTCAGGTCGCGGTCGAGCACGTCCGTGAGGCCGTACGACTTCTGGTTGGCGTCGTACCGGAACGCGGCGTCGACGCTCGACTGCTGCGTGCCGGTCTGGATGCCGAGGAGC
>JBCDFO010000525.1:0-2793 GCA_039177895.1 Bacteroidota bacterium
GAAGGTGGCGAGGGCGATGATCGCCCCGAGCAGCAGCGACGTGCCGCCGACGCGCAGCCACGCACGCCGACCGTTCTTGGCGAGCACCGCCCACGCGATGAGCGCCGCCCACATCGGCACGGAGAGCACCACGGCGATGGACACCGCGGCGCCGACGGGCACGCCCACGAGCGGCAAGGCCGAGCCGAGGGCCAGGCCAAAGAGGAGAAAGCCGACGAAGCCGCCCAGGA
Organism: Bacteroidota bacterium; assembly: GCA_039177895.1. Taxonomy (GTDB): domain Bacteria; phylum Bacteroidota; class Rhodothermia; order Rhodothermales; family Rubricoccaceae; genus JBCBEX01. Next base: position 231 of record JBCDFO010000525.1, read on the forward strand.
GCGCTGCCGTGGTCTTGCCCCAGGCTTCGCCGCGGGTCCAGGTGTGCTTCATGGGTGTGTTCGTTAGTCGGAGGGAGCGCTGTCAGAAGACGGGGGCCGCGACGGTGGGCGACCCGGCGGCGGCCCAGCCACGGGCTTGGCGGAGGGCGGTAGGCCGGGCAGCCGGGGAGTGCCTGGAGGGCGGGCACCGCCCGGCTGAATAGCACTGCCCGGCTGCATAGCGCCGGCTGGCGGAGGAGCACCACTGCGTCGCGGTGTCGCCTTCTCCGCCTCGGGTAGCAGGAACGGGCCCGTCACCGCCAGCAGCGACGCCATCGCCATCATCACCGTGATCACGAGCGCAGGACCCGCGCCCGTGCCGGTGCCCAGGTACGAGAGTACGAACGCCACCACCGTCAGCACGGCACCAGCCGCGAGGAGCGGGCGTGTGGGCCCGAGCGCCTGCGACTGGCGCCCCGGCGCAGCGGCGTAGAACGCCCCGTAGGCGAGCGCGGCGAGGACGAGCGAGAGCGGCGTCATGGCAGGGACAGGAAGAGCACTTCGCCCGGCAGAGCGCGGTGCCCGAAGCGAGCGTCTACAGTTCCACGTCGAGGCTCAGCCCGACGATGCGCGGCGGCGTGATCACCGTCACGATCTGCTCCGACGGCGTGAGAAACGCGATGTCGCGGGCGGTCGTGTCGAAGAGGTTGCGCGCGAAGGCCGTCACGCGAGCACGCGTGCCCCGGACGTCGAAGACGTAGCCGACTTGCCCGTCGACGAGAGCGTAGTCGCCGACGCTGAGCCGCTCGTCGTTCTGCGGAACGCCGTTGGCGTCGAGGAGCGTCCCGACCTGGGTGAGGATCTCGCCGGTGTAGCTCACGTTGAGCCCGGCGAACACGCCTGCGCCTCGATCATAGATCAGCCCTGCCGCCAGCGTCTGCTCCGGCGAGCCCGGGAAGCGCAGCCCCTCGAGGTTGACCGGGACATTGACGCCCAGGTTCGGGTCCTCCACGAAGGTCGGGAAGTCGTCGAACTCGGTCTGGGTGAGCCCCAACGAGCTGTAGAGCGTGAGCCCGCGCGTGGGCACGGCCCGGATCTCGAGCTCGCCGCCGTAGAGCGTCGAGGCTCCCGCGTTCTCCGTCCGCGACAGGAAGAACGCGTTGCCGGGGATCGGGACGCGGACCTGCTGGTCGCGCCAGGCGGTGTAGAACACATTGGCGTTGACGATCAGGCGTCCGCCGAGCCACCGCGTCCGTCCGGAGAGCTCGTAGTTCCAGGTGTACTCGGGCTCGAACACGTTGAGGCTGTCCACCCCGAATGACTCGGCCCCGCCAGCGCGGTAGCCGCGCTGCAGAGTAAAGCCAAGCGACGCGTCGGGCGTGAAGTCGTACGTGACCCCGACCTTCGGGAGGAACGCCTCGTACTCGGTGCTGAACGCCTCGGCCGTCGTCAGCGTGGCGACGGCGAACTCGGTCACGCCGAAGTCGATGCCCTGGGCGACGGCGGCCGGATCGACGCCGGGGATGGGCGGGAGGAGCGACGCGATCTGCTGGCCCGCCGTCACGCCCACGAACGAGACCGTCGGCGTCTCCTGCTGGCCAGTCACCACGTCGAGTGACTCGTTGTCGTAGCGGAACCCCGCCGTGAGCGTGAGCCCGTCGATGACCTCGTGGTTGACCTCGCCGAAGACGGCCAGGTTGCGCGTCTCGTCGGAGTCGAAGCCGAGGTCAACGGCGTTGATCTCGTACGGAAGGATCTCGAGGTCCGGCGGGAGGAGCGGCAAGAGCTCCGGCGGCGCGAGCTCGGGCAGCAGTTGCGGGAGCAGGATGTCGGCGTCGGCCGTGAAGAACACGTCGCCCTCGTCGCGCCGCGTGCGGTCGAACTCGAACAGGCCGTAGTACCCGCCGAGCACGGCCCGCGTCCGGTCGGTCTCGTAGTTCAGCCGGAGCTCCTGCGTGAAGTTGAACTCGTCGGTTTGGCTGCGCTGCTGGATGCCAGGGTTGCCGTCCGGGTTCTGGTAGGTGAGCCCGTCGATGCGGTAGTCCGAGACGACCGCGCCCGTGACCGACGTGAGGGCGAGCGCGGGCGTGAGGTCGTAGCTGGCTTCGAGCGAGAAGTTGTTGAGCGTCGTCTCCGTGAACGACGCGACATCGCCGTCGTTGGTGCGCGCGTCGAGGTCGGTGAGGCCCTGGAACGAGGCGGGCCGGTCGTACGAGAGCGTGTGCGTGGCGAGGACCGAGAGGCCCGGGAGCGCCGTCGGCGTGAAGAGCAGCCGCGAGCGGACGTTCCGCTGCGCAATCGTGTTCGTCCGCGAGAAGTCGTCGTCGATGGCGGGCACGTTGGTGAACTCGATGTCGCCGTCCTGCGCGCCGGTCTCCGCCGAGATGCGGAAGGCGAGCTGGTCGGCGAGGATGGGACCGGTGACCATGAGCGCGCCTTCGAGGGCGTCTTCGTTCCCGCCGCGGATGCGCGCCGCCGCGCCCCAGTCGAACGACGGGGCCGCCGAGCGGAGGTAGATCGCGCCCGCGAGCGCGTTGCGCCCGGAGAGCGTCGACTGCGGCCCGCGGAAGACCTCGATGGACTC
>JBCDFO010000526.1:0-2792 GCA_039177895.1 Bacteroidota bacterium
CTGGAGAAGCGGCTCGGCAAGTTCAAGAAGGCCCACGAGAACCTCGCCATCATCGAGGCGCAGCTGGAGACCATCGAGGACGTGACGAAGTACATCTACGAGCAGTCGCTCACGATGCGCAACCCGGAGGAGCTGTCGTTCCAACTCGATACGCTGGTATCGGAAGTGGAGGAGACGCAGGCGTCCGTGGAGGAGATCGAGGACATCTTCGCAGGGCCGTCCGGCGAGCTGCTCGACGAACTCGACGAGCCGCTGCTCGACCTGGAGAACCTGGAGTCGCTGCCCGACGAGACGACCACGACGGGCACGCGCGACCGGACGCGCGGCTAGAGACCAGATGTACGCATTCAGAGGCGGAGCGCGGCGGCGGCGGCCTCGACGCGGGCGCGGACTTCAGCGGGATCGCTACCGAGCGCGGTGACGTGGCCCATCTTGCGCTTCGGCCGGACGTCCGCCTTACCGTAGAGGTGCACCCCAACGCCCTGCTCCGCGAGCGCAGCATCAAGACCGGTGGCCTCCGCGACCTCGCTCGTCCGATGCCCGAGGACGTTCACCAGCGCCACGTGCGGCGCGCGCAGCGACGGGTCGCCAAGTGGTAGGCCCAGCACCGCCCGGGCGTGGTTGGCAAACTGAGACGTATGGCAGCCCTCGATGGTGTAGTGCCCGCTGTTGTGCGGACGCGGCGCGAGTTCGTTGACGAGCACCTGGCCGTCCTCCGTCTCGAACAACTCGACCGCCGTGATCCCCACGCCGCCTACGGCCTCGACAGCCCCGAGGGCGATCCGCCTTGCCTGCCCTGCCACAGCGTCCGAGATCGGCGCGGGCACGATGCAGGCGTGGAGCCGGTGGTCCCGCTGCTCGGTTTCCGCGACCGGGTAGACAACGTGCTCGCCGCCCGGCCGCCGCGCGACGAGGACCGCGAGTTCGCGCACGAACGGCACGAACGCTTCCAGCAGCAGCCCGTCGTCCGCCGCGAGATCCGTCCAGGCCGCGTCGAGGTCGTCCGCCGTGCGGACAGTCGCGTTGCCGTAGCCGTCGTACGACCCCTCGAAGCGCTTCGCCACGACGGGGAGCTCTAGCGTATCGAGCGCAACGTGAGCCTCGTCCAGCGTGGCGCAGCAGGCGAAGGCGGGGCCTGGTAGCCCGGCGTCGGCGAGGGCGGTGCGCTGGCGGCCCTTGTGGCGGATCGTCTGGAGCGTGGCGGGCGCGGGCCACACCGGCACATCGGGGCACGCGGTGGCGAGGAGGTCGGCGGGGGCCCACTCGCTCTCGACGGTCACCGCATCGCAGCCCTCAGCGAAGACACGGAGCACGGCGGCGTCGGTCCAGTCAGCGACGGTCACGTCCGCGAACGGCGCGATGGGGGCAGCAGGCTTGGGAACCAGGAAGCGTACGCGGAGGCCCATCGGGATTGCGGCGAGCGCTGTCATGCGACCGAGCTGGCCGCCGCCGAGAATGCCGAGCGTGGGAAAAGCGTCCATGGCCGAGCGAGCCGTGCAGTGCGTGCGGGGAAGGAGCGCCCGCAAGCTACGCGTCGGCTGGGCGCTCAGGCAGCCTTGGCCACGGACACCGGGACGAGCACGCGCAGCGGAGCCGGGCGGAACTGGAACGCGGGGAGGTGCGCGGGCAGCGAGGCCGTCGCGAGCAGGTTGGGGAGCGCCATGCGGAGGCCGTTGTAGGCGTCGGCGGCGTCGTTGTACGCATCCTCGGCGGGGCGGACGCGGTCGGGGGTCTGCGCAAGCGTCTGGAGCAGCTTGCCGATCTCCGGATCCGAGGCCGTAGGCAGCGTGCGTAGCCGCTCGGCATAGTCGCTTAGGGCCCGCCCGTAGGCTTCATCGGCGGCCGTGAGGTCGTTCACGAGCGCCGGGCACTCGGGGCGGAGGAAGGCGTCGAGCGCTACCTGGGTCGCGGTGCCGCGGGCGTCGATGAGCGCTTCGAGGGCGTCGGCGTCCGCAGGGAGGTGGTCCTGCGTCGAGCGGATGAGCTTGAGGCCGAGGTTGTAGCGGCGGTCCAACTCGGCTTCGAGTCGGAGGAAGGCCTCGAGGGCCGTGCGACGCAGGGCGAAGAGGTAGGACGCAAACAGGAGCGTTCCACCCACCGCCAGCGCGGCGGCACAGAGGAGCAGGATCATGAGCACGGAGGGATCGGCGGTCGTCGGAGACCAACCGGTGTTCAAGTCACGCGCCAGAAGCCAATAAGCCGCTATAAACGCGCGGCCTGTAAAGTAGGGGCACCTCGTCCGATTCGCAAAACCCGACGGAGAATGTTCAGCGGGAAGGCGGCCCGCCTACGAACGCGTCCCCACTCAGGCCTCGTCCGCGCGGTCGGCGTTCAGCACAGCGTCGAGGTCCATCTCTGTCGCCACGAGCACGGCGCGCGCCTTCGAGCCTTCGAACGGGCCGACGATGCCCGCGTCCTCCAGCTGGTCCACGAGCCGGGCGGCACGGGTGTAGCCCACGGACAGCTTCCGCTGCAGCAGCGATACCGAGCCCTGCTGGCTGCGCACGATCACGCGGGCGGCGTCCTCGAAGAGGTCGTCGCGGTCCGTTGCCCCGTCGCGCTCTTGCAGGGTGGGGCCGCCGCTGTCCTCTGCCTCCATCGGCGGGAGGAAGTAGGGGCCCGCGCCCTCCTGCTCCGCGATGTGGCCCACCACCTCGCCGACCTCGTCCACGCTCACGAACGGGCCCTGGATGCGCGTCACGCGGCTGCCGTTCATGTAGAGCATGTCGCCGTTGCCGACGAGCTGCTGCGCGCCGCCGCGGTCAAGAATGGTCCGGCTGTCGATGCGGCTC
>JBCDFO010000527.1:0-2787 GCA_039177895.1 Bacteroidota bacterium
AAAAAGAGCGGGAGGCGGCGCATGATGGGGAAGGAGCGTCGATGGACGGGCAAAGCGGCGAGGCGGGACCGGCAGGGCGAGAACGGGACATCCACGGGACGTCGTGTCCAGGGCAGCGGTTCTGCCCTGCACGTAGCTTCGGCGCAGACGTGCATTCCTCTCGTTCTCGCTCCTCATGCGTTCGTTCCCCATCCTCCTCGCGGCGCTTCTGTTTGCGCTGCCTCTGTTCGCCCAAGCCCCCTCGGATACGATGACGACCGATCCGGCCACCTATCGCATCTTCACGGGCGAGGGCACGGCCTCAGACCTGGACGCTCTCATCGCAGCGATGGCGGAAGTCGATGTCGTCTTCCTCGGCGAGCAGCACAACGACCCCGTTGCGCACGCGCTGCAACTCGATCTGCTCCGCGCTGCCACCCAGGCGACGGCGGCGGACTCCGCGCGTTCGGTGACGCTCTCGCTGGAGATGTTCGAGCAGGACGTGCAACTGGTCCTCGATGAGTACCTCGCCGGGCTCATCCGGGAGCGCGATTTTCTCGCCTCGGCGCGACCGTGGTCGAACTACGACACCGACTACCGTCCACTTGTGGAGCACGCCCGCGAGCAGGGCTGGCCGGTCATCGCCGCGAACGCACCGGCGCGCTACGTCCGCCTCGTGAGCCAGCAGGGCGTCGAGGGGCTCGCTGCCCTGCCAGACGGGGCGCAAGCCTTCCTCCCCGATTCCATTGCGTCAGCCTCCGACGCCCTCGCGTCCAAGTTCATGGCGACGATGATGGAGATGATGGGCCACGGCGGCGGGTCTGGGGACAGCGGGTCGGAGGACAGTGCGCCAGAAGGCAGTGGGTCAGAGGACGGTGTGTCGGAAGAAGTGGAGAGAGTGGATGAGGAGGAGAGAAGCGGCGGGTTTGCCGAAAGCGCGTCGGAGGACGGTGCGTCAGAGGAAGACGCCTCGGAAGACGCAGAGGAAAGCCAGGAGCCGGAGGCGAATCCACACGGCGGGCCCGGCGCGGGGATGCCCAGCCTCGACGGGATGCTCGCGGCGCAGAACCTCCGCGATGTGGGGATGGCCGACGCCATCGCGCAGCACCTCGACAGCGCGCCCAGAGCGCTCGTGTTGCACGTCACGGGCTCGTTCCACAGCGAGAGCGGCCTCGGCGTCCCCGAGCACCTCGCCCGGCTGCGCCCTGACGCCCGCGTCCTCATCGTCACGATGCGGCCCGCCGATGACCTCACTGTTTTCGACGCCGATACCCACACCGGGCTCGGCGACTTCGTCGTGCTCACCGACGCGAGCCTGCCGCGCACCTACGAGACCGGTTTCTGAGGCTAGGTGGCTCGTCGCTGAGCACGTTGCTCCAGGCGTTGAGGCTGTGTGAGAAATATGGGAACCAACGGGCCGGAGCGGCCATCGAAGCGGCGAGGTGACCCCTACGTTTCGGCACGCATCGGTCCCCCGTCCCTTTATTAGGGGTGCTTCGTACCCCATGCCTGTCTCCCCGTCATGTCATCTCCCGCGCCGTCGTCCACGCAGGGCCAGCGCAACGTCGAGGTCTTCGTCACGAGCGTGATCCTGGCCGTGTTCATCGGCATCGCGGTCTGGACGGTTGTGCTGGCGCTCGGCGTCCTCCAGGAGCGCGCTGAGCGCAATGCGCTACCGGAGGAGGACGCCTCCAGCGTCGTCGTGTGGACGCGTCCGGCGATCACGTAGCGGCACGGGTCTGCATCTCAGGCACCCCGCCGAGGCCATCCGCCTCCTTCTCTTTCAGCCCCGTCTTCCTGCATGGTCTACTCCTCGCTCATCATCATCGTGATGGTCCTGCTGGCTGGCATGGCGATCTCGGTGTTCATCCTGATGTGGTCGGACAAGCGGGGGCAGTACCGCAACGTGAAGGCCGGGGCCTACGTCATCTTCGACGAGGACGAGCCGGTCGGGGAGCCGCAGGACCAGACGTTTGCGAAGGTGCCGCCGCCCGGCGGCGATGGCGGGGGCGTCCCGCGCCGCTCCGCATTCGGGCCGTCGTCGTACCCGGAGCCGCCGCCCGGCTGGCGCGCGGACGTGGACCGCTCCGTGAAGTGGCCGGTGCTGGCCTATGTCGGCTCGGCGGTGTTCTGGCTGCTTGTGGGGTCGATTTTTGCGCTGCTGGCCTCGTTCAAGTTCAACTACCCGGACTGGCTCGTGGAGGACGCCTGGCTGACGTTCGGGCGGCTGCGCCCGGCGCACCTCCAGACGGTCATCTTCGGCTGGCTCTCGATGGTTGGCATCGGGGTGGGGACGTGGCTGTGGTGCCGCCTGCTCAAGACGCCGCTGCGCAATGGCGGGCTGATGCTCGTCGGGTGTGGGCTGTGGAACATCGGCATGGTGATCGGGACCGTGGGCTTGCTCGCGGGCTTCGCGCGCTCGATCGAGTGGGTCGAGTTCCCCGTCGTCGCCTACCTCATCATCATCGCGGCCTTCCTGCTCAATAACGTCGCGTTCTTTCGGACGCTGGCGCACCGCCGCGTGCAGCACCTCTACGTGTCGATCTGGTACATCGGGGCGTCGCTGCTCTGGACGCCGATCCTGCTCGTGACCTTCCTGCTGCCGGTCTACTCGGGCGTGCCGCACGCGACGGCCAACTGGTGGTTCGCGCACAACATCCTCGGGCTCTGGCTCACCCCGGCGGCGCTCGCGGCGGCGTACTACTTCATTCCGAAGGTGACGGGGCGGCCGGTCTACAGCTACCACCTCTCGATCATCGGCTTCTGGACGCTCGCGCTCTTCTACAACTGGGCGGGGGCGCACCACCT
>JBCDFO010000528.1:0-2786 GCA_039177895.1 Bacteroidota bacterium
CGCATAGCCCTGGAGGCGCTCGGCATCCGAAAAGTCTTGGGCGAACGCAGCAGGCATGACGAGGAGGAGGACGAGGAGGAGAACGCGCATAGGGCTAGCAGCTTCGGAAGGGAAGCCGCAAGATAGGCTGAGGGTCGGCATTCATTGCGCCAGCCCTCCACCCTAGACCACGGCGCGCAGCGAAAGCTTACGGCGCTGATGCCCCGGGCCCCTGGTCTACACGATGCCACTCTTCACACCCCTTTGGTTGCGATTCGGCCCAGACCGCCGCAACTTGCAGCGTACTCGATTCGCTTGCTGTGCCTGCCTTCGCTGCCATGATCCCCCGCATCCTCGCTGTCTCCGGTGCAGGCCTCGTCGGCCTCTCGTTCTTCACGCTCCTGATGGCGATTTTTACGAGCTGTGGCTCGTACTAGCGTGCGGCTGTGGTGCCGCGAGGCACGAACCGCTGCTCAGCGAATTCCCAGCTTGGAGAACGCGCCGTCCACAACCAGGTGTGCGCCGGTGATGTAGCTCGCTGCAGGCATCGCGAGGAAGGCGACGGCCCGCGCCACTTCCTCCGGCTCCCCAACGCGTCCGAGCGGCGTGGCGTCCTCGATCTGCGCGCGCTTGGCGTCGTCGTGCAGGACCTGTTCTGCGAGCGGCGTGCGGATGTACCACGGGTGCACGGCGTTCACGCGGATGCCATCGGGTCCCCACTCGACCGCGAGGAAGTCGGTGAGCTGGTCCATCGCGCCTTTTGTCATCGCATAGGCCGCCGTGGAGGTCGCGAGGATGCGGCGCGTGGAGACGGACGACACGTTGACGACGTTGCCCCGAGCGGCTTTGAGGAGCGGGTAGCACGCCCGCGTGAGTTCATAGGCCGATTCGAGGTTGACCGCCATTAGCGCGCGGAGGTCGTCGAGCGTGTAGGCAAGGGTCGACTTGCGGAGGTTGGTGCCCACGTTGTTGACGAGCGTATCGAGCCGCCCGTCAAACTCCGCGTCGATGGCCTCCATCACAGCCGCGCGGCCCTCAAGCGTAGCTACATCGGCCCCCACGCCACGCGCATCGTAGCCCTCGGCGACCCACATCGACGTCTGCGCCTCGATGTCGGACGCCGTGCGCGCCGCGATCAAGACTGTCGCGCCGAGGCCGAGCAGCTCTTCCACGATGGCATACCCGATGCCCCGCGTGCCGCCCGTGACGAGCGCGGTCGTGCCGCCCAGGCTCCAGGCATCAGAAGGGCTCCGGTCATAGGACGGGGTCGTTTCGGTCATGGCAGGTCGAAGACGTAGGGGGCGTGGGCGAGCCGGTAGAATAGGTCCACCTGGGTAACGTTAGCGAACGTCGTTGCCGCCCCGGCCACGTCGAGCACGCCTGCAGCCTCGTGGATGTGGCCGAATACGTGGACGCGCGGCTGCACCTCGGCAACGCGCGCCGTGAGCAGTTCGCACCCACACGGGAGGCCCGCGTAGTTCCGGTCGAGTCGTCCATGCGGAGGCCCGTGGGTCACCAGCAGGTCCGCGTCGTGGGGAATTTGCGCCCAGATTTGCTCCAGTTCGGGACCACCGCGCGGCAGGTTGAACGCCCAGTCGTGGAAGGCGGGCTGCCAGGGCGATCCGTAGACTACGAGGCCGTCGAGGTCGAGGCGGTCGTCTTGGAGGTACGTCGCCCCGGTCGCTTGTACGAGAGCCACCGCCTCCTCGGCGGTGGAGCGGGATGGGTCGAATGGCCAGTCGTGATTGCCTGCGACAAACACCTTGTGCGGGTGCGGCCGCGCTGCGAACCAGTCGAGGAAGCGCCGAAGCTCGTCTATCGTCCCAACCTCGCAGGCGTCCCCGGCGAAGACGAGGACGTCTCCTTCGGGCAGCACGACGCGCTCGTGTCGGCCGTGCGTATCGGAGAAGCAGACGAGGCGCATGGCGGGCTGGGTGCTTGAGCGAGAGCGTGCGTTCCTTGAGCGAGAGCGTGCGTTCGTGGACTACTTGCCGCTCCCGCGCCGCAGCCGCTCCTGCAAGGCGGCGGAGACGCGTGGCCACTCGTCGGCGAGGATGCTGTAGTAGACCGTGTCGCGAACGCGTCCGGTACTGGTGATGACGTGCTGGCGCAGGATACCCTCCTCGGTCGCGCCGATCCGACGCATGGCGTTCCGCGAGCGCTCGTTGAGGACGTCGGTCTTCAACTCGACACGGTTGCAGCCGGGTGTCCCGAACGCACCGTCGCCGAAGGCATAGCGCAGCATGAGCCACTTCGCCTCGGTGTTGACGGCGGTGCGCTGCCACGGCCGGGCGACCCACGTCCAGCCGATCTCGGCGCGGCGGTGCTCGGGCACGACGTTGCCGAACCGCGTGCTCCCGACGACGCGCCCGCTTTCGAGGTGCACCGTCGCGAACGGCATCGCCCGTCCCCGACGCTGCGCGTTGAGCGCGGTCTCGACGTAGGCCCGCATGTCGTCCCGGTCGCGCACGACCGAGTTCGTCCACCGCCACAACGCGGGGTCGAGGCCGACCTCGCAGAGCGCGTCGAGGTGGTCGCGCGTGAGCGGCTCCAGGCGGACGTGTTGACCCGTCAGCGTGACGGGCGCGAGCGGGGTCGGCGTGCTCATCGGATCGTGCGGAGGCGTGCTCCGGTTTCGGCGTCCCAGAGCTTGATGGTGGTCCCCTGCCCCACCGTCGCGAGCGTCTGCCCGTCGGGCGATACGTCCACGAAGAACGCGATCGAGGCGTCGGCTTGCGCCTGCCAGGCGGGCTCGCCGGTGGCGAGGTCCCACAGCCGGAGCGTCCCGTCGCCGCACGCCGCCGCGA
>JBCDFO010000529.1:0-2786 GCA_039177895.1 Bacteroidota bacterium
CTTCTACGCCTCGATGGGCATCACGGCGGAGAACGTCGCCGACCAGTACGGCATCAGCCGCGAGGACCAGGACGCGTTCGCGTTCCGCAGCCACCAGCGTGCGCTCGACGCCATCGACAGCGGGCGGTTCGCCGACGAGATCGTCCCGCTCGACATCGAAGGTGTCGTCTACAGCGACGGCAAGACCGTCGAGATGAAGACCGTCTTCGACACCGACGAGGGGCCGCGGCGTGACACCTCCATCGAGGCGCTCGCACGCTTGCGTCCTGTTTTCAAGAAAGGCGGTAGCGTCACGGCGGGCAACTCGTCGCAAACCTCTGATGGAGCCGCGGCGGCCGTGCTGATGTCGAAGCGCATGGTCGAGGAGACCGGCGCCGAGCCGATGGCGCGGATGCTCGGCTTCGGCGTGGCGGGCGTCCCGGCGCGCATCATGGGCATCGGCCCCGTCGAGGCGATTCCGAAGGCCGTCGCGCAGGCGGGCCTCAAGCTCAGCGACATCGGCCTGATCGAACTCAACGAGGCGTTCGCGGCGCAGGCGCTCGCTGTCGTCCGCGAACTCGGCCTCAACGAGGACCTCGTGAACGTGAATGGTGGGGCCATCGCGCTCGGCCACCCGCTCGGCTGCACGGGCGCGAAGCTCACCGCGACGCTCCTCTACGAGATGCAGCGGCGCGGCGTCCGCTACGGCCTCTGCACGATGTGCATCGGCGGCGGCATGGGCGCGGCGGCCGTGTTCGAGAACCTGAAGGTGTAGCAAGTGCGGCCGTGATTCCGTGATCAGTGCGGCCGTGTTTCAACCACGGATCACTGCAACACGGCCGCACGGGCACACACAACGAGGCGGCTCGGAGCAATCCGGGCCGTCTTTTTTGTGGTGCGGGGGCTTAAGTCGGGGGCGAACTGGCCGAGACGAGGCTAACGAACGTCGTCCACGCCAGCTCTCCGACCCATGCGCGCAGTCTTCGCAGCCGCCTTGCTCCTCCTCGTCATGGGCTGCGCCGATCCCGATCCTGGGGCGGATCTGGCACAGTCGATGCCCACACCGCCCTTCCCGTACGCGAACGCCTCCGTGGAAGACATGCGGGCCTGGCTCCAGTGGGAGGGCGAGTTCCAGGACGAGGCTACGCCCGATGGAGTCGACGCGGTCGAAGCCGAGGCGAACGAGGCGCTGTCGTGGAGCAAGTACCACCGAGAGCGCGGAGACGAGGAAGTCGCCGACGCCTACCTCCACGTTGCCTACCTCCTGGGGAGTTCATCGGCGGAGTTGGCCTACGCCCGGCGCCTGCTCTCCGCCGCCCACGAGCGCGTGCCTGCCGAGGCGAGCCCGTCGCGGCTGCGCGCTGAGCACGCCGGAGCCAGCGTCCAACTCGACGACGTGACGGTGATCGAGGTGGTGAGTGACCGGACCGTACGCGTGTCGGCGCACACCGCCGAACTGATCGTCGTGCTCCCGGAGTCGGCCGACGCCGTAGCTCCCGGTGCCGTCCTGAGCCTGGTGGCCTCCGTGGTGCCGACGGCTTGGGCCCCGGACCTCACCGAGTTGACGCTCAGCGCCGACGAACGCCGCGCCATCGGCGACGCGGAAGTCTTCCTTCATGCGCGCTCGGACGGCGCGACGCTGCCCCGAACCGGCTTCCAAAGCATCGCGCTCAGCTGAGCTACCTGATTTCCCTGTTCACCTATCCTGATCGATCTATGCGTGCCTTCACATTTGTGTTGCTGCTCGTCCTCGCTGGCTGCGCCGAGTCCGAGCCACACTGGCCGCGGCTGCAGTTCGAGGCAGCGACCACCGAGGCCGAGGTTGAGGCGTACCTCGACGGGGTGCTCGCCTACTACGCAGCGCACCCGGAAAGCACGTTCGCGGAACGTCCCTTCGAGGACGAGTGGGCGGGCTACGAGGCGTGGATCTGGAGCCGCTACCACGAGGAACGGGGCGAGGACGCCGAGGCCGCTGCTTACCGCGACGAAGCCTTCCGCTTAGGCAACTGGATGGCCGAGATGCGGGCCGCGCACGCCGAGTTGGAGGACGTGCATCGACTCGACATGACCCCCGAGGCGAGCTTACGCCGACTGGAGGTCTTCCACCGCCGGGGCGCGGCGGGTGAGCGCTACAGCGCCGATCGCTACGAACAGATGCTCACCGACCTCACCGCAGCGGCCACGGAGGGCCGGGCAGAAGCCGATGCGTTGCTGGCCCAGTGGGAGGCTACCCTAGCGGAGCACTCAGATGGCGTGTCATCGCAAGGCTGACCGTGTCTCGGAGGCAATACGGATACGAGCAAGGGGGTATCGCCTCCATCCTACGTCCTCGTCATCCCTGGCTTGATCGGGGATCCATCACTACCGAACTGATCGTGGTGCTCCCTGAGTCGGCCGACGCCGTAGCTCCCGGCGCCGTAGCTCCCGGCGCCGTCCTGAGCCTGGTAGCCTCCGTGGTGCCGACGGCCTGGGCCCCGGACCTCACCGAGCTGACGCTCAGCGCCGACGAACGCACCGCTATCGGCGACGCGGAGGTCTTCCTCCATGCGCGCTCGGACGGCGCGACGCTGCCCCGAACCGGCTTCCAGAGCATCGCGCTCAGCTGAGCCACCTGACTTCCCTGTCCACCTATCCTGATCGATCTATGCGTGCCTTCGCGTTTGTGCTGCTGCTCGTCCTCGCTGGTTGCACCGAGTCCAAGCCATCCCCGCCCTGGCTGCCGTTGGACGAGACCTTGACCCTCGACGCCATCGACGCCTACGTGGAGCAGGAGCGCGACACCTGGATGGAGGAGGTCGACAGCCTCA
>JBCDFO010000530.1:0-2777 GCA_039177895.1 Bacteroidota bacterium
ACTGACGGCCTTCGACGTGACGCTCGATGGACGGGCCGCGAGCCTCGCCTGGACGACGGTCTCGGAGACGAACAACAGCGGCTTCGAGGTGCAGATGCGTCGCCCCGCGACCGATGCGTTCGAGGCGCTCGGCTTCGTGGACGGGCGCGGCACGACGACGGAGACGCAGTCCTACGCCTTCCGCTCCGATGACCTCGCGCCGGGCACCTACACGTTCCGCCTGAAGCAGATCGACTTCGACGGCGCGTTCGCCTACAGCCCGGAGGTCGAGGCCAAGGTGGTGCTCACGGAGGCGTTCGACCTGGAGGCGATCTACCCGAACCCGTTCCGCACGGGCGAGGCGGCGCAGGCGTCGCTCGCCGTCCAGCAGAGCCAGGCCGTGACCGTCACGCTCTACGACGCCCTCGGCCGCACCGTAGCCACGCTACACGACGGCCGCATCGAGGCGGGCGAAGCGCTCGACCTGCGCCTCGACGGGCGTTCGCTCGCTAGCGGCGTCTACGTCCTCCGAGCCACCGGCGAGACCTTCGGCACGACGCGCCGGGTCACAGTCATTCGCTAGGACCGCTCTCAGCTGACTTGTGCAGGGCCGATGCCATAGGGTGTCGGTCCTGCGTTGTGCATGCACGGCTGGACGCAACACGGACGGGCATCGGTCGTTGGTAGAGCGCCTATCACCCTTTGCTCTTCTATCCAACCAACCGCTCCAGGTATGAAGCGTCTCGCTTTCCTCAGCGTCGCCGCCCTCGTGGTGCTCGCGACCGCTGCCTTCACCGTCCCGTCCTCCGGTCCTGAGATCGGCGCGGCGGCTCCCGAGTTCACGCTCACCGACACCAACGGCAACGAACACGCGCTCTCCGACTTTGCCGGGAAGTACGTCGTGCTCGAATGGCTCAACTACGACTGCCCGTTCGTGAAGCGCCACTACAACGACGGCAACATGCAGGGCCTCCAGGGCATGGCTGTCGAGAACGACATGATCTGGCTGTCCATCGTCTCGTCCGCGCCGGGCGAGCAGGGCCACTTCTCGAACGACGTCATGAACGAGCGCGCCGCCCAAGTCGAGGCGCAGCCGACTGCGATCCTGATGGACGAGTCCGGGACCGTGGGCCGGATGTACGAGGCGGCTACGACCCCGCACATGTACGTCATCGCGCCCGACGGCACGCTCATTTACAAGGGCGGCATCGACGACAAGCCGCGCGGCCCCGCCGCCGAAGCGACCAACTACGTCCAGGCCGCTGTGACGTCGCACATGGCGGGCGAAGCCGTCGCCGTGCCGACCTCGCCCCCGTACGGCTGCTCGGTGAAGTACGCTGACGCTGGCTGATCGGCCCAGACGACTCCCAATAGGCAGGCGGCTCCGCGCACGGAGCCGCCTGTTTTTTTATGCCAGCTGGAGTCCCATGGCCGCTGTGGAAAACTGGTTGGGATGTAGCGTTGTGCAGGTACGTGCTGGCTTCTAGCTTCTCCGGTAGGCACGTCCGCGTGCCGTCACGTTTTTTTTCACGAAGCCTACCCCAACCTATGCACCGCTTCGCCTTCGCCCTCGTTTTCGCCCTGCTCGCGGTAACGATCACGGGTTGCTACCATGCCCGCGTCGAGACCGGCCTCACGCCCGGCACCCAGGTCATCGACCAGCCTTTCGCCTCGGGCTTCCTCTTCGGTCTCGTGCCCCCGTCGACGGTCAACGCGGCCTCGCAGTGCGCGGGCGGCGTCGCGATCGTGGAGACGCAGATCAGCTTTCTCAACGGCCTCGTCTCGGCGATCACGTTCAACCTCTACACGCCGATGCACATCACGGTGACGTGTGCGGCGGGCAGTGCCTCGGCGGCTACGGCCGAGACCGAGGTCGCCATCGCGCGCAGTGCGTCCCAGGAGGATGCCCTCAGCGCGATGCAACTCGCCACCGAACTCGCGGTCGCCCAGGGCGAGCCGGTACGGGTCCGTTTCTACTAGGCGAGGATTGACAGCGTCAACCGGACACGCGGGTGGTTCCTTCGGGGGCCCCGCCCGCGTACGCTTTTCCTCTCCGTTTGCACGACAGGGCATTCGGCTCAGGTCCGGCGGAGATTGCCCTCAGAACAGCGTCGGATTGCGGAGTTGCGCCTGTAGCGTCTCGATGAGGCGGCGGTTGGCGCGGGGGAACGCGTAGTCGTCTAACTCGCTCACAGCGACCCACCGCAGCGGCTGGCCCTCGCGACCCTCCGGGGTCCCGCTGAGGAGGCGGCAGCGGAACGCGTGCAGCGTGATCTTGAAGTGCGAGTACGCGTGGGGAATCCGCGCGATGGGCTCGGCCACCTCGACCTCGATGCCGAGCTCCTCGCGGAGTTCGCGGGCGCAGGTCACCCGCAGGTCCTCATCGGGTTCGCGCTTGCCGCCGGGAAACTCCCACAGCCCGCCGAGCATGGCCTCCTCGGGGCGTTTCTGGATGAGGAGGCGGCCGTCGGCATCGTAGACTACGCCGACCGCGATGTCATAGTGGGGGACCGGCTTTTTCTTCATGGCGACAGGGTAGCGCGTGGGGTCACCGGCGGCGTGCGCGGCGCACACTGAGCAGACTGGGCACGGCGGACAGCGCGTGACGGTCGGCATACAGACGGTCGCGCCGAGTTCCATCACGGCTTCGTTGAAGACGCCTGGGCGCTCGGTGGACAGGAGGTCGTTGGCGAGCACGCGCAGCGCCTTCGTGACGGGGCTCCGCTTCACGTCGTCGCCGATGGCGAAGACGCGCGTGAGCACACGGATCACGTTGCCGTCCAGGACGGCCAGGGGGA
>JBCDFO010000531.1:0-2760 GCA_039177895.1 Bacteroidota bacterium
CGCGCCGGGTTGAACACGTTGAGGCCGTTGATCCCGCCGAACATGAGCGTTCCGTCGGCCGCCTTGTGATAGGCCCCGCGGTTGAACTCGCGGCCCTGCAGCCCGCGCGTCGGGCTGAGCGTCGTGACGGTGCCGGTGGCGGGGTCGAGGCGGGCGAGGCCGCCGTTGGTGCTCGCCCAGACGAAGCCTGTGTCGTCGACGAGCACGCCGTTGACGAAGTTGTTCGGCAGGGTCGAGTTGGCCCGGGTGTAGCGCGTCGCCCGCTGCGTCGCGATGTCGAAGCGGGCGAGGCCGGCGGCACTGGCGAGCCAGAGCAGGGAATCGCCCTGCGCTGCGACGGCCTGGAGCGCGTCGTTCGGGATCGAGGTCGGGTCGTCGGGGTCGTGCCGGAAGGCTGTGCGCGCGCCCGTCTGCGGGTCGTAGCGCACGAGCCCCTCGTCCGAGGCCAGCCAGAGTGCCCCGTCCTCGGCCTCGTGCACGGCCCGCACGACGAGAGGGAGCACCTCCTCGAACTGCCCCGTGTCGGGATCGAGGGTGGCGAGGACTCGCCCGCCCACCCATAGCTGCCCGGAGCGGTCCTCGTGCACGAACGACGGACGGTAGACTGAGAACGCGGCGCTCGGGAAGGGGTAGGTTCGCGCCACGGCACCCGGCGCTGCGTGCTGCTGCACGCCCCACTGCACCACGGACCACAGCCGCCCGCGCCGGTCAACGTCGAGGCCGTAGACGGTGAAGTCACCACGGTCCACCCAGGGCGCGTCGAAGGGAGCGACGGGCAGCGGATAGCGCGTGACGCGTCCCGTAGTGCGGTCGATGCGGTTTAAGCCCCGCGAGTTCAGCCCCGCCCAAATCGAGGCGCTGTCGGACGCGATCGCGCGGAGGCTAGGCGAGGCCAGCGTGGCCGGGTCGTCGGGATCCGCCTGGTAGAGGGCGACGGGCGACGTCTGGAAATCGGCGTAGGCGGCGCCACTCCCCCCCGTGGCGATCCAGAACATCCCCGTGTGATCGTAGAGCAGGTCGAGGGCGAGCGCACTGGGCAGGTTGATCGGATTGCCGGGCGCGTTCGGGCGCGTGGTGAGGACCCGCTCGGTGTTGGTGTCGAAGAGGACAAATCCGTCGGGCGTAGAGAGCCAGAGCCACCCGCTCGGCTCGGCGAAGAGCGCGTGGACGTATCGCCTCAACGGCGCAGCCTCAAATGCTCGCGCGACTCCGGTAGCGGGATCATAGACACGCAGCCCTGCCGACGTGGCCAGCCACAGCTGCCCATCGCGGAGGTAGAGGCTGGCGATAATGGCAGTGGGGTCTGCTGGAGGCCCGACCTCGTGGCGCGTGAGCGCAGTGCCGCCTGGTGGAACGTGGTAGAGCCGTCCACCGCCCGCAGACACCCAGAGGCCTCCGTCCTCGGCATCGGCCAGCGCGTTGACGTCGAAGCGCCCGCCGTCGCGGAGGTGGGTGAGCGCGCCCGTGGCGGGGTCGCGCCGCACGAGGCCGTCGGCGGTCCCCAACCACAGCGCTCCGTCGGCGCTCTGGTGAAGCACGTTGACCTGGCCGTGCGGCAGCCGTGCTGCGTCGGGCTCGCCCACGGGCAGCCGCTCGAACTGCTGCGTAGCGGGAAGGAAGCGCGCAGCACCGGCCGTGTTGAACCCGACCCACAGCGTCCCATCGCGAGCCACGAGGAGGTCGCGGACAACAGGGTCCGGTAGCGACCGCGGGTCGTCGGGGTCCGGCTCGAAGACATCGAACTGATGCCCGTCGTAGCGCGCCAGGCCGCCCGCCGTGCCGAACCAGAGGAAGCCCAGCGAATCGCGCGCCACGGAGGTCGCGAAGGTCTGCGGCAGCCCGTCCTCGATGGTGAGGTGCTCGAAGCGCAGGTCCACACGCTGGGCGGCCGCGCTGGCCATCGTCAGCGCGCTCACGAAGAGGAGTCCAATCCAGCGGCCTAGCACCTCGATCTAGCGCACACGGTTCAGCGAAATAGCCTGGCGGGCAGGATACGCATAGACTCGGCTAGGTCCTGTAATTTTTTACGTTACCCAACATATTTGTCCTGCGCATGCTTCGTAACGCAAACGTTCCGCCGCGCCCCTCACGGCACCGGCATGACCACCTCGAAGCGAAGCCGAATCTGATCGCCGATGCGCGTTGGTCCATAGCCAGGCCGGTCGACCTCGAAGGCCTCCAGCGAGACGCGAAACTGGCCATCGAACCGCACGCTCCCGTCTTCCTCTGTGACCTCCACACGTGCCTGCGCGTCGCGGGTGATGCCGTGGAACGTGAGCTTACCCGTGACGACCCAGTCGGCTGTCCGGCTCCCGGCCTCGCCCGCCCACGGTTCTGCCGAGACGGCCTGCGAGACGAACGACACCGTCGGGAACTCGTCGGCCTCGGTCGCCTCGCGCATGCCCCGGTCGCGGCGCGCGTTGCCGCTGTCGAACGACGCCACCGGGACCTCGACGCGGATCGCCGTCTGCTCAGGCTGCGCGGCGTCGTAGGCGACCTCGCCCGTGAGTTGATCGCTCGTGCCGGTCCAGTCGTGAAGGAAGCCGGACCCGGTGTAGGAGACGGTGCCGGTGATGGGGACCTGCGCAACGGAGGGCATCGGGAGGGCAGCGAGGAGAACGGCCGCGAGCAGGAAGGCGAGGCGGAGCATAAGGCGCACGAGACGAGGCCGATAGCGTGGGAAGGGGCAGCGCGGGGCTATACGAAGCCACCGCTGGATCGGCTCCCGCCCGAACGTCACAGACAACGCCGAATCACCCA
>JBCDFO010000532.1:0-2731 GCA_039177895.1 Bacteroidota bacterium
CGCGCCCCTCATCGAACCTCGTGTTCGGCGCGACCATCGAGCGGACGAACTGGCTGAGCGCGCGCGCCATGCGCTCGTCGGTGATGTCGGTGGTCCCGAAGGCGTCGGCGAAGAGCGGTCCATAGAAGTCCGTCGCTGCGAGGCGGGCCCGCACGTCGTCCAGCGTCATCCCCATCTCGATGTCGTCCTGGATCGGCATGAGCACCTGGTCTTCGAGCGTCTCGGCGCGCTCGTCCCAGAAGAAGTGCCCGTTCTCGTAGAACCGCGCGAAAGCCAGGCTCATCGAGTGGCGGCCCGTCAGCCCGCCCTCGAAGCCGACGCTCAAGACGCTCGGATCGGAGAAGCCATCCACCTGCCGGTGGCACGTTGCGCACGAGACCGTCTGGTTGGCCGAGAGCCGCGTGTCGTAGAAAAGGACGCGTCCGAGCGTGGCCCCGGCGTCTGTGATCGGGTTGGTTGCGGGCGTGTTGTCCGTCTGCTGCACCGGCGGAACGTCCAGGTGCCGAGGCAGCGCGATGGCGGCGTAGTTGAAGGGCGTCGTCGGCAGCGTCGGCGTCTCGGCGGGCAGGAGCGGCGCGGTGAAGGCAGTGAGGACGAGCGCAGCGGAGGCGACGGCGAGCGCGAGCAGACGAAGCATGAAGCCAAAGGAGGGTGAACGTCGGGGCGACGCTACCAACATCGGCGCGGCACACGCCCGGCTTTATCGCGAACCTGTCACAACCTCGCACCAGGGTAACCACAAACGTCCAATCCTTTCACATTCAGCTTGTTAGCGAGTCCGGATCAGGCTCAGCCCGCGATCATCGGCGTCCGGTCGGCGAACGGGGCAGGCTGCGTCACCGCGTCGAGCATGTACGCGGCCACATCGCTGCGGCGGATGCGCGAGGCAAGGCCGTAGTGCTCCACGCGATGCGCACGGCCAGTCGGGCTCCCGGGGGCCAGCGTGACGGGACGCACCGCCATCCAGTCGAGATCGCTGGCCGCGAGCGTCTGCTCCATCCCCGCGAGATCCGCATAGGCGACGCCAATGGTGCTGCGGTCAATGAGCGTCCGAAACAGCGGGTTCACCTGCGTCCGGCTCTCGGCGACACCGCCCGCGCTGATCGTGACGAGGCGGCTGACGCCGTGCCGAGGCAGGACCTCCACGAGATGCTGCGTGACGCGCGTCGTCAGGTCGGTCGGGGAGACCGGAGCCGACCAGGGGTTCCAGACGGCTTTGCGCTTGATGCCAAGCGCCGAGCACACCGCGTCGCAGCTCTCGACGGCGCGGTCGAGCACGGCGCGGTCGAGGGCGCTGCCTCGGAACACCTCCGTGGTCTGCGAGGGCGAGAACGGCGTCCCGTCGCGGACCAAGGCGCGGACGATATGGCCGCGCTCCGTCGCGAGCCGACACAGCCACTGCCCGCATCCACCCGAGGCCCCCAGCATGAGCAGCTTCATCGGCGTCTAGCGACCAAGCGATTGCTTTGCAGCCGCAACGACGGCCTCCGGCGTGAACCCGAGCGCCTTCATCACCTGGCCGCCGGGCGCGCTCTCGCCGAAGCGGTCGAGCCCGACGGTGACGCCGTCGAGACCGGCGTAGCGGCCCCAGCCGAGCGTGCTCCCGGCCTCGACGGTCACGCGGGCGCGGACGCTCGGCGGCAACACCGACTCGCGGTAGGCGGCGTCCTGCGCGTCGAACAGCTCGCAGCACGGCATCGAGACGACGCGGGCGGCGATGCCCTCGTCCTTGAGTGTGGCCTGCGCCGCGAGGCAGAGGTGCACCTCCGAGCCCGCGCCGATGAGCAGCACGTCCGGCGTACCGTCGCAGTCGGCGAGCACGTAGCCGCCCTGGTGAACGCCGTCGGCCGAGCCGTGCGTCGTGCGGTCGAGCGTGGGGCAGCCCTGGCGGGTGAACGCGAACGCCGAGGGGCCGTCGGTGCGCAGGAGCGCGGCCTTCCACGCCTCGCGCGTCTCGTTGGCGTCGCACGGGCGGAAGACCGCGAGGTTCGGGATCGCCCGCAGCCCCGCGAGTTGCTCGACGGGCTGGTGCGTCGGGCCGTCCTCGCCCACGCCGATGGAGTCGTGCGTGAAGACGAACAGCACGGGCTGATGCATGAGCGCCGCGAGACGGATCGTCGGCTTCATGTAGTCCGAGAAGATGAGGAACGTCCCGCCGTAGGCCTGCAGGCCGCCGTGGAGGGTGAGGCCGTTCATCACCGCGCCCATACCGTGCTCGCGGACACCGAACCGGACATAGCGCCCGCCCGCGTCGGCGGCCGTCACGTCGCGCATGTCGGCGGTGCGGGTCTTGTTGCTCGGCGTGAGGTCGGCCGAGCCGCCGATGAGCTGCGGTACCGCCGGGACGAGCGCACCGAGCACGGTGCCGCTGGCGGCACGCGTCGCCATCCCCTTGGCGTCGGTATCAAACACCGGGAGGTCGGCGTCCCAGCCGTCGGGGAGCGTGCCTGCCATCTGCGCCTCGAAGCGCGCGGCGAGGTCGGGGTGGGCGGCGCGATACGCCTCGAAACGCGCCGTCCAGTCGGCGTGCTGGGCGCGGCCTCGGTCGGCGGCCTCTTCGAGGAGCGCCTTCGCTCCGGTCGGGATGTAGAACGTCGGCTCGTGCGGGATGCCGAGGTGGTCCTTCGTCGCGCGCACCTCGTCCGCGCCGAGCGGGTCGGAGTGGATGTGCGACGTGCCCGCGTAGTTCGGACTGCCGAAGCCGATGGTCGTCTTCGTCTGGATGAGCGTC
>JBCDFO010000533.1:0-2717 GCA_039177895.1 Bacteroidota bacterium
GCGGGTCTGCACGCAGGTGAGAAAGTGCTCGAGTTCGAAGCGGAGTGGCTCGGATTCGGCAAGAGTTACGGGGGTCCCAGCGCCGGTACGTGGGACCGGCCCCTCAGCGTCCCAGTCGGCCCCCTTGTCGTGGAGCACGAGTTTGTCGGCCCACGGCTGCCGGTCGTCGAAGACTGCCATCGCGTCCGAGCCGACGACCACGAGGCGCTGCTCTTTGTAGGGGTGCAGCCATGACACAAAGACGTGCGCCTGCACGCCGCCTGGGAAGGCGAGGTGCGTCACGGTGGTATCGACGATGCCGGGCCGGAGATACGCCCCGCCGTGCGCTGTCACGTCAAGGGGTTCGGCTCCCACGAGGCGCAGCAGCACGGCGATGTCGTGTGGCGCGAAGCTCCAGAGGATGTTCTCCTCGCGGCGAAAGCGGCCGAGGTTGAGGCGGTTGGAGTAGAGGTACTGGAGGTCGCCGAGGGTGCCCTCCCTCACCAGCGCTTCCAGTGCGAGGACAGCGGGGTGGTATTCGAGGAGATGCCCGACCATCAGGATCCGCGACCTCGCTTCGGCTGCCGCTACGAGCCGCTCGCCGTCGGCCACGGTGAGCGCGAGCGGCTTCTCGACGAACACATCGCGGCCCGCGTCGAGGCAGGAGAGACCGAGCGGCGCGTGCGTCGCGGCCGGGGTGCTGATCGCCACGGCAGGCGCGGGGCACCGAGCCAGGGCCTCGTCTGGGTTGTCGAAGCACGGAACCGCGGGGTAGCGTTCGGCGACCACCGCGCGCTGGACGGGATCCGGCTCGCACACGCCCGCTAGTGCACCTAGCGCGTCAAGGTTGCGGGCGATGTTCTTCCCCCAGTAGCCGTGACCAAACAGGAGGACGCCGGGGTATTTGACGTCAGGGGAAGCAGACAAGAACGGGGACCGTTGGGCAGAATCGGGAGGCAGCGCACGCCCGTAAGTTTACGGCCGCCCTTTCGTCCCGGACCGGTCTCTCCCCCAGCCGTGCGCCTCGCTCTCTTCTCCGACGTCCACGCCAACCTCCAGGCGCTCGAAGCCGTCCTGGCGCACATCGACGCGACGGGGGCCGACCGCCTCGTGTGCCTCGGCGACACGGTCGGCTACAACGCGGACCCCAAGCCCTGCCTCGACCTCGTCCGCGAGCGTTGCGACGTGATCCTCCTCGGCAACCATGACCGCGCTGTCGCGCTCGGCGACGAGATCCACCACCTCCCCGGGGACGGCCAGGCGGCGGCTACGCTGCACCGTACGCTCCTCGCAGAAGACGACCTCGCCTACCTCGCCGCCCTCCCGCTCGTCGTGGACGAGGAGCCATGCACCTACACGCATGCCTCGCCGGAGCGACCGGGCGACTGGCTGCGGCTGGAGTCGTTCTGGCAGGTCAAGGGCCAGTTCGACCACTTCGCGACTGAGGTCTGCTTCATCGCCCACTCACACCTGCCGGGCATCGTCTCCAACAAGCTCGGCGTGCTGTCCGTCAGGCAGGGCCCGCGCTACCTCATCAACGTCGGCAGCGTCGGTCAGCCCCGCGACGGCGACCCGCGTGCCTGCGTCGCCTTCTTCGACACCGAAACCTGGAGTTACCGACTCGACCGCGTCGGGTATGACGTGGAGGCCACTGTACGGCAAATTAACGAGGCGGGCTTGCCGAAGCGGCTCGGCGAGCGGCTGCGTCGTGGGATATGACGAGCGCCTAGGCCGTGAGGAGCGCTCAGGCTGTGCGTTCGCAGGATCCAGGCTAGACCTCGCGGGTTTCCGGCGGGTCTTTCCTCGCCACCGCTTTCGCTGATGCTCCTCGCTCCGCTTCCCGACGCCGCCCGCCTCTGGATCTTCACGTCCACCGTGCCGCTCACGGCGGACAGCCAGGCCGCCCTGCTCGCACAGGTGAATCGCTTCCTTGATGGCTGGACTTCGCACGAGCGACCGGTTTGCGCCGCCGCGACGGTGCTCCACGACCGCTTCCTGGCCGTCGGGGCTGTCATCGAGGAGGGCGCGCCCAACGCGGGCGTTTCCGGCTGCGGCATCGACAAGCTGACGCATGCGGCAGCAGAGGCGGGGGCCACCGTGGGCACATCCTGGGCGGACGGATTGCTCGTCGTCTTCGAGGACACTGATGGGCGCGTTCGGGTCGTGCCCCGCCGGGAATTCCGCGCGCTCGGCCGCACCGGGGACGTCCACGCCGACACGGCGGTCTTCGTGACGACGCTCGATACGGTCGGGGCGCTGCGGGCGGAGGGCCTGCGCCGTCCTGCGCATGAAAGCTGGCACGGGCGTACGTTTCGACTGGAGCCGCCCCCACACGCGACATCGCAGCACACGGCGGCCTAGCACCCCTGCCCGCCGATGCTCGTGCCCCGCCTGCCCACCCCGGTCGAGAAGCGCATCGCGCGGCTCGACGACCGGTCTGCGGAGTTGGTCGTCGGCGGGCTCTTCCTCGGCGGCATCATGGTGGTCGGAACGGTAGGCTACATGCTGATCGAGGGCTGGTCGTGGCTCGATGCGTTCTACATGACGTTCATCACACTCTCCACCATCGGGTTCAAGGAGGTCGGGGAGTTGTCGGGGGCGGGCCGCCTCTTCACCATCGCGATCTCGCTCGTCGGGATCGGAGCGGTGGCGTTCATTGCTACGCGCGCCATCCAGCACCTCGTCGCCACCCAACGCTACCTCCAGCGCCGCATGCAACGCCGCATCGACAACCTCAC
>JBCDFO010000534.1:0-2713 GCA_039177895.1 Bacteroidota bacterium
AGCCAACGCCTGCGCGAGATCGGCGGTGAGATCGTCAGGGTGCTCCAGGCCGACCGAGAGGCGCAGCAGCCCGGGCGGCGCCAGCGAGGTCGGGCCCTCCACCGAGGCCCGATGCTCGACGAGGCTCTCGGGGCCGCCGAGGCTCGTCGCCTGGGTGAAGAGCTGGAGCCGGTTCGCCACCGTCCGCGCGGGCGCTTCGCCGTCCCGCACGACGAACGAGAGCATGCCGCCGAAGCCATCCATTTGCTTGGCCGCCGTGGTATACCCGGGATCGGTGGGGAGTCCCGGATAGTGCACGCGCTCCACCGAGGGGTGTACGTCCAAGAAGTGCGCGAGCGCGAGCGCGTTGTCAACGTGCGCGCGCATGCGCACGGCCAGCGTTCGCATCCCGCGTAGCACGAGCCAGCAGTCGAGCGGGGCGGGGACGACGCCCGCCACGCGCTGCACCGTCCGCAGCCGCTCGACGGTTTCGGGCTGGCTGCGCACGATGACCGCACCCCCCGTTACGTCGGAGTGCCCGGCGAGGTACTTCGTCGTCGCGTGCACCACGAGGTCGGCCCCGAGGGCGAGCGGGCGCTGGAGGAGCGGCGTCGCCCAGGTGTTGTCGCACGCCACGAGCGCGCCACCCGCGTGCGCGACCTCGGCCACTGCCGCGATCTCAGTGATGTCGAGGAGCGGGTTGGACGGCGTCTCGATCCAGACGAGCTTCGTGTCTGGGGTCATGGCCGCAGCGACGCGGTGCGGCGCGGTCATATCGGCGAACGACACGCCGAGGCCCCACCGCGCGAAGTGGTCGCGGAGGAGCAGCGCTACGTTGTAGTAGGCGTCGCGTGGCGCCACGACGTGGTCGCCTGGCGCGAGCGTCTGCAGCACCGCGAAGATGGCCGCCATCCCCGACGGGAAGGCGACGCATGCGATGTCATCGTCTAGGTCGCCTCCTTCGAGGTCGGCAAGGGCCACTTCGAGTGCCTGGCGGTTGGGGTTCTCCGAGCGGCTGTACTGGTAGCCCGACGGGTAGCTGCCGTCTGGGGCTCGCTCAAACGTCGTCGCAAGGTGGATCGGCGGGACGATGGCCCGCGTCTCGGGATCGACGGTCAGCCCGGCGTGCGCGGCGCGCGTGGCGAGGTAGAGCGGGGCGGCAGGGTCGTTCGGCATGACGATAGGCAGGCGGATGGAGGCCGCGAACCTACCAGCCAGACCGCCCACCGCGCCACGGCCTCACCGCTTCACCGCAGCACTTTTTCACCCGCCTACCGTGCCAGCGTCACCGTGCGCGTCGCGGTGCCTTCGGGCGACTGGAGGCGGACCACGTAGACGCCGTTCGCGAGCCCATCGGCCGTCCAGCGAAGCGCCTGTGTCCCGGCGGGCTGTGCGCCTGCGAGGAGCACGGCGACCTGCCGCCCCATGAGGTCATAGACGACGACCGTGGCCTCGGCGGCCTGCTCCAGCGTCACGTCGAGCGCGACGGCGTCCCGGAACGGGTTCGGGTACGCCGCGCTCAACGCAACAGCGTGAGGCTGCGCCGCGTCGTCCTCGCTGGCCGTCGCGGTGACGAACGGGTCCGACCAGCGCTCGTCGGTGAGAAAGTCCTCGTCGGTAAGGGTTTCGAGGAAGGCGACGAGTGCCGCGCGTTCCTGGGCGTTCAGGTTGAGGCGGAGCGGCTGGCCGTTCGGCATGCGCAGCGGCGGGCTCAAGTTGGGGTGCGGTCGCACGCCGCGGTCATAGTGGTCCACGACCTGCTCCAGCGTGGCGAAGCGGCCGTCGTGCATGTAGGGGGCCGTCACGGCGATGTTGCGCAGCGAGCCGGTCTTGAAGCGGCCATTGCCCGCGCCTTCATCCTCGGACGTGTTTGTGTCGAGGCCGTTGTTGAGCGCTTCGACGGCCACCTGGAGGTCGCCTCGGTGGCAAGTGGAACAGCGAGCGCGCCCGTAGAAGAGTTCGAGACCGAGGTTCTCCTGCGCCGTGAAGTTGGCGAGCGGGTCACCGGGCGGGCCCTGCGGCTGCGCAGCGCGCCCTTCGTCGAACCTCGTGTTCGGCGCAACCATCGAGCGGACGAACTGGCTGAGCGCGCGCGCCATGCGCTCGTCGGTGATGTCGGCGGTCCCGAAGGCGTCGGCGAAGAGCGGTCCATAGAAGTCCGTCGCTGCGAGGCGAGTCCTCACGTCATCGAGCGTCATGCCCATCTCGACGTCGTCCTGGATGGGCATGAGGACCTGATCTTCGAGGGTCTCGGCGCGCTCGTCCCAGAAGAAATGGCCGTTCTCATAGAACCGCGCAAAGGCGAGGCTCATCGAGTGGCGGCCGGTCTCGCCGCCCTCGAAGCCGATGCTCAGCACTTCCGGGTCGGAGAAGCCGTCGGCCTGCCGGTGGCACGTCGCGCACGACACGGTCTGGTTGGCCGAGAGGCGGGTGTCGTAGAAGAGCACACGGCCGAGCGTTGCCCCAGCGTCTGTGATCGGGTTGGTGGCCGGCGTGTTGTCCGTGTTCAGAACCGGCGGCACATTGAGGTGCTGCGGTAGCGTAATGTTCGCGTAGTTGTACGGCGTCTCCGGAAGTGTCGGCGTTTCGGCCGGCAGGATCGGCGCGGTGAACGCGGTGAGGACGAGCGCAACGGAGGCGGCGACGAGGGCGAACAGGCGTAGCATAAAGACCGGGCAGCAGAGGACGATGCGGCGACGGTAGCAACATCGGCGCTTTTCCTGCTCCACTTTAT
>JBCDFO010000535.1:0-2703 GCA_039177895.1 Bacteroidota bacterium
CGACGGCTTGAGGGTGCAGTTGACGAAGAGCGCGCGGAGGTCGTCGTAGCGGGCTGGAGGCATACCGGAGGCGGACATGACAGGGCGAGAAAGCGGGGAAGAAGAACCGTAGGACGGAGACGGCCAGAGTACCCTCGCCTCTTACGTCCACCCCTTCCCCTCAGCGAAAAACGCGGGCTCAGATCAGCCGAGCGATGGCGAGGGCCAGGACCCCCGCCACCATTGAGGCCTTCAGGAGGGTGCTCGCCTGGCCTGCCGTCGCCGTAGGGTCGGCCGCGAGGAGCTGCCAGAACGCCGCCAGGAGCAGGCCTGCTGCCGGGAGCGCAAATGCCAGGAAGGGACGCCCGAGGACGGGGACGAAGGCAGGCACCGGCAGCACCGCCAGCGTCGCTACGATCACGCCAAGGCACAGCCAGGCCGCCGCCTTCGGGTTCCACACCAGCGGCAGCGTCCGCGCGCCGTCGCTCTCGTCTCCAGCGAGGTCTTCGAGGTCCTTCGCACCCTCGCGGGCCCACGTCGTCAGGAAGGCGAACGCAGCGCCGACGTAGACCGCGTCCGACAGGCCCACCGCCAGGCCGCCGTAAACGAGCGCCAGCCCGAGCACGAGCGCCACGGCCAGGTTGCCCACGAGCGGCCAGCGCTTGAGGCGCAGGCTGTAGAGCCATAGCAGCACCCCTGTCGTCACGGCTAGCAGGACGTGCGTCCCCGAGACGAGCGCAGCGAGGCCTATGCTGAGCACCGCGAGCACCGCACTCGCCAGCGTCGCCGCCTTTGGAGAGATCGTTCCAGAGGGGAGCGGCCGGCCTGGCCGGTTGACCCGGTCGATGGCGAGGTCGTAGACGTCGTTGATCGCGTTGGCCGCGCCGCCGAGGCACGCCGCCGAGGCCATCGCGAAGAGCAAGGCACGGCCCTGGTCGCCCACGAAGGCATCGCTGCCCGCTGCGAGCACGCCGCCGAGCGCGACGCCCGCCAGAAACAGCACGAAGTTGAGCGGGCGCACGAGCTGGACGAGGCCGAGCAGCCAGGCGCGGCGCGATGAAACCATGGAAGCGACGGCGAATCGGGGTGACCGCGAAGCCGCATTGCTCCGCGCGAGGAAGCCCCAAACTACCGAAGCCCCGGCGGGCGGCCGAGGCTTCGGAGAAACTGCAGGAACCGCGTCGGCTACGCGTGCCCGTTGCGACCGACGTAGTGGCCAGGGGTGCCGTTCGTCTGGATGATGCCGTGCTTGAGGCCCACGCGCCGGAAGGCGTCGAGGATCATGTCGAGGTCCTCGGTGGTGTGGGTCGCCATGTAGCTCGTGCGCATGAGCGACTTGCCGCGCGGCACGGCGGGCGGCACCACCGGGTTGACGAAGACGCCGGCTTCGAGCAAGTCCTTCCAGAAGGCCAGGCTCGGGTACATGTCCCCGATGACGACCGGGATGATGGGCGTCTCGCTCGTCCACACGTCGAAGCCCAGGTGGCGGAAGCCGTCGCGCATGTAGTTCGAGATCTCCTCCAGGCGGTCGAGGCGCTCGGGCTCGGCCTGCAGGATCTCCAGGCACTTCAGCACCGTCGCCACGTTGGCGGGCGGCATCGAGGCGCTGTAGACGTGCGCGCTCGCCTTGTGACGGATGAACTCGATCACCTCGCGGTCGCCGACGACGAAGCCGCCGAGCGAGGCAAAGCTCTTCGAGAACGTCCCTGTCACGAGGTCCACCTCGTCGAGGAGGCCGAACGTGGAGGCGGAGCCGCGGCCTGTATCGCCGATCACGCCGACGGCGTGGGCATCGTCCAGCATGAGGGCGGCACCGAACTCCTTCGCGAGTTCCACAAGCTGCGGCACCTTGGCGATGGTGCCGCTCATCGAGAAGACGCCGTCGGTGACGATGAAGGTGCCCGCGTCGGGCTGCCGGTCGCGAACCCGCTCCAACTGGTGGCGCAGGTGCTCCATGTCGTCGTGGCGGTAGCGCACCGTCTCCGCGAGGCTGACCTGCGTGCCCGCGACGATGCACGCGTGGTTGTCCTTGTCCGAGAGCAGGATGTCGCCCTTCGAAGCGAGGCTCTGCACCACGCCGAGGTTGGTCATGTAGCCCGTCGAGAAGAGGACGCAGGCCTCCTTGCCCATGAAAGCAGCCAACTTCTCCTCCAGTTCGAGGTGGAGGTCGAGCGTGCCATTGAGGAAGCGGGAGCCCGTGCAGCCGGTGCCATACTGCGCGATGGCGTCCTGCGCGGCCTGGACGACGCGCGGATCGCCCGTGAGGCCGAGGTAGTTGTTGGAGCCCGCCATGATGACGCGCTTGCCGTTCATCACGGCACGCGTGCCCTCAGCCACCTCGATGGGGCGGAAGTACGGGTAGAGCCCGGCGGCCTTGGCCCGCGCGTAGTCGCCGTCGGGGGCGAAGAACTGCGCGGCCTTGTCGAAGAGCGCGGGGCGCGTCGCGGCGTTGGGGGACATACCGCTGGCGTCAGGATTGGACATGGTGGACGTCGGGTGGGGCCTCGGGTGGTGTCGGGTCCGGCGAGGCCGCGGTGGGAAGCGGCGGGCTGCGGAGTGGGGGGAGGGGACCCGGTGAGGATGCCAGCGATGGCGTCGGCACAATCGACGAGCCTATGCGAGGGCTGGCGTCACGGTTCCGTAACACGGAAGCGCGGGCCTAGGGTTTCGCACGCCTTTCGCATGGCCCGCACACGCGACGGAGGCATCGAACTGGGCCCAGAG
>JBCDFO010000536.1:0-2703 GCA_039177895.1 Bacteroidota bacterium
CCGCTCGCGACGCCGTCCACGGTGCGCACGACCTGGTAGAGCGGCTCCGTGGTCACCGTCCCGTCGTCCTTCTCGATCTCGATGGTGTTGACCTGGCTCCACTGGTAGCTGACGACCGCGAAGGTCGAGTCGGCCAGGTCGAGCTTCCGGCGGAAGGTGAACGTCCCCGCGGCGTCGAACGTCACGATCTCGTCGAGCGCGGCAGGCACACCCACGCCGACGTTGATGAGGTCTTCTTCGAGCACGTCGGCGAAGCTCTGCGTCTGCGCCCGCGCGGCGGTGAACATGCTTTGGTCAACGGTCGTCTCGTTGCCGATGAGCGTGATGCCGAGGAGCACGAGCAGGACGCCCGTCCCGACGATGCTAGCGTTGAGGTGATCGAGGAGGGTTTGCATGGCACTGGAGGAGAATGGAGCGAGTGGCGGGAGGGTGACGCTGCCCGGAGGGCGGATGGCTCACGGGTACGTGTACACCTGGCTGAGCACGATGTCCACGTCGCGCTCGCGCAGGAGGTCGTTGCTGACCGTCACCGTGACGAGCTTGGCGAAGGTGGGCCCGGCGACGACAGTGGTGCCATCGGCCTCGTCCACGTAATCGACCGTCACATCCACGTCGAACGGCATCCCGTCGTAGTCGGAGATGAACGTATAGGTCTGCATCCGGTGGAAGTCGTCGATGTCGTCGGCGTTTTCGTAGCGGTTGCCCGTCGAGAAGGGGGTGGACGAGAGGTTGGCGGGGTCCGTCACGGTCGCGCCGCGCGTGGCTGAATCGAAGTCCTGCGCGCCGATGTGGCCGAGGACATCGAGTGCGACGCTGGAGGCGAAGCTGGTCACCTCTTCGTGGACGAGGTCCATCTGGGTTTTGACGGACGCCTGCTGCATGTTGAAGGCAAGCAGTACGGCAGCGCCGAGGGCGAAGATGGCAGCGATAGTCTGCGGCACGGTCGGATAGCGGTCGGGTGAGCGAGAGTGGCGTGCCCTGCGTATCGGCGCACGCGCGTGCAATCGTGTCCGAGGGTCGTACACCCGCTCATTTCGTTGACCTTGGCGAACCCAGAGGCGGGGGTATAATCTGGGGAGACACGTTTTTCATTGCCGTCTGCCTCCGTCCCCAGCGCGCGCATGCCGCCTGCTCCACCTCTCGCCTACCTCCACGGCTGGCTCGGCCACCGCCGCGACTGGGACACGGTGCGCACCCGTCTCCCCGGTCTCGCGCTCGACCTCCCGGGCCACGGCGACGCGCTCGGTCTCGCTCCCGAGGCCTACACGCTCGATGCCGCCGCCGATGCCGTCGTGGCTGCCCTCAACGCGGCTGGGCTCGAACGCCCTGTGCTGGTCGGCTACTCGATGGGTGGGCGCGTGGCGATGACGGCAGCGCTGCGCCATCCAGGCTTCTTCCGCGCCCTCGTGCTGGAGTCCGCCTCGCCGGGCCTGCGCAGCCCAGCAGAACGCACAGCGCGGCTCGCCGTGGATATCGAGCGGGCCGCACGCCTCGAAGCCGACCCCGCTAGCTTTCTGGCGGACTGGTACCGGATGCCGCTCTTTGCCTCGCTAGCCATAGAGCCCGGGCGCGTGGACGCACTCGTCGCGGAACGCCTGCGAGGCAACGCTGCCGAGCAGGCACGCGCGCTGCGCGGCCTCAGCGTCGGGCATCAGCCCTCGTACTGGGAGCGCCTCGATGCCTTCCCCCCTACCCTTGCGCTCGCAGGCGCGCTCGATGCGAAGTACGCGGCGCTCGTGACAACGATGGGTGAAACCTCGAACGTTACGGCGCGCCTCATCCCGGACGCCGGGCATACCGTTCACTTCGAACAGCCAGACGCGTTTGTGGCGGTACTCCAGGACTGGCTCGCCACACTACCGGACGCAGCGTGACGTTTAGCCACGCTCCTGCGCGAAGCCCTGCCGGACCCACCGCGCAGCGTAGGCCCCAACTAGCGCCAGCGTGCTCAGGACCGGAGCGAGGTACAGGAACGGCTCGACGTACGGCAATCCGAGACCGAAGAAGCCAAACAGCGGTGTCGCAACCCAGGGTAACCACGGCAGCCCGACTGCGACGAGCACGAGTCGCCGCCACCCTGCATGCTCGAAATGGGTTACGCCAGCGAGGAGGGTGAGATAGCCGAATACGAGGGCCGTCGGGATGAGCGCTGCGAAGGCAGCGCTAGCCCACGCTCCAGGAGAGACCAGCCAAGTCCCTGCTTCGAGGGTAAAACGCAGCAGAATGACACTGAAGCTGAGGAAACTGGCCAGCCCGAGACGAAGCCCGGGGTGATGGAGCACACGCATAGGTTCAGCAAACAGTCGTTAACGCAGCACAAGTAGGGCTAACATACGCCCCGCTGGCTAGACGTGACTGCGCAAGCGAGCACCCCCTTGATCAGCCGACTACCTACCCGATGCGCTCCACAAACGCCGTCGCGTTCGCAACCCCGTCCTCGGCCCGCAGTTGGTCGCCGAGCCTGGCCGCAGCCTGCCGGATGCTATCCGTGTTGACCGCAGCGCGGATGCGACCGGCCAGCGCCTCCGCCGTGAGATCGCGCTGCCGGAGCGGCTCGGGCCCCACCCCGAGCGCATGCACGCGGCGGCCCCAGAACGGCTGATCGACGAAGAACGGGCAGATCACCGAGGGGCGGCCCGCGCGAAGTCCGGCCGCCGTCGTCCCCGCGCCGCCGTGGTGCACGACGACCGCCATGCGCGGGAA
>JBCDFO010000537.1:0-2692 GCA_039177895.1 Bacteroidota bacterium
CCGATCACGCACCCCAACCCCGACTTCAGCGGGACGCTGACCCTCCAGGTTACGCAGACCGGCAACACGCTGAGCGGGACCGCAACGTGGGTATACCCTGGCGAACGGCTCAGCGGCAGCCTCTCCGGCGGTGCGCCGGACCAAGGTCCCGTCGCCTACACGCTCGACTTCGGCAGCCGCGGCCTCTACTTCCACGACGTCGACGGCGGTAACAGTGCGCTATCGGGGACCTGGCAGAGCAGCCGCGGGATCAGGGGGACGGTGTCGCTCGAACGGCGATAACGCCCTCCGCAGGCTATGACACACGGGTGGCACTCGGGTTCGAGACCTTAGAAACACGCGCGCGCGAAATCCCTCGCAGCGCCCTCTCCAATCCGACGCTCCGACCCATGTCGCAGTCCGCTCGCTCCCACGCGCCGCGCCGCCCCGTTGCCGACACCCCCGCTGCCAACCGCGTGGCTTCGACACCGCTCGATCCTGCCAGCGTGAATCCGAAGGCGCTCTTCCACGGGCTCTACGCCGGGCCGACCTACACCCCGCCCTACGAATCGCCGCTGCACGACGAGTTCGCGTGGCACCTGGTGAAGTACCTCCACGAGGAGGCCGTCGTGCACGCCGCGGCGCAGGTCGAGACGCCCGGTGCGTTCTTCACCGTCGATTTCCTGGTCGAAGCGCCCGCCCCGGCTGTGGACCCGCGCTCGCAGGGGCGGCCGCGCCGTATCGCGTTCGAGATCGGTGGGGGGCGCGACCCGCGCACGGAGCGCCTCCGGCTCCGCCGCGATGCCACGCTGCTCGCCTCAGGAGCCGTGGACGCGCTCTATCGGCTGCGGGGCTCGGACCTCGTCTACCACCTGGAAGACGTGCTCTACCTCGCGAGCCGGTGGGACGACCACGTGTTCTCCGAGCGCGGCCGCGTCAACCTCGACACGCTCGCGTCGTGGGAGGCGAAGACGCTCCGCGTGCGCCCCGAGCAGCCGTCGGTGCTGCTCACCTACGTCGTCGATCCCGAGTCCGAGGACTACGCCGACCCGCAGGTCGCCGAGCGTCACCTCTGGCACGCGGCCAACGACACGAGCCCGTTCGTCTTCGTGCGCCGCCTGGACCGGAAGTATCCGGACGTGTGGCAGGCCTACGCCGAGGCCCCGGCCGTTGCCCCGCAGCAGCTTCGCCGAACGGGGTGAGCCTGGATCGGTGACCGAGGCTGCGACCTACCCTGTGCAGAACTCAGCGATGAGCGCCTCC
Organism: Bacteroidota bacterium; assembly: GCA_039177895.1. Classification (GTDB taxonomy): domain Bacteria; phylum Bacteroidota; class Rhodothermia; order Rhodothermales; family Rubricoccaceae; genus JBCBEX01. The sequence goes on from JBCDFO010000537.1 coordinate 1,243, forward strand.
GCCTCCGCGCCGCGTGGTCCCTGCTCGGCCACGACACGCTCGAACGCCGTGCATGCCTCGGAGCGGCGGTTCTGATAGAGCCGGATCGTACCCACGGCGAATGCCGCATCGAGCGCAAGGTCGGGGGCGACGGCCTGCTGCGTCGTCACGTCGCGCAGCAGCACGGCAGCGCGGTCGAGGCGCTCGCTGTCGTACCGGTCGAGCAGCCCGAACAGCGCGGACTCGTGGGCGGCCTCGACTTCCGCGAGGGCGTCGGCGTAGGCCGCCTGGATGTCAGCCCGTGACCTGTTTGCTGCGGAGTCCGCTGGGATCGGACCGCGGACCGGCGCGCGCAGGATGGGTAGCGCTGCCGTGAGCCCGTCTAGGTCCGCCCGCTCTTGATGTGCTGGTGTCAGCAGCGAATCCGTGGCAATGAGTCCGAGTCCGACGGTCCCAAACAGGACCACGGCAGCCATCGCCCACCGCAGCACCGGAGCGCGACGGCGAGGACGGGCAGCCTGCACCGCTGGGCGGTCCGCAGCACGGGGCGCGGTTGCTTTGTCAACTGGCGATGTTGCGGTCGGTGTGGGCAGGCGGCGGCCTGTGAGTGCCTCAAACTGTGCCCGGGGCGAGGCGGTGGCCTCGTGCAAGGCACGCAGCCGTTGCAGTAGGCGGTCGTAGGTCGCCCGCAGCGCCTCGTCGTTGTCGATGGCAGCGCGGACGCGGGCGATCAGAGCACGTTCGTGGTCGCTGCGCGGTCCGAGGTAGTCGGCCAAAAGCGCTGCGGCGAGGTCGTCCTCGGTGAGCGGCGCGTCCTTGGCGGTGGCAGCGTGGAGCGCGAGGGCATGGAGCCGCTTGGCATCGTCCAGCAGCGGACGGAGCGCCGGGTGGGCCTCCACATGGGCCTCCACCTCGGCCTGCTCCGCTGGGGAGAGGCTACCGTAGAGGGCGATTTGTTCTTCAGGGGTGCGAGACATAGAGGGGTGACCGCGTCATTGATACTCCTAGCGCCAAAGGGTGTGGGAAGAGCGCATCGGAGGGGGCGGCTGGGTAGGGGAAGACGCTTTCAGAGCAGGTAGACAGGCGAGCAGCGCGAACGTAACCTCGGGCCTCTGAGAAAAAGACGGAGCGGCACCGAAGCGGTCAGCGTTCGTCCCAGAGTGCCCGCAGCGCGGTGTCTTCGCGAAGTCGCGTCATGCTCTTGTTGACATACGAGCGGATGCTGGGCACCGGCCGTCCTGTGGCTTCGCTGATGGCCTCGTACGACCGGTCTTCGAGCAGGCGCATCCGGGCCACGTCCTGCAGGGAGGGCGGTAGCCGCTTGATGGCTTGCACGAGGCTATGCCGGACGACAGCGCGGTCGTGCAGGCGGCCTGCCTCTGGCGCTGTAGGTTCGAGGTGCGCCTCTTCCTCCAACTCCGTCGTGTGGCGACCGCTGCTGCGGAGGTAGTTGATGAAGGTGTTGACGCAG
>JBCDFO010000538.1:0-2689 GCA_039177895.1 Bacteroidota bacterium
CCGCGTCTATCTCGTCGCGAACACCGACGACCTCAAGGGCGAGGTCCAGGGCTACTACGTCCAGATCGGGACCAACAACGGCGATGAGATCCGGCTCTACCGGCAAGACGGCGCCTCGACGGACCGCACCGAACTCGGCGACGGCCTCGCCGACCTCGTGACGGGTGATGCGGGCGACGTGGTCGTGGAGGTCACGCGCGACGGACTCGGGCTGTGGACAGTCAGCGCCAACCCCGACGCGACGGGTCCGAGCTTCACCGCCACGGACGACACGTACGCCGCCAGCACCCATGTCGGGATCTGGCTCAAGCACACGGCGGCGGCCGGGCAAGCGTTTTTCTGGGACGACATCGAGGCCTCCCCGTCCACTACCGACACCACCCCACCGCGCGTCGAGCAGGTGCTGACCGAAGACCCGACCTCGCTGCTCGTGCTGTTTTCTGAGGGCCTCAGCGCTGCGCCTGCAAGCGGGTTCGTCGTAGACGGTGCAATTGTCCCCGTGTCTGCGATGATCACCGGCTTTGGCGGTGCCGCGGTCCGCCTATCGTTCGCCGACCCGTTTCCCAACGGCGACTATACCCTTGCCGTCAGCGAGGTGGCCGACCTCGCTGGCAACGTGATCGCGCCCAATACGGAAGTCCCGTTCGCCGTCGCGTTCGACGCGGAGCCGCCTGTGCTCGTGAGCGCCAACGCAGAGGACCCCCTGCGTGTCGACGTGCGGTTCAGCGAACCCGTCACAGAGCCCGACGCCGCAGCGTTCGAGATCGACGGCGGGATCGGCATACCCGTGACGGTCGAGCCGCTGCTGGGCGGCGACAACCGCGACTGGGGCCTCGTGCTCGCGACGCCGCTCGCGGACAACACGGCCTACACGGTGACCGCCCGTGGCATCGAAGACCTGGCGGGCAACGTGCAGCCGGAATCGTCGGTGGCGTTTTTCTTCGGGACGCCTGCCGTGCCGACCCCCGGAGATATCGTGGTGAACGAGGTCATGTACGATCCGCCATCAGACGCTTCGGATGAATACGTGGAGCTCTTCAACCGTACCGATAGCGCCTTCGACCTCAGCCAGTTTGTGCTCGCCGACGCCACGGCTGCGTCGCGCATCGCCGACACCCCGACGTTCCTGCTGCCTGGCGGTTACGCGGTCCTCGTGCGCGACAGCGCGGCGTTCGTCGCGGCCTTTCCCGACGTACCGTTTGTCGAGGTCGCGCCGTGGCGCGCGCTCAACAACGGCGGCGACGACGTGACGCTGCTCTTCCAGCCCACTGACGACGACACGCCCATCGAGACCGACCGGGTGCCCTACCAGTCGAGTTGGGGCGGCATGGACGCGGCGCTCGAACGCATCGACCCGGAGGGACCGTCGACCTCCGCGAGCAACTTCGCCACGACGACCGACCCACGCGGCGGGACGCCGGGCGCACAAAACAGCGTCTTCGCACCCGACGTGACGCCGCCCGCCCTCCTCGATGTGGAGGCGCTGAGCGCGACCGAGATCATCGCCCGCTTCGACGAGCCGCTCGACGCGACCTCGGCGGAGACCGCGACGAATTACAGCATCTCCGACGGCGTAGGATCGCCCGTCACGGCTACGCTCGCGCCCGAGGGCGACCCCAGCGAGGTGCTCCTCACGCTCGCGCTGCCGCTGGCCGGACCGCGTCCTTATCTCCTCATCGTCCGCAACGTGGCCGACCTGCGCGGCAATGCGATCGACCAGGCGAGCGAGGTGTTCTTCTTCGGCGAGGGCGACACACCGCTGCCCGGCGACCTCGTCGTGAATGAGATCATGTACGATCCGCCGACGGGCGGTTCGGGCGAGTACGTCGAGGTGCTCAACCGCACCGCCGACAAGGTCTTCGACCTGCGCGACCTCACGCTCGACGACGCCTCCATCGTCCCGACTCGCGTGACCGATGAGACCGCGTTCGTCGGCCCCGGCGAGTACGCGGTCGTCGTGCAGGACGAGGAGGCCTTCCTGGCGGCATTCCCCAGCTTCGACGGCGACAACGCCACGCTCGTGGCGCAGGCAAGCTGGGGGGCGCTCAACAATTCCGGCGACACCGTCGTGCTCGGCGCGCTGGACGGAGAAGCCGCGACCGTGCTCGACTCCGTGGCCTACCTCCCGAGTTGGGGCGGCGACGGCGTCTCGCTCGAACGCAAAGACCCCGCCGGGCCGTCGGCGAGCCGGACCAACTTCGCCTCGTCGACAGCCCCGGAGGGCGGGACACCGGGCCTGCAGAACAGCGTCTTCGAGCTAGACACGACCCCGCCCGCGCTCATCGGAGCCGACGCGCTCAGCGCCACCGAAGTCCTCGTCCGCTTCGACGAGCCGCTGGACGAAGCCTCCGCCACGACACCCGCGAACTACGCCCTCTCCGACGGCATCGGCACACCGACGACCGCCGCGCTCGCGCCGGAGGGCGACCCGACCGAGGTCCTGCTCACGCTCGCGACGCCGCTCACTGGGCCGCAGAGCTACGAACTCACCGTCCGCAGCGTCGCTGACCTGCAGGGCAACGCCATCGACCAGGCCACCGCGTTCCTGTTCTTCGGCGAGGGCGACGTGCCCGAACCGGGCGACCTCGTCGTGAACGAGATCATGTACGACCCGCCCGCCGACGCCTCCGGCGAGTACGTGGAGGTGTTCAACACGACCACTGACAAGGTTTTCGACCTGCGCACGTTC
>JBCDFO010000539.1:0-2684 GCA_039177895.1 Bacteroidota bacterium
CTGGCTCACCCCGGCGGCGCTCGCGGCGGCGTACTACTTCATTCCGAAGGTGACGGGGCGGCCGGTCTACAGCTACCACCTCTCGATCATCGGCTTCTGGACGCTCGCGCTCTTCTACAACTGGGCGGGGGCGCACCACCTCGTCGGCGGGCCGCCGCCGCAGTGGGTCGTCACGACGGGCATCGTCTTCAGCGTGATGATGATCATCCCCGTGGTGGTGGTGGCGCTCAACCACCACATGACGATTGTGGGGCGCTTCCGGCGCGTGATCGCCAGCCCGACGCTGCGCTTCGTCGTCTTCGGCGCGATGAGCTACACGTCGGTCTCGATCCAGGGCTCGCTGCAGTCGCTGCGCGGCTGGCAGGAGGTGACGCACTTCACGCACTACACGATCGCGCACTCGCACCTCGGCGTCTACGCCTTCGCGACGATGATCATGTTCGGGGCGCTCTACTACATCCTCCCGCGCCTGACCGGCTGGGAGTGGCGCTCCTCGAAGCTCATCGCGGCGCACTTCTGGCTCGTCGGCATGGGCATCGGCGCCTACGTGGTCGCGCTCACCACGGGCGGCATCATCCAGGGCTTCGCGATGCTGAACCCCAACGTGCCCTTCCTCAACGTGGTCGAGTCGACGAAGCTGTGGCTCTACATCCGCTCGGTCTCGGGCACGCTGATGACGATCGGCCACTTCATCTTCGCCTACCTCGTCTTCGAGAACATCCGCAAGGGCGGTCCCCAGCGCGATGCCCCGACGTTGTTCCCGCTGGCGAAGCGTCCAGCCGTTTCGCCGTGAGGCCGTATGGCCGTGGTAGCTGACCCACGGCAGCACGGCATGACGGCTCCACTGTACCACTTCTCCTCATGACTCGCTCCGTCATCTTGTTCGTCGGCGTCATCGCGGCGGTGCTGATGAGCTACACCGGGCTGTCGCTGCTGCCCGGCCTGCAGCTCTTCGACATCGAGGCGACGCCCGGGACCACCGACTACACCTTCGAGGAGGCGCGCGGGCGCGAGGTCTACATCCGCGACGGCTGCATCTACTGCCACACCCAGCAGATCCGCCCTGAGAATTTCGGCGCGGACATCGCGCGCGGCTGGGCCCCCCGTCCGACCAAAGCCGGCGACTATATCCACGACGACCCGCACCTGCTCGGCACGAGCCGGACGGGCCCCGACCTCTCGGACATCGCCAGCCGACAGCCGAGCTGGGACTGGCACATGGCACACTTCTACAACCCGCGCGCCGTTAGCCCTGGCTCCGTCATGCCCGCGTACCCGTTCTACTTCGACGTGATCGAGCCGGGCGCGGTCCTCGCCTCGCAGCGCACGGTGCCCCTCCCCGCCGAGTATGCCCCGCTCGACGGTAAGGTCGTCGTGGCGAAGGAGGAGGTCGAGAACCTCTACGCCTACCTGATGGCCCTCCGCGTCGAACCGCTCGACGCCGCTGAGTAGGCCTGAACGAACCTCCACCCGTCCCCGCTTTGACCCGGATCCATGCCTGACCAGGACGTCCCGCTCGGCCCCGACGCGCCCGCCCCGCTGCGCCGCGAGATCGACCTCCCCGACGAGGGCGGCGAGGCCCCGCCGATGTGGCTCTGGCTCGTCGTCTTCGGCGTGACCACGTTCGCCATCTTCTACCTCGGGCGCAACATCGGCGACTTTTCCACGACGCCGTGGGGGCAGGGCGAGGTCGTCGTGGTCGAAGAGACGGCACCGGTCGAGCCCGACGGCGAGGCGCTCTACCTGTCGCGCTGCTCCAACTGCCACCAGCCCGACGGCTCGGGCGTGGCAGGCGTCTTCCCACCCGTGGACGGCGCACGTTGGGTCACCGACTCGAAGCCCGTCATCATCCGCATCCTCCTGCACGGCATGAATGGCGAGATGGTGGTGCGCGGCGAGACGTACAACGGCAACATGCCTGCCTGGGGCCAACTCTCCGACGCCGACCTCGCCGCAATCATGACACACGAGCGGACGAGCTGGAGCAACAGCGCCTCGCCGATCACGGCCGCTGAGGTCGCCGCGGTGCGCACCGAGACGGCGGGCCGCACCGCGCCGTGGACGGCCGCCGAGTTGGAGCCCTTCTTCGACGCGCAGATCGAAGGCGTTGCCCCCGCTGCTGACCCCGCTGCGACCGACACCAGCGTCGTCGCTGTGCTGGTGGAATGAGTGTCGGTATAAGCATCTAGCCAATGCCCCCCCCGTCCTGCTCTTCTCCGAGGAGTCGCAGGATTATCCCCCTCACGGGTGAGGGGGACAGTTCGAGCGAAGCGAGAACAGGGGGAGCTGAGCGGAGCGCGAAGCCCGAACTGACTCCAATGCATCTGTCTCCGATGACCCCTTGCGACCACTGCGGCTTGCCGGTCGGGGCGGCTCCGGTCATCTCCACGGACGGCGCACGAGCGTATTGCTGCTACGGATGCCGCATGGTCGACGAGGTGCTCGGCAGCGACGCCGTGCACAGCCCGGCGCTCGTGGAGTCGGAGGCGCAGCGGCGGCTCCGGTGGCGCGTGGCAGCGGGTGCGCTTGCCGCGATGTTCGCGATGGCGCTCAGCCTCGGCATCTCGACGGGCTACGGCTTCGCGGCGCTGCGCGCGCTCGACAGCGGCATCGGCCCAGCACACGTCGCGCTGCTGGGGGCCGTTGCCCCGATCCTCGTGCTGCTCGGCGGTCCGCTTGTCCGA
>JBCDFO010000540.1:0-2677 GCA_039177895.1 Bacteroidota bacterium
CCGATGTTGAGGCAGACCCCGCCGAGCTTGTTCTTCTCGACGATGGCGGTCTTGAAGCCGAGCTGGGTGGCGCGGATCGCCGTTTCGTAGCCGCCGGGGCCAGAGCCGATGACGAGGACGTCGTAGGTGCCGTTTGCCATAGTGGGAGCGGGGGAATGGGTTCGGTGGAGTCGTCGGTTCAGTATACCACGGGCGCGATTTTCGGCCTCGCAGCAGGCGTGAGGAATACGGGAAGGATCGGCCACGTTGCGACGAGCAATCGCGGTGCAATGCGAACCAATTCATGGGTAGGTTTGTCCCTAGATTCCCCCAGCCATTCGTTCCCACGCTAGCCCTCGACTTCCACCATGTACAGCACCCGAGGCATCCAGGCCGTCGCGTCGATCACGGAGCTTCGCTCGAACACGACCGAACTGCTCGACCGTGCGCGCCAGAGCAAGAGCGCGATCCTCGTGCAGCGCAACAACGACCCGCACGCCGTCCTGATCTCGTACGACTACTACCTCGAACTCCTCGACGCGCTGGAAAAGAAGCGCTAGGCCAGGCTCTGTTTGGAAATTCGCTGCGCAGCCGAGCTTGAGCGCCGGATGGGGTGCACAAGGCGCGCGAAGCAGGCGATGCCGAAGCATCGGCGATGCAGCGCAACGCGGTGGACGCCATTTGGAGCCAAGCGTAGGCCGTATTGGGATTTTCAAGACAGAGCCTAGAGCAAGCAGCCTCAAACAGTGTCGGCAATTCGGGTCAGCATTCCTCGTTCGGCAGCGCCTTGAGCGGAGCTGTCGAGTAGGTGTCGAGGTCTACCTCGAGCTTTTCGTTCCAGCACCAAAGGACCTGGCAGGGGAAGGCGTTCTCATAGAGTGCGCGCCCGACGATCACCGAGTCGACGCCGAACGGCGTGAGGGCCTGCAGGTCGAGGAGGTCGCGGTAGCCGCTCACGCCGCCTGAGGCCGTGATGCGGCACCGGGAGAGGCGCTGCCCGAGCGTGCGGTAGGCGTCCAGGTTGGGGCCCTGCATCATCCCGTCGCGGCTGATGTCGGTGTAGACGATGCGGCGGACGCCCCGCTCCTCCATGTCGAGCGCGAACTCGACCGCGTCGAGGCCACTGCCTTCCTCCCAGCCCGCAATCCGCACCTCGCCGTCCTTCGCATCGATGCCGACGACAATGCGGCTGCATTTGTACTTGGCGAGCGCCTCCGAGACGAGATCCGGGTTCTTCGCCGCCGCCGTGCCGAGGATCACGCGGTAGACGCCGCGCCCCAGCATCGCGTCGATGTCGTCCATCGTGCGGATGCCGCCGCCTACCTGCACGGGGATGTCCATCGCCTCAGCGATGCGCTGGATGGTGGTTGTGTTGTCGCTCTCGGCGTCCTCGCCGTGGCGGGCGCGGGCGGCGTCGAGGTCGACGAGGTGCAGCACGCGCGCGTTCTGGACACGCCACAGCTTCGCCATCGCCACCGGGTCCTCGAAGTAGACGGTCTCGTCCTCGTAGCGCCCCTGGCGGAGCCGCACGCAGCGCCCGCCGCGCAGGTCGATGGCTGGGATGATGAGCATGGCAGGGGAGAGCCGGGGAATCGGAGCGCCGGAAAGAAGGCTTGAGAGCGGTTAGGTAGCGGGGGCGGGCTCGAGCGAGGCGAAGCGCTGGAGCAGGTGGAGCCCGGCCGTCTGGCTTTTCTCAGGGTGGAATTGTACCCCCATCACGTGTCCGCGTTGCACGACGGCGGGGAAGTCCTCTCCGTAGTGCGCGACGCCCAGCACGTCCGCCGGGTCGGCGGGCTGGGCGTGGTAGGAATGCACGAAGTAGAAGTACGAGTCGGCCTCGGTGCCGGAGAGCGGCTGGCCCGCGTCCGATTCGAGCAGCGGGTGCGAGCGTGTCGGGCGCACGGCGTTCCAGCCCATGTGCGGCACCTTGAGGCGGCTGCCGTCCGGCGCGGCGTTCGGGAAGCGCACGACGCGGCCCGGAAGGAAGCCAAAGCCCGCGTGGCCCTCGCCTCCGTCCGGGGCGTGCTCCTCGCTGAGGTCGAACAGCAGTTGCATCCCGACGCAGACGCCCAGCAGGGGCGTGCCCTCGGCCACGGCGCGCTCGATGGGCGCCCAGAGGCCCCGCCGCCGGATCTCGCCCGCGCACGCTCCAAAGGCCCCGACGCCGGGGAGGACGACGCGCGTCGCCTCGGCAACCAGGGCCGGGTCGTCCGACCGCACCGGAGCCAGGCCGGCCGCCTGGAACGCCTTTTCCAGCGAGCGGATGTTACCGATGCCGTAGTCGAGGAGGAGCAGCATGGGGGCGTGGTGGGTGCGGCGAAAGAAAGCCAGAGGGGCGGCGAGGTTTCTCGAGGGGTCGAAGGTCGAAGGTCGAAAAGGTGCCGGGGCTCCCGCGCCCTGTCAAGAGCGGGCGGTGTTCCTCCTTGATTCTCCGTCTGCGGGTCCACCGATGTCGGCTCTCCGGTTCGCCAGGGCGCGCTATCTTGGGCGATCCCCACGCTCTCGCATGCGACATCTCCCCAACGCACTCACCATCGGGCGCATCATCGCGACGCCCTTCGCGCTGTGGCTGCTCTGGCGCGGCGGCTTCGCCAACCAGGCCGCGGGCGCCACGATCTTCATCCTCGCGGCGATCACCGACTACTACGACGGCAAGCTCGCCCGCGACCTTGGCGTGCGCTCCCGGCTCGGCCAGTTC
>JBCDFO010000541.1:0-2675 GCA_039177895.1 Bacteroidota bacterium
CGAGGCGTTCAGCCGCGCCCACGACCTCGGCATGGCGACCGTGCTGTGGTGCTACATGCGCAACTCCGCGTTCAAGATCAACGGCACGAACCACGAGACGTCAGCCGACCTCACGGGCCAGGCCAACCACCTCGGCGCGACCATCGAGGCGGACATCGTGAAGCAGAAGCAGCCCGTTTCCAACGGCGGCTACAAGGCGCTCAACTCGGGCGACTCGTCCTACGGCAAGCTCGACGAGCGCATCTACAGCAAGCTGTCCTCGGACCACCCCATCGACCTCACGCGCTACCAGGTGGCCAACGGCTACATGGGCCGCATCGGGCTCATCAACTCGGGCGGCGGCTCGGGCACGAACGACTTCGGGCAGGCCGTGCGCACGGCGGTCATCAACAAGCGCGCGGGCGGCATGGGCCTCATCTCGGGCCGCAAGGCGTTCCAGCGCCCGATGGCCGAGGGCATCGACCTCCTCAACGCCATCCAGGACGTGTTCCTGAGCGACGAGGTGACGGTCGCGTAGCGCGCCGTGCGGCTCTGGGTTCTCGCAACGCAACGCGGGCGGCACCGAAGTCTCGGGCCGCCCGCGTTCGTTTCGATTCAGCTCGATGTCCGACGATCTAATCGCAAATCGAACATCCAAAATCGCCCGTCCTACGGGTTCCAGACGGCTTCGAAGAAGTTGACCGCGTTGGGATCGATGGTCGTCTGGTAGGTCGCCTCGTTGCCATCGCGGTCCTTCACGACGATGGTGACCGGGACCTCGAAGGTGAACGTGCCGCCGTAGGTGCCCGCCGCGTCGCGGAGTTCGAGGACCGGGAAGTTGGTGTAGGTCGAGGGGAAGCGCGCGCGGTCGTCGACGAGGACGGTGCCGCCTGCGTCGGTGGTCCCGAGCCAGCCCCAGACCTCGGGGAGGTCGCGGAGGAAGGGGCACTCCGTGAACACGGCGGGCACGTCGGCCTTCGCGCCGTCGACGTCGACCTCCACGAAGTAGACGCCGCCGGGCGTCACGAGCGCGTCCGGGTTGGCCGGGTCGTAGAGCTGGAAGGGAATTGCGGCGGTGTAGGTGCCGGGCTCCTGCTCGGCAGTGAAGAACTCTGCCAGGAAGACGCCAGCGGCGGTCTTCAGGAAGAGACGCACGAGGCCCGCCTGTTCGAGCGTGTACTGGATGACCGCTGGCGTGTCAGAGTCTGCGGGCGAGGCGAAGACCGGCCCGGCCTCGAAGTTGGGGACGCCGTCCTCGAACCGATCCGTCGCAGTCAGGTCGAGGTCGAGGTCGGAGCGCACCATCACGAGCAGATCGGGCACGGGCGCGCCACGCTCGTCCACGACGACGATCTGGAAGAGCGAGTCGGCGTTCGGCGCGTCGGCGAGGTCGCCCGGCGTGATCGTGCCTGCGCTCGACGGCAGCGGCGTGATCGTGGTCGGGTCGCCGGACGTGACGTCGGTGGCGTCGCATCCAGCGAAGAGCGCGAGCGCCGCCACGAGAGCAAGAGCGGGAAAACGAAGCATGGTCGGAGGGAAGCTGCGGAGGGTCATGGGGAGTGTGGCCCTACGTTAACAAAAAGCGGGCCAGCCCCTCGGCACGAGGATTTACGCTGCCGTGGCCGCGTGCGTGTGCTTCGCCCTGGCGCACTATCGGGCCGCTTCTCACACCAGCGGAAGCCGAACGGGTTACGAACGCGCGGGTCGGGTGTCTAGGGCGCGAAGCCCTTCTCGCTGACCCCACGACCCCACCGCGCATGCTCTCCCACGTCTGGTCCAGCGCCGTCCACGGCGTTGACGCCCTGCCCATCGAGATCGAAACCCACATCGAGCCCAACCTGCCGCGTTGGACGGTCGTGGGCCTCCCGGACGGAGCCGTGCGCGAGAGCCGCGACCGCGTCTGGGCGGCACTGAAGAACTCCGGCCTGCCCGTCCCGCGCGGGGCGGTGACGGTCAACCTCGCCCCCGCCGACGTGCGCAAGGAGGGCTCGGCGTTCGACCTGCCCATCGCGCTCGGACTGCTCGCCGCCACGACCGAGCAGATCCCGCAGGCAACGCTCGACGATCTCTTCGTGTGCGGCGAGCTCTCGCTCGACGGCTCGCTGCGCCCCGTGCGCGGCGTCCTCCCGATGGCCGTGCGGGCACGCCAGGAAGGCCGTCGTGGGCTCGTCGTGCCCGAGGCCAATGCCGCCGAGGCGGCCGTCGTGGACGGGCTCGACGTGTTTCCCGTGCGCACGCTCGGCGCGGCGTTCCGCGTCCTCGCCCAGGACCTCGACCGCACCGCGCCGTTCACCCGCGACCTCGACGCGCTCTTCGACGCCGCCGGCCAGCACACGGTCGACTTCGCGGACGTACGCGGGCAGGAGACGGTGAAACGGGCGCTAGAGGTCGCCGCGGCGGGTGGGCACAACGTCGTACTCGTCGGGCCGCCCGGCGCGGGCAAGACGATGCTCGCGCGCCGCGTCCCGACGATCCTGCCGCCGCTCACCGCCGACGAGGCGCTGGAGACGACCAAGATTCACAGCGTCGGCGGCCACCTCGCGCGCTCGGGGCACGCGCGCCACGGGCTCATCGCCGCGCGCCCGTTCCGCGCCCCGCACCACTCGATCTCCAACGCGGGCCTCTGCGGCGGCGGCTCCAACCCGATGCCCGGCGAGATCAGCCTCGCGCACAACGGCGTGCTCTTCCTCGACGAG
>JBCDFO010000542.1:0-2655 GCA_039177895.1 Bacteroidota bacterium
GTCCACGCCGAGCTTGTCGGCGATGATGGCTTTGACTTTCTGGGCTGCTTCGGAGGCCATGGGCAGTACGGGTCGGTTGAGAGTGGGGGAGTCTAGGAGAACGGGGGGCGTCTGGGTGAAGACAGCTTCCAAACTACGGCACGGGGCCAATTCGTGCAATCTGAGCGGGCGCGGCGCAGCACTCCGGCACTGCGCTTGCAAAGCCTATGAAGCGCTGGGCGTATGCAGCCGAGCCTCGTATTTTCCGCCGCTTGCGCGCGCCGTCCCGTTCCCACACGGCGCCCTATCGTCTGACGACCCCGATCCAGGCGCTCGCTATCGCACACCGAGTCCCATCGCTGGACTCGCTTTCCCTCCACTTCTTCCACGTTTATGGCTTACCTCTTTACTTCGGAATCGGTGTCGGAAGGGCACCCGGACAAGGTGTCCGATCAGATCTCGGATGCCCTCCTTGATGCCTTCCTCGCGGAGGACCCCAAGAGCCGCGTCGCGGTCGAGACGCTTTGCACGACGGGCCTCGTGGTCGTCGCGGGCGAGGTCACATGCGACGGCTACGTAGACGTGCAGAAGGTCGTCCGCCAGACCATCGAGGAGATCGGCTACACAGACCCCGCGCTCCAGTTCGACGCGGCCTCGTGCGGCGTCCTCTCGGCGATCCACGAGCAGAGCCCCGACATCGCCCAGGGCGTGGACGAAGGTGCGGGTGTGGACCAGGAGCAGGGCGCGGGCGATCAGGGCCTCATGTTCGGCTATGCCTGCCGCGAGACCTCGACCTTCATGCCGCTCGCGCTTGCCGCCTCGCACGAGATCCTGCGCCGCCTCGCCGAGATCCGCAAGGGCGGCGAACTGATGACCTACCTCCGGCCCGACGCCAAGAGCCAGGTTACGCTGGAGTACGCCGACGACCGCCGCACTATCAACCGCGTGGACGCCATCGTCGTCTCGACGCAGCACGGCGAGGACGTCACCCGCGCGCAGATCGAGGCCGACCTCCGTGCGCACGTCATCCCGCAGGCCTTCGAGGCGCTCGGCGCTGCCGACAAGCTCGATCTCGACGACGTCACGCTCTACGTCAACCCGACCGGCCGCTTCGTCATCGGGGGCCCGCACGGCGACGCTGGCCTGACGGGCCGCAAGATCATCGTCGACACCTACGGCGGTAAGGGCGGCCACGGCGGCGGCGCGTTCAGCGGCAAGGACCCCTCGAAGGTCGACCGCTCGGCCGCCTACGCGGCACGCTACGTCGCCAAGAACCTCGTCGCGGCCGAGCTCGCCGACGAGGTGCTCGTGCAGGTCGCCTACGCCATCGGCGTGGCCAAGCCCGTCTCGATCACCGTCGACACGTACGGCACGGGTAAGGTCGATGACCGCGCCATCGTGGACGCGGTGAAGCAGGTGTTCGACCTCAGCCCGAAGGGCCTCATCGAGCGCCTCGGCCTCCTCGACCCGGCCCGCCGCCCGTCCTACCGCGCCACCGCCGCCTACGGCCACTTCGGCCGGGACGAGTTCCCCTGGGAAGCCCTCGACGCCGTCGAGGCTCTCAAGGAGGCCGTTTCGCAGGCCGCATGAATTGTCCGAAGGAGCAGGACTGAGAGGGCTTAGCCCGAAACCTTCGCCCCGACCCTGCTTTTCTGCCCTCCCCGAACCTCTACACCCTCTGAACCGAAATGGATTACAAGGAAGGACACTACAAAGTCGCAGACCTCGGCCTCGCCGACGCCGGGCGCAAGCGCATCGAGTGGGCGGAGAGCCGCATGCCGGTGCTCATGAAGCTCCGCGAGGAGTATGCCGCCACGCAGCCGTTCGCCGGCTACAAGATCACCGGCTGCCTCCACGTCACGAAGGAGACCGCTGTGCTCGTCGAGACGCTGCAGGCCTGCGGCGCCGAAGTCGCCTGGAGCGGCTGCAACCCGCTCTCGACCAACGACGAGGTCGCTGCGGCCCTCGCCGAAGGTGGTACTGAGATCTACGCTTGGTACGGCCAGAACACCGAGGACTTCTACTGGTGCATCGACCGCACCATCGACAAGACGCCGTCCACGACGCTCGACGACGGCGCGGACCTCATCTTCCGCGTCCACAGCGCCTTCCCGGAGAAGGCCGCGGACATCATCGGCGGCTCCGAGGAGACGACCACCGGCGTCCACCGCCTCCGCGCGATGGCCGACGACGGCAAGCTCCTCTACCCGGTCTACGCCGTCAACGACTCCGCCACCAAGCAGGAGTTCGACAACGTCTACGGCACCGGCCAGTCGACGCTCGACGGCATCCTCCGTGCCTCCTCGATCCTGATCGCGGGCAAGAACTTCGTCGTGGCGGGCTACGGCCACTGCGGCTCCGGCGTGGCGATCCGCGCCAAGGGCCTCGGCGCCAACACCATCGTCTGCGAAGTTGACCCGGTAGCCGCCCTCAAGGCGACCCTCGAAGGCCACCGCGTCATGTCGATGGCCGAGGCCGCTGAAGTCGGCGACGTCTTCGTCACGGCGACGGGCATGAAGGACATCATCCGCGGCGAGCACTTCGCCAAGATGAAGGACGGCGCGCTCGTCTGCAACACGGGCCACTACGACGTGGAGCTCAACCTGCAGGAGCTCGCCGAGATGTCGAACGACACCCGCGTGATGCGGCAGGACAACCGCGAGTACACGCTCGACA
>JBCDFO010000543.1:0-2652 GCA_039177895.1 Bacteroidota bacterium
GCGGCGCTCGGCCTGCTCCTCTGGAGCGGTACGGCCTTCGCTCAGGGCAATGTCACCTTCCAGGTGGACATGAACACGGCGATTACGAATTGCCAGTTCGTGCCGGGGACCGATAACGTCTTCGTCCGCGGCACCTTCAACAACTTCGGCGACGGCACTGACGGTCCGCTCGCCGACTACACGCTCGCGGACGACAACGGCGACGGCGTCTACAACGGCACGTTCGAGGTGCTCGCCGAGGACCTCAACGAGAGTGGCGAAATCGCCTACAAGTACTATGCTGAGCCTACCGCTCTTGGCTGGGAAGACGGTGCCGACCGGCCGCTGGCTGTCCCGATGGACGTGGATACGGGCGTCCAGGACTTCTTCAAGGACGGCGGCATCTCCGATCAGTGTACGGCGGTCACCTACGACCTCATCTTCCGGGTGGACATGAGCGTCCAGATCGCGACGGGCAACTTCGACCCGAGCACGGAGACGGTCAACGTCGCGGGCGAGTTCAACGGCTGGAGCAACGCCGCCGACGAGCTTCTCCCGAGCGCGGGCAACCCCGAGATCTACGTCGGGGTCGTTGAGTCCAGCCTTGCCTCGGTGGGCGATAGCAACCCCTACAAGTTCATTGCCCCGGCTCCGAACGGCTGGGAGAGTGGCGACGACCGCCTCTACGCCATCACGGGCGAAGAAACCGACCCCGATGAGAACGGCAATCCGAACGTCATCGTCCCGATTCGCTTCTACAATGATGTCGGCCCGGACCAGATCCTCACGGAGGAGTCCACGGTGACGTTCGAGGTGGACCTGCGCCCGGCGTTCTACTTCCTCGCGGACAGCTCCTACGTCCCCGGCGATACGCAGACCGGCGCAGACATCACGGAGGTCACGAGTCTCTACATCAACGGCCCGGCGGCGGGCGCGGGCGACGGCCTGGACGACTGGGCCACCTGGGGCCCGGACAACCTCGGCGCGATCATGACGCGTGAGCTCGTAGACGACGGCACCAACGGCGACCGCATGGCGATGGACTCGGTCTACACCCTGCAGTACACGTACGCCGCGGGCACGCCGCGCCGCATCATCGGCAAGTTCGGCACCGACGGCTACGACAACGAGGGCGGCTTCGGCGCCGACCAGAACTTCGACATCGACAACGGCACCAACGTGATCTCGGTGACCTTCGGCTGCGTCCGCCAGGGCGACGGCACGTTCACCGACCAGCGTGGTCCGTCCTTCGTGCCGGGCGAGGACGCCGCGCCGCGCTACGACGAGTACATCGAGGTCGCGGAGGACGGCTCGTCCTGCCGCGCGGTACGTCGCGGCGGAGCGGTCGCCATCGAAGACCTCGGCGGTCCGCTGCCGACGACGGCGCTGCTGGAGGCCGCCTACCCGAACCCGTTCGCGCGCTCGACGCAGATCGAGTACAGCGTGGTCGCTGCCGGCCCGGTATCGCTCGTCGTCTACGACGTGACCGGCCGCGCCGTCGCGACGCTCGTGGACGAGGTGCAGGCAGCCAGCAACTACATCGTCGAGTTCGACGCGAGTGAGCTGGCGGCAGGCGTCTACGTCTACCAGCTCCGCACCGGCGATGCGCTCGTCAGCAAGCAGCTGACGGTCGTCCGCTAGCGCGGATCGCTTCGCGGTATGCACGTGTGAAGGTGTGGACGCACAAACGGGGCTCGGACATCGAGCCTCCACGTCCACACCTTCCTCCGCGTACATGCTCAGAACCGCACGCCGGTCCCTTTGAACGGGGGCCGGTGTTTTTGTCCATAGTCCCAGCCACCTCCTCCCTAGACCGATGCGCCGTCTCCGCTGGCTCCTCCTCGCTGCCGTCACGTTCGTTGGCCTAGCCGCACCCCACGCGCGTGTGCAGGCTCAGACGCTCGACCTCACGTTTCGCTTTCTCCCGGACCTGACGCCGCCGGCTATCGAGCCAGTGCGCGCGTTCTTGCCGGGCTCGTTCAACGACTGGGGGCCGAACAACAGCGGACGCATCCAGATCGGGGCGCCGTCTCAGATGAGCCTGGTCGCGGAGGAGAACGAGTACAGAAAGACGGTCTCGCTCGAAGTGGGGGAGACGTACCAGTACAAGGTCCACTACCACAACAACGGCGACGGCAGCAACTTCACCTGGATCACCGATCCGCTCAATCCCGTGTTCGTTGGGCCCAATGCGGACTCGCAGATCGAGGTCGCCGATCCGATGTTTCTCCAGGCTGCGCGTGAGGCCGACAGCCAGGGCAACGTGGTCGCAGTGTCCGTCGGGCTCTTCGGCACGGCCGCATTCACGCGTATTGACTTCGAGGTGAACGAGACGGCCTACACGAATGGCCTCGACTTCTACGATGCCGACTCCGGCATTTTCCGCTTCGAGTTGCCCGCGTCGGTCGCGCCCGGCTCGCGATTCGCGCTGGAGGCCGAGGACGCGCAGGGCCGCACCGTCAGCTTCGACATCGGGGTGCCGCCGCCGACCGTAGTGGACCAGGCACGGCCCGTCGGGCTGCAGGACGGCATCACCTACTCGGACGCCGAGCCGGGCACGGTTTTCCTCTCGCTCCTCGCGCCGAGCAAGAGCTACGTCTACGTCCTCGGCGACTTCAACGACTGGCAGCCGGACCCGGCCTACCTCATGCAGCGCGACGTCGTGAGCGAGGA
>JBCDFO010000544.1:0-2646 GCA_039177895.1 Bacteroidota bacterium
AGCTCCGGGCGCATGGTGTCGCTCACGAGGAGGTAGTCGAGTTGGCGGCTCGGGTCGTCGGACGGGTGCGTGAACGTGAGTGCGGGCGTACGGGCACGGCGTGTAGCGAGTGGGTCCACGAGTGGGAGCGGGCGCACGGCCAGCGTGTCCATCGCCGGGGTAGACGTGAGCCGGGCGTACTCGCGGCTGTCAGGGAGGAGGTTGAGGTCGCCCGCCACGATCACATTCGCGTCGGGGCCGAGCGTAGTCAGGTGCGCGTTAAGGAGGTCGATCTGCCCGAGGCGCCAGCCCTCGTTGCGCTCGCCGCGCCCCGCCTTCAGGTGCGCCGCGACGAGCGTGAAGGTGTAGTCCGGCCGCGCCCGCACCTCGACGGCGAACAGGCGGTGGTTGACGAGGCTCGTCGAGGCCGGCGTGCCGTCCTCGTTGGTCTGCCCCTCAATGGGCGTCCACACGTCCGCGAACGACGTGAGCGGTCCGAGTGGCAGGCGGCTCATCACGACCACGTTCTGGTACCAGCTCGGGCTCTCCGTCGAGGCGAAGAACTGGTAGCCCATCTCCGGGAAGAGCGCGTCGGCGAGGAGCTTGAGCTGCTGCTCGCTTTCGATCTCCTGGATCGAGAGCACGTCGGCGTCGAGCGCACGGACCGCTTCGGCGAGGAGCCGCGCCTTCTCCGCAACGGCGTCTGGGTCCGGCGCGTCCTCGCGGTCGTTGTCGATGTACGGGTCGTCGTACGCGTCGATGAAGTTCTCGACGTTGTAGGTCACCACGCGGACGGTGTCGTGGTCCGGGTAGGCGAAGCCGCGCGGGAGGGCCTGCGCTGCGTCGAGGGCGTCGGAGGGTGTCAGCACGGCCGGGCCGCCGCAGCCAACAAGGCCCACGAGGACGGCGAAAAGGAGAGAAGCACGCATAGCAAGAAGGGCAAGGTGAGTGGCCTCCCAAGCTACGCCGGGGAGGCAGGACGCCGGGGTTACGTCTCCCGTCGCGGCGTGTCTACTCCAGTACGCCCATCACCCCACGCTCCCAGATCCCGATGCAGCCCGCTGAGCCGCCCATCGCCTACCACGTCCCTATCCGCGAGTGGTCCGAGGACGAGCGCCCCCGCGAGAAGCTGATGCAGCGCGGAGCCGCCGCGCTCTCCGACGCCGAGCTCATCGGGCTCATCTTCGGCAACGGGACGCGTACGAAGGAGGGCAGCCTGTCGGCTGTGCAACTCGGCCAGGCACTCGTGCGGACGTATGGTTCGCTCGGCAAGCTCTCCCGCCGCGACCTCCGTGAGCTGAAGCGCGTCACGGGCATTGGCCCGGCGAAGGCCGTGCAGCTCATGGCCGCCTTCGAGATCGGGCGGCGTGTGGAGGCCGAGGGGCCTGGCGAGCGCGTCCAGGTGACGGGCCCTGCCGACGTAGCACGCGTCTACGGCCCCCGCCTGCGCGACCTCCCCCGCGAGGTCTTCGTGACGGTCTTCCTCAATACCGCAGGCGTCATCACGGGCGACGCCACGATCAGCGAGGGCGGCCTGGCCGCGTCCATCGTGGAGCCACGCGCCGTCTTCCGCAAGGCGATCCTGGAGAACGCCGCTGCGATTGTGTGCCTCCACAACCACCCGTCGGGGAACCCCGAGCCGAGCCGCGAGGACGTGCGCGTGACGAAGCAACTCGTCGAGGCCGGGAAGCTCATGGGCGTGCCGGTGCACGACCACCTCATCATCGCCGGGCGGCAGTGGACCTCCCTCGCCGAGCGCGGGCTGATGTGAACGGACGGCTCGGGCAACCTCCAAAAAAACGCGGAGGCAGCCAGGCTACCTCCGCGCTTCGCGTGGAAAGCGGCACGCGCTACTCGACGGCCGTGTCCGACCCCACGCCAAGCAACTCGACGTCGAAGATCAGCATCGCGTTGGGCGGGATGCCCGAGCGCGGGTTGGGGCGGAGGCCGTAGGCCAGGTCGGCGGGAATGAACAGGCGCCAGTTGTCGCCGACCTGCATCAGCGACAGACCCTCGTTCCAGCCTTCGATCACCTCGCCGACGGTGAACTGCGTGGGCTCGCCGCGCCGGAAGGAGGAGTCGAAGACGGTGCCGTCGAGGAGGCGGCCTTCGTAGTTCACCGTCACGCGGTCGCCCATCGACGGCGAGGCGCCCGTGCCGTCGCCAGACTCGATGACCTGGTACTGGAGGCCCGACTCGGTTACGGTTACGCCCTCGGCGGTGGCGTTGGCCGTGAGGAAGCTGTCGGCGGCGGCAGCGGCAGCCTTGACCTGCGGCTGCCGCAGGATCATCGTGTCCTGGAAGGCCAGCATGATCTCCTGCGCACGCTCGTCGCTGAACATCGACGAGTCGCCGCGAACGCCCGCGTAGTAGGCTCCGGCGACGAGGTCGTAGTCGAGCGTGACGGTGCTGTCGCCCTCGATCTGGCCGTGGAGGCCCTCGCCGCTAGAGAACCCGACGATGTAGGCAACCTGCTCTTCGAGAGGCCGGTTTTCGATGTCAGCGAAGTCGGTCGAGGGGCCAGTTTGGCAGCCGGCGAAGACGAAGAGGGCCGCAACGAACGCGGCCAGAAGGCGGGTAGACATAGGGAAAAGAAAGCGGTGAGAACAGAACCGCTAAACTAGCCCGCTGAGCCTGGAACGACCGGGAAGAAAGGGCGAATGGGAC
>JBCDFO010000545.1:0-2618 GCA_039177895.1 Bacteroidota bacterium
GGCGGCTCGTGGACGGCCGTGCGCGGGCTGGGCAGCCACATCAAGGGCACCAACGGCGAGAGCCAGGGCGTCGTCCCGTTCCTCAAGCTCCACAACGACCAGCTTGTGGCGGTGAACCAGGGCGGCAAGCGCGCCGGGTCCGGCTGTGCCTACCTCGAAGTCTGGCACAACGACATCTTCGACTTTCTGGAGCTGCGCCGCAACACCGGCGACGAGCGCCGCCGGACCCACGACCTCAACACGGCGTGCTGGATCCCGGACCTGTTCATGCAGCGGATGGAGACCCGCCAGACCTGGACGCTCTTCCGGTCGAGCGACGTAGCCGACCTCCACGACCTCTTCGGCAATGCGTTCCGCGAGCGGTACGAGCACTACGAGCAGCAGGTGGAGGTAGGCACGCTGTGGGGCCGCCAGATCCCGGCGCTCGACCTGTGGAAAGAGATGCTCCGGATGCTCTTCGAGACGGGTCACCCGTGGATGACGTTCAAGGACCCATGCAACGTCCGCAGCCCGCAGGACCACGCAGGCGTTGTCCACTCGTCTAACCTCTGTACCGAGATTACCCTCAACACGAGCGAGGAGGAGACGGCCGTGTGCAACCTCGGCTCGGTGGTTCTCAACCGTCACCTCACGCCCGACGGCGACCTCGATCACGAGAAGCTCCGGGAGACGGTCCGCATCGCGGTCCGCGCGCTCGACAACGTGATCGGGCTCAACTTCTACCCAACAGAGGCCGCACGCCGGGCCAACATGCGCCACCGGCCGGTCGGGCTCGGCGTGATGGGGCTCCAGTACGCCCTCTACGAGCGAGGCATCGCCTTTGGCTCCGACGAAGCCATCGCGTTCTCGGACGAGATGATGGAGGCCATCGCCTACTACGCCTACGAGGCGTCGTCCGACCTCGCCGCTGAGCGGGGAATGTACGAGAGCTACGCGGGCTCGAAGTGGGACCGGGGGCTCCTGCCCCCCGACACGGTCGATCTGCTCGAAGCCGAGCGCGGCGAGGCTGTTGAAGTCGCGCGCGGCGGCAAGCTCGACTGGGCCCCGCTCCGCGCCAAGATCGCCGCGCAGGGAATGCGCAACTCCAACGTGATCGCCATCGCCCCGACGGCGACGATCTCGAACATCACCGGCACCTCGCCCTGCATCGAGCCGCTCTACAAGAACCTCTATGTCAAGTCCAACCTCTCGGGCGACTTCGTGGTCCTGAACCCGTACCTCGTCCGCGACCTCAAGGCTGAGGGGCTATGGAACGCCGAGATGGCCGCGCAGCTCAAGTACTTCGACGGCGACCTCGGCCAGATCGAGGGCGTGCCGCAGGTGCTCCGCGAGCGGTACCGGACGGCGTTCCAACTCGAGACGCGCGCGCTCATTGACGCGGCAGCCCGGCGGCAGAAGTGGATCGACCAGAGTCAGTCGCTCAACCTGTTCCTGGCCGAGCCCAACATGAAGGCGCTCAGTCATACCTACCGCCACGCGTGGCGCGCTGGGCTCAAGACCACCTACTATCTCCGTACGCTCGGGGCCTCGCAGATCGAGAAGGCGACCGTGACGATGCCGAGTTCAGCACAGGCTGACCCGTCTCCCAAGACGGTTACCGCCGTGCAGGCGTGCAGTATCGACGCGCTGATCAACGGCGAGGAATGCGAGGCGTGCCAGTGACGAACCTTGATGGACCGACGTCTGCAGCAACGGGGGCGTAAGGGTCGCTTTGGGGGACCCCCGGTCGTGGTCGGCCGCCGCTCCTGAGGCCTCGAATTTTGACGCGGAACGGGACAGCGGAGTCGAGTCGTCAACGGCGCGCTTCACGCAGCTGCAGGCCGTTCCTCATCGTGTGCGGAACGCAAAGCGCCCACCGTGCTTAGGAAACGAACGTCCAAAACGTCTGCTCACCCCTTAGCACGATTCCGCCCCAGCGTGAACGCTACCAAGCAACTCTTCTCCCCCCGCCAGGTCGCCGAAGGCCTCGGCGTTGGCGAATCCACCCTCAAGCGCTGGGTCGACGCCGGCCGCATCAAGGCCCATCGCACGGCGGGCGGGCACCGCCGCGTCTCCCTCGCCGAGGTGCTCCGGTTCGTACGCCAGGGCGACGCCGAACTGCTCCATCCCGAGGTGTTCGGACTACGCGGCCTCACCGGCATGGCCGCCCTCGCCAGCGACGACGACGATCCGATGGGGCGGGCCCTCGAAGTGCTCGGAGCGCTCGGCCTCGCCCTCGACGCCATCGCGGAGGGCGTCACGGTGGCCGACATGCGCCGCGAGGGCGAGCCGCTCGTGTTCGCCAACCAGGCCTTCTACGACATCACGGGCTATGAACCCGAGGAGACACTCGGCCGCAACTGCCGCTTTCTCCAGGGTGCCGAGACAGACCCCGACGCCGTGCAGGCGATTCGCCAAGGCCTCGCCGCAGGCGAGGCGGTCGACGTCGAGCTGCTGAACTACCGCAAGGACGGCACGCCCTTCTGGAATCGCCTCTCCCTCGTCCCGGTCGCTAGCGGAGACGCGCCCCCCGACCACTACGTGGGCGTGCAGCGCGACGTGACCCTACTCCGCGAGGCGGAGCAGCGTCAGACCAACGGGACCCACCCGTAGCAGCGGCGCTCATCCATAGCGGCGAC
>JBCDFO010000546.1:0-2612 GCA_039177895.1 Bacteroidota bacterium
CTCGCCGTCCAGTGCGACGCCACCGACGTAGAAGCCCTCCGCGCCCAGGACCTCGCGGCCATGGACGCCGTCATCGTCGCCATCGGGACCGACTTCGAGGCGGCGTTGCTGATCTCCGTCGAACTCCTCGACCAGGGCGTAGAGCGGGTGCTCACGCGGGCGTACACGCCCACGCAGCGGCGCATTCTCCAGAGCGTCGGCGTCCACGAGATCCTCGCGCCCGAGCGGGAGATGGGGGCCCGCGTCGCCCGGCTGCTCGCTCGGCCCGGCCTGGTGGACTACCTCGACCTCGAAGATGGCTACGTGGTGCAGGAGGTCCGCGCCCCGGACAGCCTCACCGGCCAGACGCTCAGCGACCTCGACCTCATAGGACGGTTCGAGGTGGTCGTCGTGACCATCCGGCGATGCGCAGACGCCGCGACCGACGGCGAGGGCGTGCCCGAAGAGCCGCGTGAGCGCCACGTCTTCGGCGTGCCCACGTCTGCTACCACCATCCAGGAAGGCGATACGCTCGTGCTCTTCGGTGAACGGGAGCAGATCGACACGCTGCTCGACGACCTCGGCTGAGACGGCGCACCTGCGGCCATTCACTGCATTCGCATGAACCGGCGCACGTGGGCGCGGTACCTTGCTAGCCTGTCCGTTCGGAACCGCCGACGGGTACAGCCGCCCACTCTCGCGCTTGGAAGGCCGTCTTCGGCACGGCTCGCGCCCTTCGCGGCTCCGCCCTCGGCCCGGTGTCAGACCGCCTGACACCGTTCCCCTGTCCCTCACGGCACCGACATGTTCGATACCCTCTCCGAGAAGCTCGACGCGGCCCTCAAAAACGTCAAGGGCGAAGGCCGCATCAACGAACTCAACATCGCCGAGACGATGCGCGAGGTCCGCCGCGCGCTCCTCGATGCCGATGTCAACTACGAGGTCGCGCGGTCCTTCACCAACAAGGTCAAGGAGCAGGCCCTCGAAGACAAGGTCCTCCAGGCCGTCTCGCCCGGTCAGCAGTTCATCAAGCTGATCTACGACGAACTCGTCTTCCTGCTGGGTGACGTGCACGTCGGGCTCAACAAGGCCAAGCGCCCGCCGACGGTGATCCTCGTCGCAGGCCTCCAGGGTTCGGGCAAAACGACCTTCTGCGGCAAGCTCGCCAAGCTCCTCAAGGGCGAGGGCCGCAACCCGATGATCGCCGCCGCCGACGTGTATCGGCCGGCCGCCGTTGACCAGCTAGAGACCCTCGCCGGGCAGATCGGCGTGCCGGTCTACGCCATCCGCGACGAGAGCGGGACGCCCATCAACGACGCCGTCCGCGTCGCCTCCGAAGCCGTCGCCGAGGCGCGCCGTCTGGGCCGCGACACCATCATCATCGACACGGCGGGCCGCCTGCACGTGGACGAGCAGATGATGCAGGAGGTCGCCGACATCCGCGCGGCCATCGACCCCGACGAGATCCTCTTCGTCGTGGACGCGATGACGGGCCAGGACGCGGTCAACACCGCCAAGGCGTTCAACGACCGCCTCAACTTCGACGGCGTCGTCCTCACCAAGCTCGATGGCGACACGCGCGGCGGCGCGGCCCTCTCGATCCGCACGGTCGTTCAGAAGCCGATCAAGTTTGCCTCCACGGGCGAGAAGCTTGACGCGCTCACGGCGTTCTACCCCGACCGCATGGCCCAGCGCATCCTCGGGATGGGCGACGTGGTCACGTTCGTTGAGAAGGCGCAGGAGCAGTTTGACGAGGCCGAGGCGCAGAAGCTCGAAGAGAAAATCCGCAAGCAGACGTTCGATCTGGAGGACTTCTACGAGCAACTGCAGCGCATCAAGAAGATGGGCTCGCTCAAAGACCTGCTCGGCATGATCCCCGGCGTCGGCAAGCAGATCAAGGACCTCGACGTCGACGACGACGCCTTCAAGCACATTGAGGCGCTCATCCAGTCGATGACGCACGAGGAGCGTCGCAAGCCTGAGATCATCAACGGCAGCCGCCGCCTGCGCATCGCCAAGGGCTCCGGCCTGCAGGTGCAGGACGTGAACCAGCTCCTGAAGCAGTTCCGCGAGATGCGCAAGATGATGAAGACCATGACGAAGCTCTCCGGTAAGGGCCGGGCCGCCAACCTCCAGCAACTCATGGGGGGACGTCGCTAGCGCTCCGCTGTTCTTGGTTTTTGGTCCCTGGTTTTTGGTGGGACCACAAACCAACCTCCTCGCAAGCCGACCGTGGTATGGCTTGCCCCGACCAACAACCATACACCAAAGACTGACAACCAAACCATGGCCGTCAAACTCCGACTCCGCCGCATGGGCCGCACCAAGCGCCCGCTCTACGCCGTCGTCGCCGCCGACACCCGCGCGCCGCGCGATGGCAAGTACATCGAAGACCTCGGCCGCTACGAGCCGATCAAGGAGCCCGCTGAGGTCGCGCTCAAGGCCGACCGCATCATGTACTGGCTCCAGCAGGGCGCGCAGCCTTCCGACACGGTCCGTTCGCTGCTCTCGAAGGAGGGCATCATGCTCCGCCTGCACCTCACCCGCAAGGGCAAGGACGCCGAGGAGATCGAGCAGGCCGTGGCCGCGCACCGCGAGCGCATCGCCAGCAAGCCGGGCGCGATGAAGAAGAC
>JBCDFO010000547.1:0-2609 GCA_039177895.1 Bacteroidota bacterium
AGGCGCTGATGGTCAACGCCGCGCACCGGCTCTTTCGCTTCGACCCGGAGACAGAGACCGCTACGATCGAGCCACTCACGCTGGACGACGGCACGCCACTGGAGTTCGCCGATATGGAAGTCGGGGCCGACGGCGCGCTGTGGTTGAGCACGTACAACGCCGGCCTTGCCCGCTTCGAGCTCGGCACAGGCGCATTGAGCACCTATGGGCCTCGGGAAGGATTGATGGGGCAGAATCAGCGCCCTCGCCGTGGGGCTGGCGGGACGCTGTGGGTGCAGAGCGAGGCGGGGCTGTACGAGTACGACCCCGCGCGCGACCGCTTCGAGCAGCGCCTCCTCGGTCGGCCTCTGCTGCCGGGGCGCAACCCGTTTATCTCGGCGTGCTACGTCGATGCCCTCGACATCGCCTGGTGCCACGATGCCTCGCGCACCGATCTCGTCGCCATCGACTTGGCCACGGGGGTGCGCAAGGTGTTCGAGCACGACCGCGGCGACCCGGACAGCATCCCCGCCAACGGCATCACGCGCGTCTTCGAGGACCGGGCGGGCGTCCTCTGGGTCGTCGGGATGAGCGAAGTGCGGCGCGTGGTGGGGCGTCAGGGCCTCTTCCAGCGCGTCGCGGGTGTACCCGACGGATTGCTGCGTGTCGGCACCGCCCGCGACGGAAGCCTGCTCGCGGCCGAGTTCTGCGGCGGCGTCTACCAGCTCAGCGGTGGGACGCTCGTGCCCGACCCCCGCTTGCCCGGCAATAGGGGCTCCTGCTCGATGACCGTCACCGAGACGAGCGACGGGGCGCTCTGGGTGGGGACCTGGCCGTGGCGAGGGGCTGGCGGCCTGTGGCGCTCCACCGAGGATGGGCCGCCCCGTTATTTCACCAGCAGCGATGCTCCAGGCAGCCTCGCGCGCAACGGCGTCCGCGTCGTTCACGAGGACCGAACCGGCACGATCTGGGTTGGGTCGTCGGTATTGCAGCGCTACGACCCGGCCACCGAATCATTCGAACAGGCGCCGCTCGCACCCGGCGAGGCGTTCTCGGGTACCGACATCTGGGCGCTCGCTGAGGACGACGAGGGCATGCTGTGGGTGAGCTTCTACACCGTGGGTGTCGACCGGTACGACCCCGCCACCGGCCGCATCGTGGCGCGGTACACGCACGTCCGCGAGGACCTGGCCACGCTCGGGGCCAACGTGGTGCCGTCGATCGAGCCGTCGCACGCGACGCCGGGGATCGTCTGGATCGCGACGTGGGGGGGCGGCCTCAACCGCCTCGATGTGGAGACCGGGCGGGTCCGGCGCTACACCCGCGCCGATGGATTTCCCGACACGAAGGTGAACCAGGTGGTGGAGGACCCGCGGGGCACCATCTGGGCGAGCACCGTGGGCGGCCTCGTCCGCCTCGACCCGGAGACCGATGCCGTCAGGGTGTTCGGACGGGCCGACGGTATCCTCGGCTATGGTGGCCTCGCAGGCCTGGTACGCCTGGGCGACGGTCGCCTCGCGCTAGCCGACGGCGAGGGGCTGTCGGGCAACGCACTGCACCTCTTCGACCCGGCCGACTTCGACCTGGCCGCGCCGTCGATCCCGCTCGTCTTGACCGCCCTCGAAGTCGGCGGCGAGCGCTACCCGGCCGCACCGCGCCCTGAGGAGGTCCGCATCGCGCCCGCCATCGACTTCTTCGGCTTCGAGTTCGCCGCGCTGGGCGTAATCAGCCCCGAGCGAGTGCGATACCGCCACCGCCTCGACGGGTTCGACGATGACTGGGTGACCGCCCAGGACCGGCGTTATGCCGCGTACACGAGCCTGACACCCGGGCGCTACACCTTCCGCGTGGAGGCCAACGCCGGGGCCGGATGGACCGGCGCGCTCGCCGTGCCGGTCATTGTCGAGCCGCATTGGTGGGAGCGGCGCAGCGTTCGGCTGGTCGGGTTGCTGCTCGCGCTCGCCGCTGGGGTGCTCTTCGTGCGCTTCCTCGCCACACGCCGTCTCCAGCGGGAGCTGCGGCGGCTGGAGGTCGAGCGCCGCCTGCAGGACGAGCGCGAGCGTATCAGTCAAGACCTCCACGACCACGTCGGCGCGCAGCTCTCCACCATTGTCTCTGGCATCGACCTGGCGCGGCTGGCATCGAACGCGGAGGGGCGAGCGGACCGGGGCGACGGCGCTCCTGTCAAGGCCGCATCGTACCTCGATCGGCTCGAAGCGCACGCCCGCACCACGATGGCACAGCTCCGCGAGACGATCTGGGCGCTCCACCACGAGACGGTGACGCTCCAGGCGTTCCACGACCGGCTCTGCGCCTACGCCCGCACCCAGGCGGGCCTCCGTCCCAACGCGCCGCGCATCGCCTGCCACCTCCACGCGGCCAACCCGGCCGCGGTGCTCACGCCGATGCAGGCGCTCAATCTCTACCGCATCGCGCAGGAGGCCGTCGAGAACGTGCTCAAGCACGCCGCCGCGTCGCACCTGACCATCGACGTGCAGGCTGGGTCGGATGCGCTCGTGCTCGTGGTGGAGGACGACGGGGCCTTCGCCGAGGCTGGCGAGGCGTCTGCGCCCGGTGTGGCGGATGACCTGCGCGGCTTTGGCCTCGACGGCATGCGTCGGCGGGCGGAG
>JBCDFO010000548.1:0-2575 GCA_039177895.1 Bacteroidota bacterium
GCGGTGGCGCTCGGTATGCTCGCGCTCGGCTGGCAGCGCCGCAGCGAGTTCGTCCGCCGCGTCGGGCTGGCGACGCTGCTCGTGGTGGTCGGTAAGCTGTTCGTCGTGGACCTCGCCGAACTCGACGCGATCTGGCGCATCCTGCTCTTCCTCGGCTTCGGCGCGCTCCTGATGCTCATCAGCTACCTCGTCCCGAGCCTCTGGCGCAGCGACGAGGACGATGAGAAACGGACCGGAGAAACGGCGAGGCAGGAAAGCCGCGTGGACGCATCAGAATGAGGCGGCGGCGGGACGCGCTGGATACGATCTTGCCGCTCCGGCCTCGGTGCCCGCCGACGCACCGTCCACCGTCTATTGACCCACCGCCATGCTCCCCGAACCCCGCGTTGCCACCTGGAACGGCCTTGACATTGTGACGGAGGGCAGCGGCATCTCGGTGCCGCTCTCCGAGCACGTCAACCTGCTCGGGGCGCTGCTCGGGCACGTCGTCCGAGAGCGGTACGGCCCGGACACGCTCGCCCTCGTCGAGCGGCTACGCATGGCCTGCCGCGACGCCTTCGAAGCGGGCCACGCCGCTGAGGTGGAAGGCGGCTACGACGCCGTCGCCGACGAGCTACGCCACCTCTCGCTCGACGACCTGCTCATCGTCCTGCGCGCGTTTACGGCCTTCTTCCACCTCGTCAACAAGGCCGAGCAGCTCGAAATCATCCGCATCAACCGGGAGCGGGCGCGCGAGTCGAGGCCGGGCAAGCTGCGCCCGGAGTCGATCCGCAACGCCATCGCGGGGCTGCATGGCGAGGGCAGGACGCTCGGCGAGGTGCTCGATCTCCTCGGCGACCTCGACATCCAGCCGACGCTGACGGCGCACCCGACCGAGGCGCGCCGCCGCTCGATCCTGATGCGCCAGCAGGCCGTCTCGAAGCGCCTCGACACGCTTCGCAACCCGGCCACCACGCCCGCTGAGCGCGACGAACTCATCGCTGAGATCGCGGGCGACATCACGATCCTCCTCACCACCGACGAGGTCCGCGCCGAGCGGAT
Organism: Bacteroidota bacterium; assembly: GCA_039177895.1. GTDB lineage: Bacteria > Bacteroidota > Rhodothermia > Rhodothermales > Rubricoccaceae > JBCBEX01. The sequence goes on from JBCDFO010000548.1 coordinate 1,042, forward strand.
GACCGTGCAGGACGAGGTGCTGCAAGGCATCTACTTCGCCGCGTACTCGATCTGGAAAACCATCCCGCGCATCCACCGCGACGCGCAGGCCGCGCTGCGGTTGTACTACGGCGACGACCTTGGCGAGACCACGCCCGAACTACCCGCCTTCCTCCGCTACCGCTCGTGGATCGGCGGCGACCGCGACGGCAACCCGCGCGTCACGCCCGAGGTGACGGCCTGGACGCTGCGTGAGCTTCGCAACGAGGCGCTGCGCCTCTACGGCACCGCCCTCAACGAGCTGCGTCTGCAGCTCTCCGTCTCCGAGGAGTACGTCGATGTACCGACCGCGCTCTACGAGAGCATCGAGGCCGACGCGCGCACGATCCCGCTGCCCGAGCGGCGGCGGCGGCAGTACCAGCACGAGCCGTTCCGCCTCAAGCTCTTCTACATGATGCAGAAGGTGGACGCGCTGCGGGCGTTCGACCCCGGGAGCAACGACGCGCCGCCCTACTCATCCGCCGCGTTCATCGAGGACCTGGAGACGCTGCGCGACGCGCTCATCGCGGGCGGGCTGCGCCGGTTGGCCGAGCGCGGATTACTCGCCGAAGTGCTCATCCAGGCGCGTACGTTTGGCTTCCACCTCATGACCGTCGACGTGCGCCAGCACAGCCGCGTCCACGAGGCCGCCGTCACGGATTTGCTGCGCATGGGCGGCGTGACGGACGACTACGCCACGCTCGACGAGGATGCGAAGGTGAAGGTCCTCACCGCCGAACTCGAAAACCCGCGCCCGCTCGTCCCGCGCGCCGCGCCGCTCCCGGAAGACACGCAGCGGCTCCTCGATGTCTTCGAGGTGATGCGCCGCGCCATCGAGCGCGAACCGGCGAGCATCGGCAGCTACATCGTCTCGATGACGAGCGACGTGAGCGACGTGCTCGAAGTGCTGCTCCTCGCTAAGGAAACCGGCCTGTGGCGGCTCTGTGAGAACGGCACCGTCGAAAGCCCCATCGACGCCGTCCCGCTCTTCGAGACCATCGCCGACCTCGACGCCGCCGAAGACCGCCTCGACGCGCTCTACCAGCATCCCGTCTACCAGAAGCACATCCAGGCGCGCGGGGACGCGACCCCCGGCGGGCACGGGCAGCCGTTCCAGGAGGTCATGCTCGGCTACTCCGACTCCAACAAGGACGGCGGCTACTGGATGGCGAACTGGGCGCTCCACAAGGCGCAGGGCGCGATTGCGCGCGTCTGCAACCGCCACGGCGTCGACCTGCGGCTCTTCCACGGGCGCGGCGGCACCGTCGGGCGCGGCGGCGGGCGGGCCAACCAGGCCATCCTCGCCATGCCGCCGGAGTCGCACAACGGCCGCATCCGCTTCACCGAGCAGGGCGAGGTGATCTCGTTCCGCTACGCCCTCCCCGACATCGCGCGGCGGCACCTGGAGCAGATCGTCCACGCGCAGCTCACCGCGCTCGCCCAGCCGACGCCCGACCACGCCTTCGCCGGGCCGACCAAGGACGCCACGCGCCTCTTCATGCAGGTCCTCGGCGAC
>JBCDFO010000549.1:0-2565 GCA_039177895.1 Bacteroidota bacterium
CCGACATGCTCAACAGCCGAGGTCTGGCTCCGCAACGCGGGGCCCTCGCCTCGTCTCCGAGCCGTCACGCAGACTACATCCGTTTCGAACGAACGAGCGTGGTCCTCTTCCTCATCACCCTCGCTTGGCAAGGCATCCGAGTCCGTGACCGTAGACTGCCTGCCGATGCATCTGAACTGTGTGGCATCAGTGCAAAGTCTGCGCGACATCCTTCTTGCGAAGGGATCGCGTCGTCACAGGCTTGCGCCGTCGCCTCGTCCCGCACACAGGGCGCGGGCGCTCAGGGATTCGACAGCGTCCGTGTCTCGTTCGGTACTGCCTTTCGCAGCCACGAAGGCTGCCACAACCACGAGGGTTGCCAGGCGGGGCGCGCCGTCGTCCGGGCCGGGAGTCGATCCGGGCGCTGATAGGCGTGCCGTGTCCGAAAAAGTCGTGCTCAACCGTGCCATCCTCCGAAGAGACTTGCATCGCTTGAGTCGTTGTCTGGAGCGTACAACCGCGCCAAGGAACAAGGCTCGTCGCCTCTGCCCGCAAGGGCGTCGTTCGACGAACGTGACCTAATAACGCGATCCACTGGGGGGCACGCAAGTGCGATCCGGCTTGTTTTATCCCCGCCTTTTCAACACGATATCAACATTCAAACCAAGCGCTTACGGTTACGAACCCTTCCCGGCCGATGCTCCATAACAGCCATCCCCCTCCACACCTGCTTCATATTCGCATTGTCCCATTCCCCATAACAGCTATCCATGCGACCGCAGCCTGAGCAACCTGGTCCCGGCCAAGAGTCGGTGTGGGCCTACCCCCGCCCGCCGCACCTCGAGCCTACCCCCAAGCGCGTCCGCATCGAGCACGGCGGGCTCGTGATTGCCGACACGACCAGCGCGCTGCGGCTGTTGGAGACGAGCCATCCGCCGACCTACTACCTCCCCCCGGGCGACGTGCGCGTGGACCTGCTGCGCCGTGCGACCTCCACGACGGGCTGCGAGTGGAAAGGCCGCGCCGTCTACTTCGACCTCCTCCCCCCGGAGGACGAGACGCTCCTGAAGATCGCTTGGGCCTACCCAGACCCGACCCCACGTTTCGCGGCGCTGAAGGACCACCTGGCCTTCTACGCGGCTCCCCTCGACGGCTGCTTCGTGGACGGCGAGCGCGTGACACCGCAGCCGGGCGGCTTCTACGGCGGCTGGATCACGTCGGACCTCGCCGGGCCGTTCAAGGGCGTACCCGGAAGCTGGGGCTGGTGAGGGCACGGGGGCCGTGCTCCGCTGCAGTCGCAGCCAAGCCAATCTGAGGGGAATCGAACCGACTTCGGGCTATTTTCGCGCGCGTTCTCCCACTCTCCCACACGCGTCTGTGCTCCCTCGTCCCCTCCGCCGCCTCGTCGAGCTTGCGCCGAGCCCGCAGCCGCCGCTGCTGCGCCTGCGGCATCCGCTCCTGCTCATGCACGGCTTCGGAGCGATGGCCAACCTGTTCCAGTGCGGCGTCCTCCACGACGAGGCGATGCACCTGCGCGGACGGGGCGTGCTCGCCTATGCGCCGCACGTCAACCCATACGACACCATCACCGTTCGGGCCGAGGCATGGGCCGCGCGGCTCGAGGACATCCTGCGCGAGACGGGGGCAGCCAAGGTGAATGTGATCACGTTCTCGTCGGCGGGGCTCGATGCGCGCGTGATGGCAGAGGATTTCGGCCTCGCGGACCGGATGGCGTCGGTCGTGACGGTCTCCTGCCCACACCGGGGCTCGGCGCTGCCCGCGTTCGTGCTGAACAGCCCCGGCTGGCTGCGTCGCCCAGCGCTCGCCGTGATGCACACGATGGGCGCCTCGGCGTACGAGTCGGTGCCGCCGCAAGTCCAGGCGGGCCTCGGCGAGCTGACGCCCGAGGCCGTCCTGCGCCGCTTCGACCCGGAGCGCCCGCTGCCCTCGCCGATCTACTGCGCCTCGGTGTCGAGCCGCGCCGGGAAGGGCGCCCCCGTCGCGATCCAGTACGTACCGCTGATGGTCCCGAACCAGATTCTCTACCGGCTCGCAGGCGTCAACGACGGCATCGTTCCTACAGCGAGCATGGCTTGGGGCGACCACCTCGGCACCATCAGCGCTGACCACGCTGCGCTCGTGGGGATGAAGCTCATGCCGGGCGGGATCGACGCGAAAGCGTTCTACCGTAGCCTCGTCGAACATCTCGCTGCGCGCGGGCTATGACGACGCTGACGTGGACGCGGGAACGGCTACGGCCGCCGCGCAGCCGAGCACATCCGCCGTGTGGAGCCGCCAGCGTGTCCCTTCGGCCTCGGCGAAAGCCCGGTCTCCGTCGTTGGGCAGCGTGAGGCGGAGCTTTTTCGGAGAGAGCCGGAAGCCCGTCCGGAGCGCCTTCAGCACGGCCTCCTTCATCGCCCAGCAGCGCACGACGGCGACCTCTGGCGGCTCGCTATGTCGGTCCGTGAGCAGATGGAGCAGCCGGTATTCCTCTGGATGAAGCAGGAACCGATAGAGGTCCGGCCTGCGCGGCTTCAGCGCCTCGATGTCCACCCCCAGCGGCACGTCCCCCACGGCCGCGAGCGC
>JBCDFO010000550.1:0-2561 GCA_039177895.1 Bacteroidota bacterium
GCGCAGCGTGAGCGTCCGGCCGAGTTCGTAGAGCGCCTCGGCGATGCGCGGGTCGTCCTCGTCGCGGGTCGATTCGTAGTAGGAGAGCGCGCGGCGGTGGAGCCGCTCGGCCTCGTCGTAGCGGCTCCAGTCGGCGAGCAGCGCGCCCAGCGCCAGCTCTACCTCGGCGACGCGCGGGTGAGCGACCCCAAAGAGCCGCTGGCGCGTGGCGAGGGCGTCGCGGAGGAGGGCGTCGGCCTCGTGGTGGAGGCCGAGGCTGCGGTAGACGCGGCCGACCGTGAGCTCCATCGCAGCCCGCGTCTCTGGCTGGTCGGCCAACTCGCGGTCGATGCGGGCAACGGCGCGGTTGAGCAGCGTGCGCGCGGAGAGCTCGCTCCCGTCGGGCGTCGCCACGTTGCCCACGAGGTCGGCGTCGCCGGTGCCGAAGAGGCTGCTCAAGAACTGCGCTGAGGCCAGCGCCTTGTCACGTTCGACTGAGGCCCGGTGCGCCTGCGTCGCCACGGCCACGATGCCTGCCACGAGCAGCGTGATGATGGTAGCGAGGCTCGCCACGGTGGCGCGGTGGCGGTAGAGGTCGCGGCGGAGCCGGTAGCCGAACGCGCCGCGCCGGGCCTGGACGGGCTTCGCTTCGAGGTGGCGCTTCAGGTCGCGCGCGAACGCCTCCGCCGAGCGGTACCGCCGCTCCGGCGTCTTGGCGAGCGCCTTGCGCACGATGGCATCGAGGTCGCCCGAGAGAAGGCGGGCGACGCGCTGCGGCTGAGCGAACCCGGTGGTCTCGGGCTCGGCCCGCCGCAGCGCCGTGCTGGGCGACGGCGGCACGTCCTCCAGCACCGCCCGCTCGATCTCGTGGACCGACCCCGTGGGCGCGGTGAACGGCCGTTGGCCCGTCAGCAACTCGAAGAGCAAGACGCCGAGGCCGTAGACGTCCGTTGCGGTCGTAACGGTCTGGTTACGGATCTGCTCCGGGGCGGCGTACTGCGGCGTGAACGGACGGATGCCGGTCAGCGTGAGCGCGTCGCCCCCGTCGTCGTCGTGCTGGAGCTTGCCGATGCCGAAGTCGAGTAGCTTCACCCGCCCGTCGGGCGTGACGAGGATGTTCGACGGCTTCAGGTCGCGGTGGATGACGAGGTGGCGGTGGGCGTACTGCACCGCCTCGCAGACGCGCAGGAACAGCTCGATGCGCGCGTGCACGCCGAGGTTGCGCGCCGCGCAGTGCTCCAGCAGCGACGTGCCGGGGACGTACTCCATGACGAGGTACGGCACCCCGTCGTCGGTCACGCCGCCGTCGATCAGCTGTGCGATGTAAGGGTGGTGGAGCCGCGCCAGCAGCGAGCGCTCGCGCAGGAAGCGCCGTCGCAGCGCCTCCGAAAACACCGACGCGCGCACCCGCTTGATCGCGACGCGCTGCTCGAACGCCCCGTCGGCGCGTTCGGCGAGCCAGACCGTGCCCATCCCCCCGCGCCCGATCTCGCGGACGAGCCGCCACGGCCCGAGGCGCGTCCCCTGCAGCGACTCCTCCACGGTCGTCGAAGGGGCAACCTGAGCCCCCGAGTCTGTGGAGGCCGAGTCTGTGGAGGCATCCGGCGGTGCGTCGTCTGAAGAGGAGGCTTCCGCGGAGGGAACGGCTGCGGCCTGCTCTGCGGCTACAGCCTCCACCATCGGCGCAACCTGCCCCGCAGGGATATCGAGGAAGCCGCCCGTAGGCGCCTCCGCCACGGCATCGGCGTCGAGGAGCGCCTGCACCTCGGCGAGGAGGCCCGCGTCGGCCCCGGTCGTCGCTTGGAGGAACGCCGCCCTGCGGTCCGGCGGGCAGTCGAGCGCGGCCTCGAAGAGCGCACAGACGTGTTGCCAGCGCACCGCTGCGTCGGCCCCGGACGACGACGCGGGAGCCGGAGAGGAATGGGTAGAAGAAGACGCAGGCATCGGAAGAGGCCGGTATCCGCGCGATGGCGGCGGCGAGCGGAGTCAGGTTGTGTGCAACGCGCAGAAAAGGCTAGCTATAGCGCATGGCGAACATACCGTGCCCTCCGCGCTGACTCAACCCACTTCGTTAAGGCACGTGGCCCACGTCGAGCGCCCCTGCAGCACGATGCTGCGCGATGCGCTCTGGCGTGAGCCCCAGGCGCTCCTGCAAGACAGCGACCGTGTCGGCCGCATACGCTGGCGGCGGTGATAGGGAGCGTGGTATAACGCCGTCCATCGTGAAGGCGACGTGGCGTACGGCAGCGAGCCCATCGTGGCGTAACACCCGAGTGTGGGCATCCGGACCGTCGAAGACGTCGGGTAGCGCGAGCACCGCCCCGGCGGGCACGTGGCGGTCGTGGAGGGCTGCGAGAAGCGCGTCGCGCTTGTAGGGGAGGATTGCGTCGCGGAGCAGCGCGCCGAGGGCGTCTCGGTGGACGACGCGGGCCGCGTTCGTGGCAAAGCGCGGATCGTCGGGAAGGCCATCGAGGCCGAGCACCGTGCAGAGGTGCGCGAACTGCCGGTCCGTCCCGACAGCGAGCAGAAGGTCGTGTCCGTCCGCCGTACGAAAGAGCGAGCCGTAGGGCGCGATGTTGGGA
>JBCDFO010000551.1:0-2560 GCA_039177895.1 Bacteroidota bacterium
CTCGTTTCGAGCTCCGGCTGGATCACCTCGCGCGTCGTTCCTGGGTACGTCGTGCTCTCCAGCACGATGACCTGACCGGAGCGAAGGTGCTGGGCCACCTGCTCCGTCGCGGCCGCGATGAACGACATGTCCGGGTCGCGCGTCTTGCCGAGCGGCGTCGGCACGCAGATCGAGATCGCGTCGGCCTCGGCGAGCACGCCGAAGTTGGACGTGCCGCGCAGCTTCCCGCTGGCGACCAGCGGCGCCAGGCGCTCGTTCGGGATGTCCTCGATGTAGCTCTTGCCTCGGTTGAGCTCGGCCATCCGCTCGGCGCTCACGTCCACACCGACCACGTCGAGGCCGGCCTCGGCGAAGACGACCGCCAGCGGGAGGCCGACGTAGCCCATCCCGACGACAGCAAAGCGGGCGTCGCGCCGCTCGACCTTGTCGAGCAGCTGACGGGCGGCAGAAGAAAGGGCAGGTGCACTCATGCGTCGAGGTCGGCGTGCCGGGTGACGGCTGCTGCGAAGGAACGGAGGTCCTCCACGTGCCGGTGACTGATGGTGTGGACGATGGCCCAGTCGATCGCCTGGTAGGCATGGACGGCCACGTTTCGGAACCCGACGGCCCCCGCGAGCCGATCGGCCAAGTCCTCTTCCAGGATGCCTTCGGTGCCGAGCACGCGGAACGACTCGGCCATCGTCGAGGGGGGCGCGATGTCGAGGTCGGCGACGAGGTGAGCCGCGAGGTCGACGGAGATCTGGACGGCGCGCGTCAGGTTGAGCGGGAGGATGTCTTGCAGGTCGAGGTCCGTAAGGAGAGCGTCGAGTGTGGCCGCGCGCCGGGTCTCGATGCGGATCATGCAGCGCCGCAGCGATTCGAGCTTCTCTACGACGACGCTTCGATCCATGCTCGGCGACGTTCCGTGAGGATGCGATCGCGTATGGGGCGCCAGTCTGCCTCGTCTCGAAGGTGCCGGGCCAGAAGGGCAGGGTACACGCTACGGTCTGTCTCAACCACGCGGATGCCCGTGCGGAAGACCTCGCTGAGGAGCGCTCCGTTCGCCTCGCGAAGCTCGACGAGGTCGACCGCTCGTCCCGTTCGGCTCCCCAATGCGCGGATCAGGTCGATACGCTCCTCGACAGAGAGCGGGGCACGTCCCGTCACGGCGAGATCGAGGTCGCTGGCGGCAGTCTCTGTGCCGCGTGCCGTCGAGCCGTACAAGATGGCGAGGGCGACAGACGGTACGTCCGTGAGCACCTCTCGGACCACGTCCACCAGCGGAGGTCGGCCCACGCCAGCAGGCATCTCAGGCATGGACAGGCTCGTGGAGAAGTGAGGCGAGGTAGCGACCGTACGCATTCGTAGCGTAGCGCTCGGCGAGCTCCGCCAGCTGGCGCTCCGCGATCCAGCCCTGCTCGAAGGCGATCTCCTCCGGGCACGCGATCTTCTGCCCCTGCCGCGTCTCGATGGTCTCGACGAACGATCCGGCCTGGAGAAGCGACTCGTGCGTTCCCGTGTCGAGCCACGCGTAGCCGCGGCCCATCACCTCGACGTGGAGCTTGCCGGCGTCGAGGTAGTGGCGGTTGACGTCCGTGATCTCGTACTCGCCCCGGGCAGATGGCGCCAGCTGGCGCGCGATGTCGAGCACGTCGTTGTCGTAGAAGTAGAGCCCGGTGACGGCGTAGTTCGACCGCGGCTGTTCCGGCTTCTCCTCGATCGAGACCGCCCGTCCGGCCTCGTCGAAGTCGACGACGCCGTAGCGCTCTGGGTCCGCGACCCGGTAGCCGAACACCGTCGCGCCCTCGGTGCGGCTGGCCGCGCGTGCGAGCATGTCTGGGAGCCCAGCGCCGTAGAAGATGTTGTCGCCGAGCACGAGCGCAGTGCGATCGCGGCCGACGAACTCACGGCCGATGACGAACGCCTGCGCCAGCCCATCGGGCGACGGCTGCTCGGCGTAGCTCAGGTTCATCCCCCACTGGCTCCCATCACCCAGCAGGCGCTGAAAGCCAGAGAGGTCGTGGGGCGTCGAGATGAGGAGGACATCCCGGATGCCCGCCAGCATGAGCGTGCTGAGCGGGTAGTAGACCATCGGCTTGTCGTAGACCGGCAGCAGCTGCTTCGACACGCCCTGCGTGATCGGGTAGAGCCGCGTGCCGGACCCGCCGGCGAGGACGATGCCCTTCATGCCGAGACCCCGAGGCGATCGAGGGTCCCGGGCCGGACCGTCTCGCACCAGTCGAGGTGATCGAGGTACCAGGCGACGGTCTTGCGAAGCCCGCTCTCGAACGTCTCGTCCGGTCGCCAGCCGAGGTCGCACTCGATCTTCGAGGCGTCGATGGCGTAGCGAAAGTCGTGACCGGGGCGGTCTGTCACGAACGAGATCAGCCGGTCGTGAGGTGCGCCAGCGGGCCTTACCTCGTCGAGGATGGAGCAGATCGTGCGGACGACCTCCAGGTTGGTCTTCTCGTTGTGCCCGCCGACGTTGTATGTCTCGCCAGGCGTTCCTCGCTCGAAGGCCACCTGGAGCGCGCGGACGTGATCCTCCACGAAGAGCCAGTCCCGGACGTTCTCGCCCGTC
>JBCDFO010000552.1:0-2545 GCA_039177895.1 Bacteroidota bacterium
CTGCGCGCCCGGCTCCGCCACAACAACAGCGATGGGCACAGCGGCGATGTGCTCGTACTCTATGGCGACGCCGTCGAGGCGCTCGACCAGCTGCGGGATGCGGTCGGCATCAGCGCAATCCACGCGCATGAGGAAGTCGGGAGCGACGTGACGTTCACGCGTGACAGGGCCGTACGCCGGTGGGCGAAGACGAATGACATTCCGCTGCACGAGCACCGGCAGACCGGTGTCTTCCGGCCGCTCCCCGACCGCGATGCCCGCCGGACGCTGTGGCGGCAGTTCATGGACGGCGGTCCGCTCGCCGCGCCCAACACCGAGGCGCTTCAACGCATCCGCGTCCCCGACGCCGCCCGCGCGCTCGAAGCGCCCGAGGCGGCCCTGCTTGACGATCCCACTGAAGCCCCGTCAGCCATCGCAGCGGCGTTCGGGCACCCACTCAGCGAGGCGCAGCGGACGCACCGCCAGCCCGTCAGCGAAACCGCCGCGCAGGCCACGCTCAACGATTTTCTCCACCGGCGCGGGCTGTGCTACTCGGGCGGTATCTCATCGCCCAACACAGCGTTCCGGTGCGGCTCGCGGCTCTCCGTGCACCTCGCGTGGGGGACGCTCACGGGGCGGCAGGCGTACGCCGCCACCGAGGCGCGCATCCTCGAACTGGCTGAGATCGGGCATCCCGACGCCGGGCGCTGGCGGAAGTCGCTGCGGAGCTTCCTGAGCCGCCTCCACTGGCGCGACCACTTCGTGCAGCGGCTGGAGTCGGAGCCGCAGATGGAGTTCGCGCCGCTCAACGCTGCCTACGAAGCGCTCCCCACGCCAGGTAACGCGCACCTTGACGCGTGGCTGGCGGGGCGCACCGGCTGGCCGCTCGTGGACGCCTGCATGCGCTGCCTCGCGACCACAGGCTTCCTCAACTTCCGCATGCGCGCGATGGTCACGAGCGCCGCCGTGCACTCGCTCCGCATCGACTGGCGGCGGACGCTCTACCCACTCGCGCAACGCTGGGCCGACTACGTCCCTGGCATCCACATCTCGCAGACGCAGATGCAGGCAGGCGTCGTCGGCATCAACCAACTCCGCGTCTACTCGCCGCACAAGCAGCTCGCCGACCACGACCCGGCCGCGACGTTCGTGAAGACGTGGATCCCCGAACTCGCCGACGCCCCGGCGCTCTCGATCCTGTACCACCACGAGCATCCCGTCGAGGGCTACCCCGCACCGCTGGTGGACTGGGCGGCTTCGACGAAGGCGATGAAAGCTGACTACTACGCCATCAAGCGCCAGCCGGAGACGAAAGCGCTCGCGGACCAAGTCTACGCCCGCCACGGCTCGCGGCGGTCGCCCACGTCGCGGCCCTGGAAATCCAACGGGGCGAAATCGAACCGAGCACGCAAGAAGACGCCACTGCCCCCAAAGCAGCCCGGCCCGGCCCCACTGTTCGGCGAAGAGTAAAGCTGGGCCTCGCTATGCCGGGTCCCAGGTCAGCACGAAGGCGTTCGGTCCGTCCTCGATGTCGCGGTCGTAGGTCTGCCGCGCGCCTGTCGCTGGATCAATGAGGGTGATGCGCACGCGTGGCGGCATCGAGAAAATGCCGATGAGGCTGTTCTGCTCGTCACGGTACTCTAGCTCAGCAGGTCCGTAGAACGCGGGCGCTAGCGTCGAGTCGCCGGTGACGAGACGGCCATCGGTGTCAGTCTGCCCACGTACGTCAGCCCCATCGGTCGCGTCAGGGGCGAGTGGAGCCCAGTAGGCGATGCTGTTGGAATCGAGGACCGTATCCCCAGCGCGTAGCCGCACGGCGTAGACGCCCGAAGGGTGGTCCTCGCCGTCCCACGAGACCCGATAGGTGAGGATTGGCTCCGTGCCCTGACCGTCCGCGAAGACCACATTCCCGACGAGGTCAATCACTTCGAAGACGGCATCAGGGCGGGCCTCCGCCGTCGCGTACTCCCAGACAGTCGTCAGACGGAACGGGCTGGGATACCCGTGGGACAACCAGGCTTCAAGCGGCGCGGTGATGGCCACCGTGACCTCCCCGCTGAACGTCGAGGTGCCATCCAAGTCTTCCTGACGCAGACGAAAGGTGTGGACGCCTTCCCCAGGCGTGGTCTCAAAACTGTAGGTCTGCGGCTCCACCGTCGTGCCCGCCCCATCTACGAACCCGAGGGCCGAGAACGTGTCCGCGCCGTCCTCCTGCATCTGCACCTCGAAGCCTCGATTGTCAGTCTCGGAGGCGGTCCCCCAGAGGAGAAGGACGTTCGCCCCCTGAATGATAGCGTCGAAGCCCGTCAGCTCCACGCCGCCTACCCGCGCGCTAGCTGAGAGAACGGGTGACTCTTCGGGACCCGCAGAAGCACCCTCCATGCAGGCGTCGTTCTGAGAACTTACCCGAACCTCGAAGCAGGGGCGGATCGCCACGCGCAGGCCCTCTACGGGAGCACCGCCAGGCGTCTCGGCCACGACGCCGATGCCGAAGGGGCCATCGGTCGGATCGACAGGGTCGGGCGGATCGGTCTCTGACGACGAGTCGCAGCCGACGGAGGCGGCC
>JBCDFO010000553.1:0-2542 GCA_039177895.1 Bacteroidota bacterium
CAAACCGAAGCGATGACCGTCGTCTCCGCGATGTTCGACGCCTTCAACCGCCACGACCTCGACGCGATGGCTGCGCTCTACGCCGACGACGCCGTGATCGAGTCGCCCGACTTCGAGGCTCCACGGCGCGGTCCTGCGGGCATCCGCGAGACGTATGCGCCCTACTTCGAGGGGTCGCCCGACATCCACGACGAGGTCACGCTCATGTTTGGCAGCGGTGACCACGTGGCCGTCGAGTTCGTCTCCAGCGGGACGATGACGCACCTGGGGCCGGATGACCCTCCCGTCATGCAGGACAAGGCGTTCGCGATCCAGATCGCGGCCATGCTGGAAGTGCGCGACGGGAAGATCGTCCGCGACGTGACGTACTTCGACCAACTGTCGCTCCTGCACCAACTGGGCCTGGCCGACTAACGCGCACCCTAGTCCCCTTCGGCTGCGTCTACACGATCCGGTCCGGTCGGCCTCCAGCACATGGATAGAGCCACTCTAGCGAAAGAGCACGGGCGAATTTTCCTTCTCGGTGCTGGAGGATTGCTCTTAGGATCGGGCTTCTCGCTGGTCACGCTTGGCCCGTCTGGCGAGACTTTTATCGACTTCTGGATCTACAGCGCCCTTGGTGGCACCGTTGGACTTGTCGCTGGAACCCTGTGGCACCTTGCCCATCCGAGACGCCGCCGCAGGTCGAGTCCCTACTACATTTCGACGCTGCTGCTTCCTGCAGTCGTCCTCTCATTTGTAGCGCTCCAGATGATGTCCAGATCGTCTTTGGAATTCGGGCACCAGGCGTTCGATACGCCACAGGCTCCGGCCCGCTCGTTTATCAGGTCCACGGTGGGTATCACCTTGCCAAGCGGTGTGAGAGCCACCTACTTCAGTGAGAACAAAGTCACCTTCCGAATCAGTCCGACGACGCTTGACTCCGTAGAATCGGCGATCACCCTTGATTCGACCTGGCAAACTGCCGAGTGGGGTGAGGGCGTCAACTACACGAAAAAAGACTCTTCGGAGACCGGCACACACCAGCAACTGTACCAGCGGTGGAATCGGCTGTACCAGGTTACCAGGTGCCACCGTTCACAGGACTGACGCGCTGCCTCACACGATCCGGTTGGGGTCGACGTCCAGCACCTCGCCGCGGTAGCCGAAGAGCGTCTGCACGAAGCGCGTGACCGTCTTCGACTGCTTGCGGGCGTACCACTGGTCGGCGGCGCGGCGCGCGCCCAGGCCGTAGGTCGGATACGGGTGGATCGTGTCTGCGATCTCACGCAGGGACACGCCGCCCTTCATCGCCACGGCGTACTCGCAGATCAGCTCGCCTGCGCGCGCGCCAAGCACCGTCGCGCCGAGGATGGTGCCGGTGAGGCTCTTGGCGAACACCTTGATCATGCCGACCGTCTCGCCGTCGGTGATGGCGCGGTCCACGCGGTCGTAGGGAAAGCGGTAGACGTCGTAGCCCGCGCCCGCCTCGTCGAGTTGCTTCTGGGTCGCGCCGACATGCGCGAGTTCGGGCTCGGTGTAGGTCACCCACGGCACGTGCTTCGTGTCGATCTTGCTCGGCAGCTTCAGCACCGCGTTGGTGGCAGCCACCTTGGCCATGTGCTCGCTCATGTGGGTGAACTGGTAGCGCCCGGTCACGTCGCCGACGGCGTAGATGTGCGACTGGTTGGTCTTGCAGTGGTCGTCCACGGTGATGCCGCGCGGGGTGTACTCAACGCCGGCCTCCTCAAGCCCGAGCCCGGCGAGGTTGGCACGGCGGCCCGTCGCCATGAGGAGCGCGTCGGCTTCGATGACGCGCTCGCCCGCCTCGATGCGGATCGAGCTACCTTCCAGACTCATGCGGTCGGCGTTGGCCCCGAAGGCGTATTCGACGCCCTGCTCTTCCAGATAGGATTGCAGCATCGCCGCGAGGTCCGGGTCGTCGTTCTGGAGGATGTGGTCGGTGCCGTCGATGACGGTGACGCGGCTGCCGAGCCAGCGGAACGCCTGGCTCATTTCCGTCCCGATGGGCCCACCGCCGACGATAGCGAGGTGCTCCGGGAGCCGCTCCATCTCAAAGAGCGTGTCGTTGGTGACGTAGGGCACCGTGTCGAGGCCGGGCACCGGCGGCACCCAGCCTCTCGCGCCCGCCGCGATGACGAAGAGGCGTCCTGTAATGGTTGATGGTCCTTCGCCGCCCTCAATCTTGATCGTGTGGGGATCGGTGAACCGCGCCGCGCCGTGGCGGACGGTGATGCCCATGTCTTCGTAGATCTCCGGCGCGTCGGCCTCGTCGTAGACGTCCTCGCGGATCTTGTGGACGTGCGCCATGATCTTCTTGAGATCGACCGTCGGCTCGACGTTGGCCAGCCCGTATTTGCTCGCCGTGCGCATCTCGTGGGCGACCTTGGCGGCCTTGAGGAGCGTCTTGCTGGGCACGCAGCCCGTCCAGGTGCAGTCGCCGCCGAGCCGGTGGCGCTCGATCATGAGCGTCTTCGCGCCGAGGTTGGCCGCGATGCCGGAGGCCGTGAGGCCCGCCGCACCGCCGCCGATGACAATGAGG
>JBCDFO010000554.1:0-2535 GCA_039177895.1 Bacteroidota bacterium
CGTGTCGCGGACGAGGTCGGGCCGCCCGCTCTCGACGTAGGCGGTGTCGGCCACGCCGGGGATGCCCGACGGCGACCAGTTGGCGTCCGAGAACCAGGAGCCGTCGCCGCCGCGCCAGGTGTAGCCCGTCTGGGCGAAGGTGGGGGCCGCCACGAGCAGGAGGAGGAGAAGGGAGCAGAAGCGCATGAGTTCAGGGAGTCGAAGGAGGAAGCCAGTTGTGCGTGCTCCATCGCGGAAGCGGGACGGGGCGTATCACGGCCCCCGCACTTTTTTCGAGCGACTACCGAGGGGAATGGACTCGCTCGCCCCACGTGCTCGATTTCCTGGACGAGGATTCCTGGGCGAGGACCGTACTTTCGCCGTGCTAGCCTTCCATGACCATGCGGGCCGAACCGACCACGACTCAGCTCCTCCACGACGCGCGCGACGGGGACGACGACGCGATCGCCCGGCTCTTCCCGCGCCTCTACGACGAACTGCGGCAGCTCGCCCATGCGCGGCTGCGCCGCCATCGCCCGAGCGACACGCTCAGCACCACGGCGCTCGTCCACGAAGCCTACCTCAAGCTCACAGCGGGGGAGTCGCCCACGGTGGCCGACCGGACGCACTTCTTCGCGCTCGCGGCGCGGGCGATGCGGTTCGTCCTCGTGAGCTACGCCCGGGACCGCACCGCCCAGAAGCGAGGCGGCGGCCAGGCCCCGCTCGCCTTCGACGAGGCGCTGGGCGATGGCCTCGTGCGCGCCGACGCGGAAGCCGCCGACCTCCTCACGCTCGACGACGCGCTCGGACGGCTCGCATCCTACAGCGCGCGCCTCGCCGAGGTCGTCGAGTTGCGCTTCTTCGGGGGGTTGCAGCACGAGGAGATCGCCGCGCACACCGGGCGCTCCGTGGCGACGGTGAAGCGCGACTGGCGCCGCGCCCGCGCCTGGCTCTACCACGCCATGCAGGAGGACACCCCGCCCACGATCACATTGTGAACACCACGCGCGTCTTCGAACCCTCACGTAGAGACGTTGCATGCAACGTCTCTACCGCGTATTGAGGCCATGCTCTATCGAAACCGATATCGCGTTGAAAGCACCCGGCTGCCGGACCACGATTACGCCGCGTCGGCATGGTACCACGTCGTGATCTGCACGAAACACCGAAGGTGCTGGTTCGGCGAGGTGAGCGAGGGAACGATGGTGTTCTCGAAGCTAGGGCGCACGGCGCACCAGTTTTGCGCAGCCATCCCTGAGCACGTGGAACGCGCCGTGGTGGATGCGTTCGTCGTCATGCCCAACCACGTGCATGCGATCATTGGGTTGCTGCCCGTGGTTTCACCGGAGCCATCGCCCGAGGAATCGCTGCATGTAGAGACGTTGCGGCATCAGGAGACGTTGCGTGCAACGTCTCTACGGGGATCGGGTGGCGACGCGAAGAACCAAGCGATGGCGGATCGCTCGCCGAAGGCGGGATCGCTGGGGGCGATCGTCCGCTCGTACAAGTCGGCCGTCACGCGGTGGGCGCGGCAGAACGAAACCGAGTCCTTTGCCTGGCAGCCGCGCTTCTGAGACCGCTTCATCCGCAGCGAGCGCGAACTGGAAGCCACGCGGCGCTACATCGCCGACAACCCGGTGCAATGGTATCGGGACCGCCTCCACCCCGGCCACCCGTAGACGTTGCATGCAACGTCTCGCACGCAACATCTCTGCATACAGGGCGACACCGCCTGATCCGCGCGCCACGTGAACGGCGATAGACCGGGAAACAACCGTGCCCCCGATGGACCACCTCACCGCTGCCCGCTGGGCCGAGATCGACGCCCTCTTCGCCCAGGCCCTTGACCGCTCCGCCGACGAGCGCACCGCCTTCCTACGCGCTGCCTGCGGCGACGACCCTGCGCTCTATCACGCCGTCGCAGCGCTCCTCGACGCCGACGCCCGCGCCGAGGACGCGCTGGGCGAGAGCGCGACCGACTTCGCCGGGGACTTGCTCCGAGAAGCGGCCGCGGCTGCCGAGACTGCGGAGCACTTGACCGAGGGCACTCGCGTCGGTCCCTACCGAATCGAAGGCGTGCTCGGGCGCGGTGGTATGGGCACCGTCTACCGCGCCGCGCGCGCCGACAGCACCTTCGAGAAGGCCGTGGCGCTCAAGCTCGTCAAGCGCGGGATGGACACCGACGCCGTGCTGCGCCGCTTCCGCCACGAGCGGCAGATCCTCGCGGGGCTCGATCACCCGCACATCGCCCGACTCCTGGACGCGGGCGCGGCCGCCGACGGCCGCCCCTACCTCGTGATGGAGCTCGTGGATGGCCTTCGCATCACGGACTACGCCGACCGCCACGGGCTCGACCTGGAGGCGCGCCTCGCGCTCTTCGAGCAGGTGTGCGCCGCCGTCGCCTATGCCCATCGGCACCTCGTCGTCCACCGCGATCTCAAGCCGAGCAACATCCTCGTCGCCGAGAGCAAGGACGATGGACCGCCGCAGGTGAAGCTGCTCGACTTCGGCATCGCCCGGCTGCTGGACAGTGCGCCCGGCGTCACGCTCACACAG
>JBCDFO010000555.1:0-2527 GCA_039177895.1 Bacteroidota bacterium
CTCGACGCGGCGCTCGCACACGCCGACGGCGCGCAGCTCCGCGCCGAGGGCTTCGTGCCGTTCGGCTTCGCCCTCGACGGGACGCCCGCCCAGCCGCCGCCGGACGCGCCCGTGGACGTGCGGCTCACCACCACCGAGCCGTTCCCCATCGCCTGGGCGACGCCGTTCTTCGACCCGCGCACGCTCAACGAACTCGGCGGGACGCTCACCGCCGACGCCGCCGTCGTCGGCACGCGCGCGAACCCCCAGCTCGACGGGCAGGCGCTGCTCGCTGACGGACGGATGGGGCTGCCGGAGTTCGGGCGCGTCTACGAGAACGCCACCATCCCGCTCACCTTCGACGGGGATCGCCTCACGCTCGGCAGCGACAGCCTCGGAGCCGCCTCGCTGCGCGACGAGGCCGGTGGCACGCTCACCGCCGACGGCGCACTCCTCGTCCCCGACCTCCAGTTCGCCGCGCTCGACCTCGACCTCACCGTGCAGGCCGACCGCTACCTTGGCATCGACAACGACACGTACGCGGCCTTCCGCGTCTCCGCGACCGGCCAGCAGGCGCTCCGCATCACCGGGCCC
Organism: Bacteroidota bacterium; assembly: GCA_039177895.1. GTDB lineage: Bacteria > Bacteroidota > Rhodothermia > Rhodothermales > Rubricoccaceae > JBCBEX01. The sequence continues at coordinate 574 of JBCDFO010000555.1, forward strand.
GTGGACGGCCCGTCCATCGCAGGCACCGTCACCATCGACCAGGGGACCGCCAACCAGACCGAGGAGCTCATCGGGCCGACCTTCGGCGAGATCGCGCTCACGACCGCCGACATCCAGCGCGTCGAGGCCACGTTCGGCGTGCGTGCGACCGCTGCCGACACCACCGTCTCGGCGATCTACGTCAACACCGACATCGACCTCCGGGTCATCATCCCAGGGCGCGTTCGCTACCGCGCCGAAGGCTTCGCCAACATCGACCTGGAGTTCGAGGGCGACCTGCTCGTGCGCAAGGAGCGCGGGCAGGACGAGGTGCAGCTTTTCGACAGCATCGAGATCCCGCGCGGGACGGTCGAGTTCGGCGGGCGACGCTTCGACGTCACGCGCGGCGTGTTCGTCTTCAACGGCCCCGTCACCGAGACGCGGGTAGACCTCGAAGCCGACATGGTGATCCGCCAGACCGGCCAGGCGACGACGAGCGACGCCCTCACGATCACGCTCGACTACGCAGGTACGCTCGGCGAGAACCCGGCTCCGAGCTTCTCCTCGTCGCCGGTGCAGTTGGAGACGTCGGACATCGTCTGCTACATCGCCACCGGGCAACCGTGCGCTGGCATCGTCGCTGGCGCGGGCGACACGGGAATGGGGCTGGTAGCCTCGCAGCTCTCGGCCGCCATCGGCAATGTGGCCGGCCAGTCGCTCGGCCTCGACCTCGTCCAGATCGAGGCGCGGCCCGAAATCACGGTCACCATCGGGAAGTACCTCACCAACCGCCTCTTCGCCACGCTCGGTTACCTCGTCTCCCAAAACACGGATGCGGTCGATGCGGCGACCCTCGATCTCGTGCTCCAATACCAACTCCGCCAGTGGCTTCAACTGCAAGGGGAGTACGAGCAGCTGCAGGACGGCGAGAACAACGTCGGCGGCGGTGTCCAGTTTGAGGTGGCGTACTGAGGGGGCTGTTGGCTCTCGGCTGCTGGCTGTCAGCGGGCCGTACTCAGGCAGGTAAAGCGCGTTCTAGCGCTTGAGCCTCCGTTCCCTCTTTCCTCCGCTCGTTTCCTCCTTCGAACTGCGGCAGGCCGTGCATCGTGGGGCGATGGCCGAGGCGGCCGAGGTGCCACAAGGTGCCGCGCCAGAGCGCCGACAGGAGGTCGAAGCGACGGCGGGCGAGCAGGACGAGCGTGCGCTTCGGCAGGGCCATGCCGAGCACGAAGGCCAGCGCTGCCCAGAACGTCGGGCCGTGGACGTTGCGGCGGAGGTAGAGCAGCCGGTTGCGCGTCATGTAGTACGTCTTGAGCGCGTTCTCCTTGCCGACCGTCATCGACTCCTTATGGTAGACCACCGACTCGGCGACGTAGGCCACGCGCCAGCCTGCGCGGGCGACGTGCGCGGCGAAGTCGTGCTCCTCGTAGTAGAGAAAGTAGAGCGCCGGGAGCAGGCCGACCTCCTCCAGCACTGTGCGGCGGATCAGGAGCGCCGCGCCGTGGCCGAGATCCGTGATGCCCGACGCGTCGTGCTGGCCGCGGTCGACCTGGTTGTGGCCCGTGACGTGCCCGCGCATCGTGAGCGGGTCGATGGGGCCGCAGCCGGCGTACTGGATCGTGTCCGGCGTGTGGTGGTAGCGGATCTTCGGGCTCGCGAGGCCGAGGCTCGGGTCCGCCTCCATCGCCGCGACGAGCGGCTCCAAGAAGCCGGGCTCCACCTCTGTGTCGTTGTTCAGGAGGAGGACGTAGTCGCCCTGCGCGACGCGGATGCCGACGTTGTTGCCACCGGCGAAGCCGTCGTTGCTGGGGTGGGCGATGACGTGGACGTCGGGAAATCCTGCTGCAATCGCCGCCGCCTGGCCCGGCGTCGGCGAGCCGTTGTCAACGACGATAACCTCTGTGCGCGGGTACGTAACCGCGCGAAGCGACGAGAGTAGGGCACGGGTGACTTCGGCCTGGTTGTAGTTGACAGA
>JBCDFO010000556.1:0-2521 GCA_039177895.1 Bacteroidota bacterium
CAGAGGTTGAGCATGAAGCGGTCGAGCTGCGCCTCGGGGAGCGGGTAGGTGCCCTCCTGCTCGATGGGGTTCTGCGTGGCGAGCACGAAGAACGGCGTGTCGAGCGGGAATGTCTGCCCGGCGGCGGTGACGTGGCGCTCCTGCATCGCCTCCAGCAGGGCGGCCTGCGTCTTCGGCGGCGTGCGGTTGATCTCGTCGGCGAGGATGACCTGCGCGAAGAGCGGGCCCTTCACAAACTTGAACGTGCGCCGCCCTGTGGCCGGGTCTTCCTCGATGATCTCGGTGCCGGTGATGTCGCCCGGCATGAGGTCGGGCGTGAACTGGATACGGCTGAACGAGAGGTCGATGGCGTCCGCAAGCGTGCGGATGAGGAGCGTCTTCGCGAGGCCCGGCACGCCCACGAGCAGACAGTGGCCTTGCGCGAGCAGACACACCGTCACGCCTTCCACGATGGCCTCCTGCCCAACGATGACCTTGCCGACCTCGCGCCGGAGCCGCCCGTAGGCCTCGGTGAGCGCATCGACAGCCGCTGGGTCGGAGGCGGAGAGATTGGCGATGTCTGATTTATGACGTTCCATCTATGATTTATGATTTGAGAGCTACGGGTAGAACGCGGTCTTTTGGCATCTTCAAGCCAACATCGTCAATAGAGAATCCTCCCATCAGAAATCCGCCATCAGAGCGGCCCGTTCCTCGAAGGGGACGTACCGGTCCGTCTTGATGGCGATGTGGACGCGCTCGCGCAGCCGGTCGATGTAGGCGCTGAGCTCGCGCTGGCGCTTCTCCTGGAGCGCGTATTCGCTCAGCAACTCGTAGTCGGTGACAGGGTCGAGGGTGTGGGCGGGCGTGCGCTTCTGGAGGAGCACGATGTGCCAGGCGCGCGTGCCGTCGAGGAGCTGGACCTCGGCGGGGAGGCTCACCTCGTCTACCTCCATCGTATCCACGACGGCCTGCCACTGCGGGCCGAGGAGGCTGAGCTGGAGGTTGCGGTCGCCCGAGCGTGGGTCGGTGACGTAGCCGCCTTGGTTGGCGGTGAAGGGGTCCTCGGAGTGCCGCTTCGCGAGCGCCTCGAAGGGTAGTTCCATCGTCACGAGCGAGTCGCGGATGGCTTCCAGGTCCGCGATGGCCTCGGCGGGGTCCACGGCGCTGTCGTCCACCTGGATGAGCACGTGATTGACGTCGATCACATCGCCCTGGCGGCTGTTGAGGCGCATCACGTGGAAGCCGAACGTCGTCTCGAAGACCTGCGAGACAGCCCCTGGCTCGAGGGTGCTCGCGACGGCCCCAAACTCCGGCACGAGGTCGCGTACGCTCACGTTGGCAATGCGTCCGCCGCGCGTGCGCGAGCCTGGGTCGTCGGAGTAGCGCTCGGCCATTTGCTCGATGGTGGCGGCCTCGGTGACGATGGAGTCGCGGATGGCGGTAATCTCCGTGACGGTGCGGTCCCGCGCCGCCTCATCCGGGGTGGGCAGCTTGACGATGTGTGCCACACGGACCAGCTCCGGTACGTCGGGGAGGTCGCCCGTCGGGATCTGCTCGAAGAAGGTGCGCACTTCCGAGGGCGTCACGCGCACCGTCCGGATCTTGCGGTCGCGGACCTGCTGCGTGAGGAGCTGCTTCTCGACCTCGTCGCGGAAGTCCTGCCGGATCTGGGCAAGCGAGCGGCTGTAGGCTTCCTCCAGCGCTTCCTCGCTGCCCAGCTGCCGAGTGAGCGTCTCGATCCGCTGGTCCAGGACCTGGTCGATTTGCTCGGCCTCGACGGCGATGGTGGTGTCGCGCCGGGCCTCGGCCAGGAGCACCTTCTGCCCGACGAGCTCGTCGACGGCCTGGCTGTAGACAGCGTCGGTGACGATCTGGCCCTGTGCGAGCTGCTGCGCGATAAAGGTGACCTCGGAGTGAAGTACCACCTCGCCGTCCACGACGGCAATGACGGTGTCGAGCAGCCGTTCCTCCTGGGCGGAGGCGGGGCGGACGAGCCCGACGAGCAGCAGGGCGAGGAGCGTGGAACGGAACAGCATGGAAGGCACAGGCGAGCGTGGAAGCATCAAGGTGGGAACGCGGGCGGCGTCAGGCCGCCGAGGCACGTGGGGGTGCAGCGATGGGTCGGGGCAGAACGCGCCCCGAGGCAGAACTATTGGCGGGCGGGCGGGCTCTCGGGAGTGTCGAGGTCGCCGGCGGCCTGGGCACGGCTTTTCAGGTCCTGCACCTCGCGCGAGACGAGTTGCCGCCGCGCGTCGATGAGCATCTGGCGACGCAGCTCGTCCTCGATCCAGGCGAGCTCGGGCAGCGCTCCAGCCTGGGCGCGGTCGACGACCTGGAAGACGTGGTAGCGGTCGCCGAGGTTGAGCACTGGGGCAATCTGGCCGGGGGCATACTGTCGGAAGACAGGCCCGGCGTCGGGGAGGCGCTGGCGGAGTTCACTCTCGGGGAGGTACGCCTCGCTCAGCCCGATGGCGGCGTCGGGGTCGGCAGCGTGCGCTTCAGCCACGAGCCCCCACAGCGAGTCCGGCGTTGCGGAGCG
>JBCDFO010000557.1:0-2497 GCA_039177895.1 Bacteroidota bacterium
GATCGGCGACTCCTCCCAGTAGGCCATCGGGTTTTCCCACGGCTGGCCGGGGTAGCGGTAGTCCGCGTAGGCGTAGTAGTTGTCGGCGACGAGCGTCTTCGAGATCCAGTTGATGACGGGCTTGATGACCGCCGCCGCCCGGAAGCGGTCCGTGTTGCCCACGATCCACGCCGTCATCACGCCGCCCGCGCTGCCGCCCGTGACGTAGAGCGAGTCCGGGTGCACGTCGCCCGTCGCGATCAGGGCATCGACGCCAGTCATGATGTCGCCGTAGTCGCCGCCGGGGTAGTCGTGGTAGAGGAGGTCGGCGAAGGCCTCGCCGTAGCCGGTGCTGCCGCGCGGGTTGGGGTAGAAGACGATGTAGTCGTCGGCCGCGAAGAGCTGGAACTCCGGTGAGAAGTGCGGACCGTAGGACGCAATGGGGCCGCCGTGCACCTCGACCAGTAGTGGATACTGCCGCCCGTCCTCGTAGCCGGGGGGGCGAATGATCCAGCCCTGCACGTCGAGGCCGTCCTCGGCGGTCCAGGTGAGTTCCTCGACGGCACCGAGGTCGCGGTACGGCAGCAGGTCGCCGTTGAGGTCGGTCAGCACGCGCGTCTCGCCGTCCACCACAACGGCCACGTCCGACAGGCGCTCCGGCGTGCTGTGCGTGAACGCGACCACGCCGCCGTCGGACACGGACCAGGCTCCGTCGAGGTAGGGCCGCCCAATCGACGTGCCGCCGATGGCATCGGTGATCTCGCGCACGGTGCCGTCGAGCGCGACCTGCATGAGTCGGATGAGGCCGCGGTCGTAGTAGCTCGCGTAGAGGCCTGCGTCGGTCCAGGCGAGCTGTTCGATGCTGCGGTCGAGGTCGCCTGCCAGGACGCGGATATCGCCAGTATCCTGGTCGAGGAGGTGGATGAGCGTGTTCTGGAAGGTGCGGACGCGGTCGTCGTAGCCGCGGTAGGCAACGGTGCGGCCGTCGGGCGATACGACGGGCCCCTGGTCTGGCCCATCGCGGTTGGTGAGCGCCGTGATCGTGGGATCGGTCAGCCCGACGCGGTAGACCTCGGAGCCGCGGTAGTCGAGTTGCCAGTCGGCGCTGCGGTTGCCGGAGACGACGAGGCCGCTGCCGTCGGGCAGCCAGGCGAGGTCGGTGCCGTGCGGGTAGTCGCCGTGCGTGAGTTGGCGCGGCGTGCCGCCGTCGGCGGGGACGACGAACACATGGCGGAAGCCCGGCTCGATGTTGCCGGAGCCGTCAGCCTCGTGCTTGACGCGATCCACGACGCGCGGCTTAGGGGCCCACTCCGCGCCCTTCGGCGGTGACGGCAGGGCCACGTCGAGCGTCGGGTCGGGCTCGGGGACGAGCATCGAGAACGCGAGCAGCGTCCCGTCGGGTGACCACGTGAGGCCGCGCGGCGACCGGTCGAGCTGCGTCAGCCGCGCCGTTTGGCCCGTGTCCATCCAGCGGACGAACAACTCCGCGCCCTGGTCCGTTGCCGCCACGTAGGCCACGCGGTCCCCGCCCGGCGACCACCGCGGCGCCGACTCGTTCGCCTCGCTCGTCGTCAACTTGCGATGCCCCTCGCCGTCGGCCCCGACGACCCAAAGCGACTGGCGGCGCTTGTCTTTCATCCGGTCCATCCCCGCCCGCACGTAGACAACGTGCTCGCCATCCGGGCTGATCTGCGGGTCGTCGGCCCACTCCAGTTCGAACACATCGTCGAGCGTGAATGGCGATTGGGCGACGGCTGTCGGCGCAGCGAGGAGTAGGGCGAGGACGAGCAGCGCGCGCGTCCAGGGCGAGGAGACAGGCATGGCGGAGCGAAGGTGAGAGAAGCGAATGGGAGGATTGGGGCTCTCTATGGTACTGCGTCGGGACGAGGTCCCGCGCTCCTGACGGTTGGCCACCCTTTTCCTCGGTGTAGCGGGCTGTCCGCGCCAGCCTCATGGGAGGCTACCGCGCCCTTCCCTATCAGTCATCCCCGCGCACAGCTTGCCCTCGCGTAGGCGGGGGCGGGGACCCACTCGAATGTCTGGAGACCGCCCACAACGCGGAGGCCCGACGGATCAGGCAGGAGGTACTTCCGGGTATCCCGCCGCTCGCAGAAAGGGAAGCGATGCGGACGCCGAAATGACCTGGTGGGTCCCCGCATTCGCGGGGATGACGTAGGTGGGAGCGGGAAGCCATGCGTATCTGGTGCGCAGCGTCTTCGTTCACCTCGAAGCCCCACTCGACGCTTAGACGCTGCCCCGCAGATCCCTCGACTCCGGTCCTGCGGACCTGCGCTCGGGATGACATAGCTGGGAGAAGGGAATCACACCGGGGGCATCGTCCTCTCCCGATCTCTCAGAAGTACCGAATCCACCACCGGTCGCTCGTGCGCTTGTATTCGCCGAACGCACGCGTCGGGAGATAGAGTGCGGCGGCGAGGAGGACGGTGAGCGCCCAGATCTGCCACACGTGGTCGATGTGGTAGAGGTCGCCCGCGTTGGGGCCGACGGTCACGAGCAC
>JBCDFO010000558.1:0-2490 GCA_039177895.1 Bacteroidota bacterium
CCGGCGTTCGCCCTCACCGAGCCCGGCGCGGGCTCCGACGCGGGCGCGATCTCCTCGAAGGGCGTCCTGTTCAAGGGCGAGGACGGCGAGATCTACGTCCGTCTCTCGTGGAAAAAGCGCTACATCACCCTCGCCGCCGTCTCGACGGTGCTCGGACTCGCCTTTAAGCTCGAAGACCCCGACAACCTGCTCGGCAAAGGCACGAAGCTCGGTATTACCTGCGCGCTCGTCCCGACCGACGCGCCGGGCGTCAAGCTCGGCGAGCGCCACGACCCCCTCGGCATCCCGTTCTACAACTGCCCGACCTCGGGCAAGGACGTGGTCCTGAAGGCGGAGGAGGCCATCATCGGCGGCACGGCGGGTGCTGGGCGCGGCTGGCGGATGCTCATGGAGTGCCTCTCCGTCGGGCGCGGCATCTCGCTGCCGTCGTCGTCCTCGGGCGGCGCGAAGACCATGCTGCGGATCGCGAGCGCGCACGCCGTCAACCGCAAGCAGTTCGGGCTCTCCATCGGCAAGTTCGAGGGCATTGAGGAGCCGCTGGCGCGCATCGGCGGCATCGCCTACATCCTGGAGGCGGCGCGGCGCTACACGAATGGTGGTCTCGACAAGGGCTCCAAGCCGAGCGTCGTCACGGCGATGATGAAGTACAACGCCACCGAGCTCTACCGGATGGTCCTCAACGACACGGTGGACATCCTCGGCGGCAACGCGATCTCGCGCGGCCCGCGCAACACGACCGCGAGCGCCTACACGAACATGCCCATCATGATCACCGTGGAGGGCGCGAACATCCTCACGCGGACGCTCATGATCTTCGGGCAGGGCGCGATCCGCTGCCACCCGTACGCGCTCAAGGAGATGCTCGCCGTGGAGGCGGGCGACGTGAAGGCGTTCGACCGCGCCTTCTGGGCGCACATCGGGCACGTGGTTCGCAACGCCACGCGCGGCATCGTGCTCAGCGCCACGCGCGGCCTCTTCGCTGGCAGCCCCGTCAGCGGCCCGACGGCGAAGTACTACCGCAAGCTCGCCTGGGCGTCGGCGTCGTTCGCCTTCCTCGCAGACCTCGCGATGGGCACGCTCGGCGGCAACCTCAAGCGTAAGGAGAAGCTCACCGGCCGCTTCGCCGACATCTTCTCGTGGATGTACCTCGGCTCGGCCGTGCTGAAGCGCTACGAGGCCGACGGCCGCCGCAAGGAGGACCTCCCGTTCGTCCACTGGTCGATGCAGTATGCGCTGCACCAGATCCAGCAGGCGTTCGATGGGCTCTACGCCAACATCGAGGTGCCGGGCGCGACGTGGCTCTTCCGCGGGCCCATCGCGGCGTGGAGCCGGTTCAACCGCATCGCGGCGGCCCCGTCGGACGACCTCGGCCAGAAGGTGGCGCAGGCCATCCAGGTCGATAGCCCGCAGCGTGAGCGGCTCTCGAACAACCTCTACGTTTCCGCCGACCCGACCGACGCGCTGGGTCGTCTGGAGCACGCGTTCCGGCTCGTCAACCAGGCGCAGCCCGTCGAGAAGAAGCTCTACAAGGCGATCAAAGCCAAGCAGCTTCCGAAGAAGGTGCACCCGGCGAAACTCGTAGCGATGGCCGTCGAGCAGGGCGTGATCACCCCCGAGGAGGCCGACCTCCTGCAGCGTGCCGAGCTGGCCCGCACCGACGCCATCCAGGTCGACCACTTCTCGCTCGCTGAATACATGGAGACCTCGACCCACCCGCACGCGCCCGCTCCCGAGCACGGCCCGATGCCCGTCGGCGACGACATGCTCGCGATGGGCGGCGGGGCCTTCGGCGACGGCGCAGCCGGGACACCGGACGCGACGGTGACCCCGACGACCTCGACGGCACGCTAGCCGCGCTTGGCAAGACGCAGCCTCAACGAGGGCGGTGCGTGTAGACGTGCCGCCCTCGCTGGTGTGAGATGCTGCGGCTGGCGAGATGAATTCACGCCGCCACTGTATTAAGGATCGCCGCGACGGTTGGGGAACCGGGTAATGGTGCGGTAACATCCCGGCCTACGGGATTGCGGTGAGCCCCCCACGCCGTGTCCCGTGCGCTGCCACCTCCCACCGTCGCGGCCGGTCCCGGCTGCCCTGGTCAGCGCCCCGTCCACTCACCTTCCCGGACCCCGTCTCATGCTTTACCGCTATGTCCCGGGAGCATGCCTGGCCTTCGTGCTGGCGCTCCTCCTGGCCTCCCCGACCACTGCCTTCGCCCAGGGCGTCACGACCGCTGGCCTCAGCGGCTTCGTCCTCGACCAGACCGGTGCCCCGCTGCCCGGTGCCAACGTCATCGCCGTGCACGAGCCGAGCGGCACCACCTACGGCGCGGCCACGCGCGCAGGCGGCTCGTACGTCATTCCCAACATGCGTGTCGGGGGGCCCTACACCATCACGGCGAGCTTCATTGGGTACGTGAGCCAGGAGGAGGAGAACATCTCGCTGAGTCTCGGCCAGACGCTTCGCCTCGACTTCGCGCTCGTGCCCGACGAC
>JBCDFO010000559.1:0-2461 GCA_039177895.1 Bacteroidota bacterium
GTCCTTGATCTTCTCCTCCTCCTCGACGACCGACTTCTCGACCATCACGCGCTCGCGGATCACGGTCTGGATCGTCTTGCGCTCCTCTTCGAGCGCCTTCTCCTTCTCGATCTGGGCGAGTTCGACCACGCGCTCGCGCTCGGTGGCTTCGAGCTGGCGGTCCTTCTCCACGCGCTCCGTCTCGACGGCGTCGGTACGCAGGCGGTTCTTCTCCGCGACGAGGACCTGCCGCTGCTTGTTTTGCTCGGCGACCTCGACTTCTTCATCGGTCTGGATGCGGGCGCGCTCGGCCTTGAGGCGCTCCTCCTGGCGGACGCGCTCCGTCTCGGCGGTCTCGCGCGCCTGCACAGTCTCGACCTCGCGGCGCTGGCTGGCCTCCTTTTCAGCAAGTTGGCGCTCCAGTTCGAGGATGGCCTCGCGGGCCTCCACGTCCTGCTTCTTGAGCGTCTTCTCCTTCTCGCGGTTGATCTCGTTGGCGAGCACGGCCTGCTTCGCCGTGAGGTCGGTGATCTTCTTGATGCCCTCTGCGTCGAGGATGTTGTCCGGGTCGAGCGTCTCGATGGGCGTCTGCTCCAGGTAGTCAATGGCGGCGTCTTCGAGGGCGTAGCCGCTCAGGTCGGTGCCGATCACGTTCAGGATGTCCTCCTTAAACGTCTCGCGGCTGTTGTAGAGGTCGACGAAGTCGTAGTTCTTGCCGACCGTCTTGAGCGCCTCCGAGAACTTGGCGTCGAACAGCTCAACGAGCGCCTGCGGGTCGGACGCACGGACGGTGCCGATGGACTCGGCGACGGTCTGTACGCTCTGCTCGTCCTTGTTGACCTTCACGAAGAAGGCCACCTGAATGTCGGCGCGCATGTTGTCCTTGCAGATGAGGCCGTTCTTGCCCGTGCGCGAGATCTCGACGCGCTTGAGCGAGATGTCCATCAGCTCGGAGCGGTGGATCACCGGGAGGACATACATCCCCGAGAAGGCGACCTTCGTGCCGCCCACGCCGGTGCGTACGAGCGCGCGCCCCTGCTCGACTTTCTTGTAGAACTTGGCGACGAGCGCAAAGAGCCCGAGGAAGATGACGAGCGTGAAGCCGCCCGCGACGGAAATGATGTTCCAGATATCCATGACAGAGGGGGTGGAGCCAGAAAAACGTTGAAACGGAAGGGCGGCGGCGAGCCGCAAGGATCAGACCGTGGCCTGCTGGACGGCGACGGGGTCTACGAGGTAGACCTGCCCATCGTCGCTGCGGGCGACCACGAGGGCGCGTCCGCCGCGCGCGACCCGCTCGCCAGGTTGCGTGGTCTTGACGGTGAGCAGCAGCGGCGCGCCGTCGGTGGCGAGTTCGGCCTGCCCGAGCCGCTCGTGGTCGATGGCGGTGAGCGCCGTGCAGACGCGCCCGATGATCCGCACCGGGGCCTCGGCGGCCTTCAGCTTGCGGAAAAGACCGGCGAGCGGCCACGTGAGCACCTTCGTCGCGAGGATGGCCAGCAAAGCGCTGCCGCCTAGCCCGACGAGCGCGCCGAGCCCGAGCACGAAGAACCCGATGGCGGCGACCGTCCACCAGCTCAGCACGAACACGCTGAAGACGACCATGAACGGCACGATGCCGAGGTGCAGGAACGACAGCGCCTGCTGCCAGCCTGAGAGCCCTGCGTCGGCGTCCACGTCGGCCTCGAAGTCGAGGTCCACGTCCGCGTCCGTCGCGTCGAAGTCCACGTCGAGGAAGTCGAGGTCGAGCGCGCCGAGGATGACGAACAGCCAGTAGACCCCGACGATGGCGAGGAGGACGGTGAGGGGCAGCAGCGGGCCCGAGGAAAGAAACTCCAGCATGAGCGGCTAGGCTCGGCACCGACGCCCGTTGTCCGGGCACAGCGCCAGTGGGGGCGACAGCCCGCAAGGATAACGCGGAGTCGGTGCCGAGTCCAGCGTCACGCGGCGTCGCCGAAGGACACTCGCGGTATACGGACCCAGGCTCCCGTGTTACGAGAGTATTACCGAATAGGGCCTATCCAAGCGGTTTAAAGCGCCTAGCATAACCACGAGGCCCCGTGCGTCTCACTTCGCCGGGGGCGAGCCAGGCTGCCGCGGCGTCGGCTGGCGCGAGGTCGGCTGGCGCGGCGTCACGCGCGGGACGGGCGGCTGCTCGGGGTAGGAGGGGCGCGGTGCAGCGTCGACTCCGGCTCCATCGCCGCCCGCGCGGCTCTGGCGGGTGCGCCGCGCGATGGCGTCGGGCGTCCAGAGGGCCTCCTTGCGCTGCTCGTTCTTGATGAGCTTGTAGAACGGGTAGAGCAGCACGAACGCCAGCAGGAAAAACCCCACGAGCGTCACCAGCATGATGACGTAGATCGAACCCATGACCGGGAGAAGGGCGTTGAGGAGAAGGGCCCATAGAGACGCCCCATCGCCTCCGAGGTTCTTCCCCATCCCCTGTGCCCACCCTCGCTGTCCGCGTCGTGGACGTGTATCCGTA
>JBCDFO010000560.1:0-2454 GCA_039177895.1 Bacteroidota bacterium
CTGAGACGGGACGACGGTTACCTCGTGGGGTAGTTCGTCGGTCGCGACTCCATCACCCAGGAGGCCATTGCCGGGCAGACCGTCGCCGGGTAGGCCATCGCCCATGAGGCCGGTGCGCTCGATCTCCATCGCGCGGAAGGGAAAGCGCAGCACCACACCGTCGGCCATGAGGTGCAGCGACGCGGCGTCGCCGTAGAGCAGCCGCAGCCGGTCGCGGACGTTGGCCAGCCCGGATCCTCGCTGCAGCACCGTGTCCACGTCGCGCGAGTCGAAGCCGGGTCCGGTGTCGAACACCTGCAGCTCAACGGTAGGCCCCGGCGCGCGTCCCGGGGCGACGTGCTCGGCGATGTGCGCGCGGATGCGGACCACGCAGGGCCCGTCGGTCCGGGCGACGCCGTGCTTGACCGCGTTCTCCACGAGCGGCTGCACGAGCAGGCTCGGCACCTGCGCACGCTCCACAGCTGGGTCCACCTTCACGTGGACGAGCAGCCGGTCCTGGAAGCGCACCTGCTCGATGTCGATGTAGAGCTGTGTCGCGTCGAGTTCGTCGCGCAAGGTGACGGTCGGGTGCTTCGAGGCGCGGAGCGTGTAGCGGAAGAGGTCGGCCAGGCGCTCCGTGACGCCCTCGGCCTCGGACGGGGCCACGCGGACGAGCGCCGCGATGCTGTTGAGCGTGTTGAAGAGGAAGTGCGGGTTGATCTGCGCCCGCAGCGCCGAGAGCTCCGCCTGGAGCCGCGCGTGCTCCGCGTCGCGGAGGCGGCGGTAGAACTCGACGAGGTACATCAACGTCGAGAGCACCAGCGTCATCGAGAAGGCCACGCCCGCGATCACGGCCAGAGGCGGTCCATCGCCGTCGTCCTCCAGGCCGAAGATGGCACACACCACCGGATCGAGAATGCCAATCAGCACGAACGTGGCCGTGGCTGCAGTGGCAATGGCGACCACGTGCAGGGCCCCGTCTCGCCAGGTTGAGATTGGGTAGCGCGCCAGCAGGAACCGCTTGGTTTCGAGCAGGACGCTCCACATCGCCGTTGTGTAGACCATCCCCGAGACAATCGAATGGATCACGCCGGAGACCTCGGGGCCGTGCAGCCGGTCGCCTTCCCACCATAGCCGCAGCCCCTCAAGGTCGACGATCGCCTTCACGGCGAGGCCGGACGCGACGCCGACGCCGAGCATCCACGGCAGCAGCCGGAGCCGGGCAGCGAGGTAGGTACGGGTCGCGTCAGACATGGGGCGAGGGGATCGGGGACACGCTACAAGAACGGGCCTTCGGTGCCGGAACACAACGATCCACGACCGACGGTCGATCCCGCAGGACGAGTGGTTGCGGACACGTCCGCGGCCCGCCTCCACGAAAAACGCCCGGCCCCACCGTGCGGCAGGACCGGGCGTTGGAGCCTGGATCAGCAGGACTAGCGAATGACTTGCTTAGCCCACGCGGAAGGCGACGCGGCGGTTGGCCGCCTTGCCCTCGTCCGTTGCGTTGGTCTCGACCGGACGGGCGTCGCCGTAGCCGACGGCGGTGATGCGTGTGGCGTCCACGCCCTGCTCAGTGAGGTAGCCCGCGACGGCCTGCGCGCGCTGCTGGCTGAGCGTGTCGTTGGCGTCGCGGCTGCCGGTGTTGTCCGTGTGGCCCTCAACCGTGATCGAAAGCTCGGGGTACTCCGCGAGGTTGGCGGCGATGGCGTTCAGCGTAGCCCGCGACGCCTCGGTGAGCTGCGCCGTGCCGGTCGCGAACTCGACGGTCTGCTCGGAGAGCGTCGCGCTGATCGCGTTCATCGCGGCGAGGACGTCCTCGCTCGGCTCCTCCACGACGATGCCCGACGTGTAGGAGAACGGGGCCGTCAGCAGCGCCTCGGCGTCCGCGTCGATGGCGGCCTTCTCGTCGTCGGAGAAGACGATGCCGTTGAGCGTCACGTTGGTGCCGTCCACGTCCATCCCGGCGTTACTGCGGAAGCGGCCGAGGAACGGGAAGATCTCGAAGAGCTTCGCCTGGAAGCCCTCGACGGCGCTGACCTCGCCGATCTCCATGTTGTTGACGACGTCGAGGTTCGGGAACGTGCGCCGTGCCCGCTGAACCAGAGCATCAGCTACCTCCTGCGAGGCGACCGCGCCCGAGAGGACGAGCGCGCCGCCCTCCTGGACGAGGTTGAACGCAGGCACGCTCGGCATCTCCACGACCGTCACCTCGTCGGTGTCGGCGACGGTCGCGTCGGCGTCGCTGATGAGCGGCGCGATCACGAGCGCCACGACGGCGATGAGCTTCAGGAGGATGTTGAGGCTCGGGCCCGAGGTGTCCTTGAGCGGGTCGCCCACGGTGTCACCCACGACAGCGGCCTTGTGGGCGTCGGTGCCCTTCTTGTAGCTCTTGCCGTCCACGACGATCCCCGCCTCGAACGACTTCTTCGCGTTGTCCCAGGCGCCACCGGCGTTGGACTGGAAGATGGCGAA
>JBCDFO010000561.1:0-2415 GCA_039177895.1 Bacteroidota bacterium
CACGCTCGACGTCCTCGAAGCCCACGAGCGTGGCCCGCACCGTCGCGGCCCCCTCCTGTCGCGTCGGGAAGGCGAAGCGCCCCGCGTCGTCCGTCACGTCCCCGTCGATGGTCCCAGCGACAACGACGTTCACAAGCGGCAGCGGCATCCCCGCGCCATCAACGACGCGCCCGGTTACGACCGTCGGGTCGGTTTGCGCCAACGACAACGGCGTGGCGAGGACAGCGAGGAGGAGAAGAAGGGCACGCATGGCAGGACAGGCAGCAGCGGTCGGAGGATGACTCGCTAGCCCCTACTGGTCCCTCTCCCGCAGGATGCGCCGCGTTCGGTGAGCCGCGTGAGCAGTCGGTGAACCGCAGCGCCACCAGCTTTATTTGCGTTGCCTCACCACCAGTCTCGCGCTCGCCTGGCAACTCGACTTAGCGGGGAGCCACAGCCCGATTGCTCTGAAGCCGAGGCATGCCCTGTACTCTCACACAAGTCCGTTTATGAGAGCAAGACCGGTTTGCCTCCTAGTACGCGACCAGCATCCGTATGCTGGTTGCCTGATCCTTGAACTTGAGGTGCACCACATAGACTCCGCTTGCAAGGGCCCTCCCATTGAGCCGGAGGTGGTGCCATCCTGCACGGCGCTCTTCGTTGATCAGGGTAGCCACGTGCCGCCCGAGCACGTCATGGACGACAAGCCGGACAGGTCCAGCTTCTGGTAAACCGAACTCTAGCGTTGTGCTCGCAGAGAACGGGTTGGGATAATTGGGGGACAACGTCACCACGTCGGGCCGCCCCACATCCTCAGTGGTGGTACCTACTCCGGTGGAGGCGGTAATGAGAAGCTCGAAGCGATTCGCGGCTACTCCTCGGACCACCATTGGCCTAGGAAGAAGGGCTCTCGCCTCGTGCGCAGCTTGTGACTCTCCCGCCAGGGGTGAGGGTGTCCAATCAAACGTGTAAGCGTCGGTCTTGCGCAGATCCACGATTGTATCCGTCTCGGTATCAACCAGCTCCAGCGTCCAATTGTGCGGTATTGCCTGAAGCGAGGGCCAGCGCAGGGTGGAACGACTCTGAACCTGCTGGCCATCTTCTACGATCCGCAAGTCTAGCGGCACCGAGTAGCGCTCCCCATCTGTCAGGGGGGGCAATGCGTTGATCACGAGCCCGGCAGCGGGCGTGCCCTCGGTAGTACCAGGCGGACGCGTGTAGAGTTGAACGTAGCTCGGCGCGAGCGGACCGAGCGCATAGGCATCAAAGCGGCCATAGGTCATGCTAGCGGTATCGCGGACCCTCACCCAAGCACGGGCCTCTCCATGCGTCGTCTCTAGCGTGAGGGCCAGCGTTGGGGTCTCACCCCTCACCCTTCCATAGAAGGCTCCGCCGATCGTTCTTGCACCTTGCGGAATCTCGAAGGCGGCCGCCCCAGACTGAGCGCGAGCAAAGAACCCCTGGAACGGCGCAATGACCCCGTCTGTGAGATCACCCGCAGAGCCGTCCCATACCCGGTAAGCCGCCTGGGCAGGGTCCCACACGTAAACCGCCGAGTCGAAACCTGAGGTCACGAAGGCATCCGAGTCCACGCGCTCGGCGAACGGATTCCCATAGAGCTGCCACCCTTCGTCTTGGTCTGTGGGGCCATTGTCCGTGTAGGTGACGGGCAGGTTGACCGAACCGGTAGGACTCGCGCCAGTCACACTGATCCGCTTTGGGAATCCCTCCGGCGTACCGTCGAAGTCGTCATCGCTGAAGACGTAGGCGATAAAGCCAACGCCGCTGCCGACTTGCTCCCCTTGGTTGACGGGCGGAGTAAAGCCTGCATCGGCATCGCCCGCCACCGTCTCGTCGTAGCGGTACACATTGGGAGCTGCGACCGGGCTACTTCCGTCGTAGTCGCTGCCGGGAAACCCCTGCGTCCATAGGCTGCCGAGCAGGTCGTCGAAGGTCGCGTTCACGACAGGCGTGGTGAGCATACGCCACCCCTCAGCACCAACGATTTTGAGGGGCGTAGACTCGCTCAGCACGTACGCGCGCCCTGTTAAATCTGGGGTGTTGCCAAACTCTCCCACGACTACGTCAAGGGTTCCATCGCCGTTGATATCCCCTATGTCCGACACTGACCAGCCAACGCTAGCACCGTGCTCTTCATTGGGGGCAGAGATGGTAAAAAGGAGGCTACCTCCGTTTCCACTGAACACATAAGCGCGCCCCACGCTCAACAGACTGGTTCCTGGATCCTCATTTCTTGCGCCAGCGATTACATCGGCGTAGCCGTCGTTGTTGATGTCGCCAGCACCCGAGACGGAGTAGCCAAAGTCTCCCCCGTGCTCTTCATTTGGAGAGACGAGCGTGAACAGGAGCGACCCATTCACCCCACTAAATACGTGGGCGCGGCCCGAGTTCTCGGGGCTCATTCCCTCTTCCTCG
>JBCDFO010000562.1:0-2402 GCA_039177895.1 Bacteroidota bacterium
ACGAGGCCGCCTCCTTGGCTAAAGCCAGGCCGGTCTCGCACGACGTACACGGTGAATGAGCGAGTCCCATAGTGGTGATAGGGGTTGACGATGGCTGGCGTCACGGTCACGCTACTCGCTGGCGCGAGGTCAACCGTGTAGAACCAGTCGTCGTAGTGGTCCTTTGTGGGAGCAGTGAGCGTCGTGGTCTGTCCGCTGTCCGTCGAGAACTCGATGTGCGGGATGTTGCCCGAAGGGCCGTTCTTGACCGTGGCTTGGGCTTTGATACTCAGCACGGAGCCGGGGTCAGGAATGGGGATGGTAGCGCTGGGCATGTAGGACCCATAGGTGCCGATGCCCATGGTGTACATCTCCACGTAGCGGCCAGCTGTGCAGTCGTACTCCCAGTCGGGAGAGAGCGGGGGACCTGGGTGCGGCGAAGCCGGGGGCGCCAGGACGGACGCGTCGTAGACCCCTTCGGTCGTGTAGCTCTCGGCAGCGTACGTCCCCGTCACGCGGATCAGCGCCGAAAGGGAGTCGATGGCGTGAGCTTCGGCACTCCACGTGCCCCCCTGGAAGGGCCGATCCGCAGCAATCGTGTTCACCGCGGCTATGGCATCGGCGAGCGTACCGCCGGGGCCCTGGCCGCGCTCCGCCGCGCGGTAGGCGACCTCGTACCCAGAACGAGCGATCTCCCGCGCTAGGACGTCCGCGCCGTACTCCGACTGGTCACCGGCAATCGCGACGATGTTCTGAGTGCTTCGGGTCGTCGAGAAGGTGACGAGCAGGGAAGTCGCAACGACAGCGAGCAGGAGGCCACGTCCCATAGGGCCGGAGGGGTGAAAGGTGTAGGAGGGCCGAGGATCGAAGTGCAGCCCTTCCCGCTCATCCTCGACAACAACTACGCCGAACCGTGCCTGCCGCTACAGGGAGCCGGACACCGGCACGGACACCGCGTTTGGCCCCCGAAAATCGTAGTGCCAGCGTGCCAGGCACATGCATGTGGCGGCAGCGTAGGGTGCCGTTTGGGGTGCGGATCTACCCCGCGACGTAGGTATATCGTTGCCGCCGGTTGCTGCGCTCGACCTCCAGTACGGTGCCATCCACGAGCCGGATCGCCCGGCGGCCCGGGTCGTCGATGCGTGCGCCTTCGACCAGCATCGAGTCACTCTGGGCGTCCTCCGGCAGGACGAGGTGGTTGCAGCGGCTCCCCGCTTCGAAGAGGACGCCGCGCACCGTCTTTCGCTCGGGGCGGTAGGGGACGAGCCAGCGATTGGCCCAGCCCGTCGGCAGGCTGTACGTCCGCTCTTTGCCTGTGACGAGCGCGCTGCGCTCCTGGAAGACGATCCGCGCCCCCCGGCAAAACCGGGGCTTCTTGGCGATGCCCCACAGGTACCACAGCAGCAGCAGCAGCACGCCCAGCGCGATCACGTACGGTCCCCAGAGCGTCCACCACGGCACCGGCTCCACGTCAAAGCGCAGCGTCTCACGGATCGGCCCCTCCCCGCGCCCCGGCGACTGCAGCTCGACCACGACCTCGTAGGTCCGCTGCGGCGTGAAGGCGGCGAGGCCGTAGCGCGGGAGCGGCGTGAACGCCCAGCCATCGTCGCGCTTCGCGACCTCCAGCGTCAGGTCGTCGTCGCTCACTACCCGCAGGGTCCACTCAGCGTACTCGAACGCGTCCACGCGCGCCCCGTCGGCGGTGGGCCAGACGGTGAGCGGGGCCTGGTCGCTGATCTCGGTGACGGGTGCTCGCCACGGCCCGTTCGTCTCGATGCCTAGGTCGCGGGGAATGCACGGCGCGGCCTCGACGGTGTAGACGGGCGAGCGGACGTCGAAGTAGCCGGGGTAGCGCCCCGCCACGGAGATGGCGAGGGCGGCCTCGGGCGCGGCGAAGTCGTAGCGAAACGCCGTACGACGCGGGTTGACCGCCATCGCGTGCGGCGTCGTGCCGAGCCGCGCGGTCATCTCGACGCGGTCCGGGCGGCGGATGTTGGCGACGAGCGTGTCCCGGCGGCCCTGGTCGTCTGGCGGGCCGAGGAGCGTCGCGCGTACCCGCATTGTGTCGCCGACGCACGGCCGCAGCACCGCGCCGTCCGTCTCGACCGGATACCCCTTCGCGCTCACCACCTCGACCGCCAACTCGACCGCTGCTTCGGGGAGCAGGAGCACATCGCCGGGGACGACGGCTCGGTCGAAGCCGAGCTGGATCTCGCCGGGCGGGATGAGCGCCCCAGCGTCCGAGCCTGCGGGTCGGACCTGCGTGACGGAGCCGAAGAGCGCGTACGGTGCCAGGCGCGGGATGCGCGTCGTGAGCGTGGAGTCGAACGGGAGCGCGTCGCGGTCGTGCGCGGCCGTCCGGAGGCGGGCCAGCGCGGCGAGGCTCGCGTCCTGCTGGACGAGCGTGAGGCGGCGCAGCGGAA
>JBCDFO010000563.1:0-2382 GCA_039177895.1 Bacteroidota bacterium
GTGAAAGCGTCGGCGCCGGCGAGCAGGTAGAGGACCGCCATCCGCACCGCGACGCCGTTCGTGACCTGGTCGAGGATCACCGAGCGGTCCGAGTCGACGACCTCGCCGGAGAGCTCGACGCCGCGGTTGACCGGGCCGGGGTGCATCACCCAGAGGTCGGGGTTGGCCTCGAGGTGCTCCGGCCGGATGCCGTACATCGCGTGGTACTCGCGGAGCGACGGCGTGAGGCCGATCTCCGTCTTCTGGCGCTCGAGCTGAATGCGCAGCGCCATCGCCACATCGCACCCGTCGAGCGCCTCGTCGAGGCGGTCGGTGACGGTCACGGCGCGGCCGCCGAGGGCCTCATCCATCCCGACCGGCATCATCGTGCGCGGGCCACAGAGCGTGACGTGCGCGCCGAGCGCCGTCAGGCCGTAGACGTTCGAGCGGGCGACGCGGCTGTGGGCGATGTCGCCGAGGATGCTCACCTTGAGGCCGCGGAAGTCGAAGCCCTGGAGCCTGCCTCGGTGCGGCACCGCGAGGTCCGAGATCGTGAGCGCGTCGAGGAGGGCCTGCGTGGGATGTTCGTGCTGCCCGTCGCCCGCGTTGACGACCACGCCGTCGATGCAGCGCGTGAGGAAGTGGGCCGCGCCGGCCGAGCGGTGGCGGATGACGGCGAGGTCCACCTTCATCGCCTCGATGTTGCGGGCGGTGTCCTTGAGCGTCTCGCCCTTCGACACGCTCGACCCCGAGGCGGAGAAGTTCATCACGTCGGCCGAGAGCCGCTTCTCGGCCAGCTCGAACGAGAGCCGCGTGCGCGTCGAGTTCTCGAAGAACAGGTTGCAGCAGGTGACGCCCCGGAGGCTGGGCACGCGCTTGATGGGCCGCTCCAGCACGTCGCGGAACCGCCGCGCGGTCTGGAGCAGCAGCCGGATCTCGTCGGCCCCGTAGTCGGCCAGCCCCAGCAGGTGCCGGTGCCGCAGCGTCGCGGCGGGTGCGAGGTGCGGGGTGGAAGGTGCGGGGTGGGCCCCTGTGTCTGGCGTCGTCATAGTTGAGTCACGTTCCACCTTCTCACCGTCCACCTTCCACCTCACCCCGTTCCACCAGCCACACCCCGTCCTCGCCGTCCTCCTCGGTGAGGCGCACGCGGACCCGCTCGCCGGGCGCGGTCGCGACGAGGCGGCCGACGTAGTCCGGGGCCACGGGCAGCTCGCGCAGGCCGCGGTCGACGAACGCCAGCAGGCGCACCGAGGCGGGCCGGCCCATGTCGACGAGCGCGTCGAGGGCGGCGCGCGTCGTGCGGCCGGTGTAGACCACGTCGTCGACGAGCACCAGGCGGCGTCCGTCGAGGTCGAACGGGATGTCGGTCGGCTGCACGACCGGCGCCGGGCAGCCGGTGCCGAGGCCGACATCGTCGCGGTAGAACGTCGCGTCGAGGACGCCGAACGGCAGGCGCAGCCCCTCGATGGCCTCGATCCGGTCGCGGAGGCGCCGCGCGAGGTGCACGCCCCGCGTCTGCATCCCGACCAGCGCGAGGCGGTCGGCCGGCGGCGCCCCGCCCGGCACGGCGGGCTCGTCCAGCTCCTCGACGACCTGCCGCGCCAGACGGTCGAGCGTCCGGGCCATGTCGGCCTCGTCCATGAGATGGGCCTTGACGCGGTCGGGCGGCGGGGGCGGCATAGCCCGAAGCTACCGCCGATCCAGCCCCGCGCACCGCCTCGGTGTCGGCCCCGAGGCGGCCGGCGGACGGGCTCCCCGAGGCGGTCGACAGGTGAGCTACCCGACCCGCTTCGGGACGATCAGCATGATCCCCCAGCAGACGAACGCCATCGCATAGATCGCGCCGGCCACGACGGGCGTCGCCTCCAGGATCCCGAACCGGTTCATGATCCAGTTCCAGTCGTGCGTGAGGCCGTCGGCGATGAGCGGCAGCGCCTGGGCCTGCGCGTCGGCGGCGTAGATCGAGACGTCAACGAAGTTCTGCCCCAGCAGCAGGAGCGAGAGCTGCGTGCCGGCGCGGTGGTCCCAGTAGACGCCCTGGTAGACGAACAGCGCCGGCACCATGAGCTGCAGGAGCGACCCGCCGAGGAACATCATCGTCTCGCCGAAGAAGCGGAAGAAGAAGTGCCCCGCCTCGTGGACGATCAGGTTCCACGAGTGGACGAGCATGATCAGCGGGTTCGGGTCGTAGGTGTACTCGCCGAACGCGAAGAGCGCGCACAGCGGCAGCAGCGCCACGCCGAGGGCGTAGTCCTTGAGCTGGTCCTTGCGGGGGAGCGTGAGCGTGGGCACGGAAGGGGTATCGGCGAGGCGGGCGGAGGGGTGAAGCAGGGGGCGCAGGAGCGCAGGAGCGCAGGAGCGCAGGAGCGCAGGAGCGCAGGAGCGCAGGAGCGCAGGAGCGCA
>JBCDFO010000564.1:0-2364 GCA_039177895.1 Bacteroidota bacterium
GAGGCCATCGAGCTGCTCCACCCGGGCTCTCCACTCACGACCCACTACCGGAATCCGTAGGTGCCCAAGTCTCCGTCGCCCGCTGGCGCAGTAGCGGCACGTGATGAGCAGGACTACCAGTTCAAGACCTAGACTGTCGCCTCCGAAGTGTCACCCATCGTCCCGGTCTGGAGTGTTACCACTCGTCTCGGCTCCTACAGGTTTTAGAGAGTGGATTTGTAAGCTGGCGCAAGCGCTCTGTGAACCCCGGCAGACGCCTTCGCAATCTCGGTAGCTGTGTCATTGACCATGCGGCCACTGAGGCCAGAGTTGGGTTTCTGAATCTCGCGGATCAGGACGCTGAGGAGTGCCGCGGTGGCCGACATGTGTTTGATCGCTTCATCCTCTTGGAGCAGAACGAGCCTAGTGTGGATGCGCCTGATGTCTCGGCCAGCTTTGGCGAAGCGCCTGCGTACTTCAACGATCTGGTCCTCGGGCAACGGGCGGATATGGTCGTCGCCGACATCTCGGAATACGTCGGCGGTGAACAACTGGACCTCGTTGACTACGTCGTCCAACAGATCGCAGACCTCTTCGATCAACTCGCGTCGTCTGCGGTGCTGCTCAATCTGTACCTCGCCTCGCTGCCGAGCGCGCAAGACGACGTAAGTCGTGAGGCCGCTCAGCAGAGCGCCGAGGCCGACCTTGACAGCGGTATCAGCGACTTCGATCCAAGTCAAGTCAGATTCCAAGCGCGAGGCGGTATAACAGTTTGCGGCTTGCTCTGTTGAGAAGCTCCTTGTCTCGTCATCCTGAGCGAAGCGTAGCGCAGTCGAAGGATCTCAGCGGATAGGCCTAAGCCTTCGTGACCGGCGGCGAAGGGCGGCACCGCTGGCGCTGAGATCCTTCGCATCTGCTCAGGATGACTCCTGCGGTGAGCTTTTCAACAGAACAATTGCGGCTCACCTGCGAAGGGCAACGACCGCCGGTGGTAAATCAGAGCGAAGGATACACCGTTTGTCGGACAACGCGAGGACGCTAGTGCCCTTCGTCGGCGTGCAGCCGCGGGTTAGGCGGCCGTTGTCTCATGAGGGCGTCATGCTCTCATACCTTTTCGAGTGGAGGCTCAACGTTCGAGCACCGATTCCTGAGTCCCACCCGTCCTTGATTCTATTGTACAAGTCAAGGCCGAGGCGGTCGTGGAGCGATAGGTAAGCCTTCCGCATGGCGTCATCCATACCGACTTCCGGCATGACGCCCCCATGATGGAGGGGGATTGGATAGCGGCCCCAGTATGGGAGGGCACTGCTGGCTACAGAGCAGAACTTCCTTTCGGCCTCACTGGCTTCGACAGAGCCAATCTTGCCGAGCAGTCGAGTGAGGTTGTGAGTCTTTATTTCAGGTCTCAGACTCCCATCCGAAATCAAAGTCGGATTCTCTGCTATCAGAATGCCCTTTGCCAGGTTCTCAATGGCAAAACCAGCGAGCAGCAGGTAGGGACGAGATACAGCGTAGAACTTCGAGACTTGGGACCTGACCTTCGGGACCTCTGATATTAGATTGCCCTCTCGGACCTCCTCGATCTCTACAACTGGGGCCGCTTCTACGCGCAAGCCGTTGCTTCTGTCGTTCCACAAGACCTCGGCTGCATCCCGTAACTCGTCGGCATGATCTAGCCACGATCCCGGCGACCCATTGACGACAAAGAGTGTACGGGCGTTGAGTTCTTCCAACTCAGCGTCCGTCATCTTCGTGATGTCATCGAGAGACTTGCCGTGCATGAGCTGGGGAGAGGCCGCCTAACCAGTGTTTCTGCCGCGTGGCAGGCGGCATAAGGCGTCGACTACGCAAATATAGGATCGGCTTCGCGGCATACGTTGCGGACCCGTCGCTTATGAGATCGGCATGTTCGTACAGGCGTATCCGCAGCACCATGGAGCGGTACCCGCCAGCGGGTCAGCCGCCCCGCACCACGGCCTCGACGGCCTCCGGCGCCTTCTGGATCTCCGGCCCCAGCACCCGGTGGCCGTCGTCCGTGATGAGCACATCGTCCTCGATGCGAACGCCCCCGAACCCGATCCACCGGCGCGCCTCGTCGTAGTTCACGAACTCCGAGAACCGGCCCTCGGCGGCCCAGGTCTCGATCAGCGTCTCGTTGACATACAGTCCCGGCTCGACGGTCATCACGTGTCCCGGCCGGAGCGCCCGCGCGAACCGCAGGTAGCCCGTCCCGAACTGGTCGCTGCGCGTCGCCTCGTCGCCGTAGCCCACGCGGTCCTCGCCGAGCGCTTCGAGGTCGTGCACGTCCAGGCCCATCGGGTGGCCGAGGCCGTGGTGGAAGAACGCCGCATGGGCGCCAGCGGGCACGATCTCGTCCACGTCGCC
>JBCDFO010000565.1:0-2350 GCA_039177895.1 Bacteroidota bacterium
GTGGGAGCGCCGCACCGGGCTCGGGGTCTTGGCGGCGGACGGCCCCGCTACCGTCGAGGCGGACGGCGACGCCGAGCGCAGCGAGCCAGCTCGTAGCCTGGCGCGCGCTCAGGCCCGTGAGGTCGGGCATCGTCGCGGTTTCGGTGCGAGCCACGGGCTCCACCGCAGAGGCGAGGCGCACGGGGCGGTCGCTGCGCTGGCGGGCCTCGGCGGTCGGCGTCTGCTCGGTGACGGGCTGCCAGTCGTCGAGGCCGCGGCCGCGGCGCACCCACAGGCCATCGGCGAGGAGGCGACGCTCGGCGAGACGCGCGGGCATGCCCTCGACCGGGGCTACCGCGGTGGTGTCGCGGGCGGGCAGCGCGCCCGGCGGCGCCACGTGCGCCGCGATGCTCGGGAACGTCCCGATCCAGCGCTCAGCGACGCGCGCAAAGACGGGAGCTGCGGCAGAGCCGCCGTGGAAGCCATTCGTCGGACGATCCATCAGCACGAGCAGCGCGACCTCCGGCTTGTCGGCGGGGAAGACGCCCGCGAACGTAGCGCGGTAGGCTTGCACGTAGCGGCCGTCGACGACCATCCGCGCAGTCCCGGTCTTGCCCGCGACGCGCAGTCCTTCGACAGCCGCCTGCGTCGCCGTGCCCCCCTCGGCTACGACCTGCTCGAAGGCGGGCATCAGGGCTGCAGCCGTTTCAGGATCGAAGGCGCGGCGGACCGAGTCGCGGCGGGCCTCTTCGGCGCTCCAGAGCGTCCGGCCCCGCAGGTCGCGGCGCTCCTTGACGACGTACGGGCTCACGAGCAGCCCGCCGTTCGCCAGCGCGGCATACGCGGTCACGAGTTGCAGCGGCGTCGCGGCGACGCTGTAGCCAATGCTGATCGAGGGCTTGGTGGAGCCGCTCCACGTGTCCGGCTTGCGCAGCAGGCCGCCCGCCTCGCCCGGCAGGTCGATCCAGGTCGGCTGCCCGAAGCCGAGGTTGCGCGCCACCTGGTAGAGCGTCCCCGCCTCCATCTCGCGCGCGACCTTCGTGAACGCCACGTTCGACGACTTCGCGATGGCCTCGGCGAACGTGATCGTGCCGTAGCCGTGCGTGTCGCGGAAGGTGTGCCCGGCCATCGTGACCCAGCCCGTGCCCGTCTTGATGGAGTCGGTCATCGACACAATCCCGTTCTCCACCGCAGCGATGGCGGAGATGAGCTTGAACGTCGAGCCCGGCTCGATCTGGTCGGTGATGGCGTGGTTGCGGCGAACGTTCTCGGCGAACGAACCTGGACGGTTGGGATCGTAGGTCGGCACGTTCGCCATCGCCAGGATCGCCCCGGTGTGAACATCCATCGCGATGGCGGTGCCCCAGGTCGCGCCCGCCTCCTGCACGCCGCGCGCGAGTTCGGCTTCGAGGATCGACTGCCGTACGAGGTCGATAGTGAGCACGAGGTCGTCGCCCTGCTGGGGCTCGGTCACGCGCCCGCCGACGACGACGTGCTTCGCGCCGTGGCGGTCGCGCTGGTAGGGGCGGCGGCCCTCGGTCCCACGCAGCGCCTCGTCGTACTGGAGTTCGATCCCCGCCAGCCCGTTGATGTCGCGGTCGACGTGCCCGAGCAGGTGCGCGGCGAGCGTGCCGTAGGTGTAGCGCCGCCCGTACTCGCCCGTGACGATGAGCGCGCGGAGGTTCAGCGCCCGCAGCCGCTCGACCTGCGCCTGGTTCATGTCGCTGTCGAGCAGCACATAGCGGCGGCTCGCGCGGTCATCGACGCGGGCACGCCAGTAGGTCTCACTGCGGCGCGTGACCTCGGCGAGGGTGGCGAAGAACGCGTCCTCATGCTCCGCAAGGCCAGGCTCCTCGGGGTCGAGCGCTACGCGGTAGCGCGCGGTGTTGACAGCGAGCGCGCGGCCTGCTTGGTCATAGATCGTGCCCCGCGTGGCGGGTAGCGTCTCGAACGCACTCGCCTGCTCCGCCCCGCTCGTGCGCAGTTCAGGGCCGTCCGTCAGATGGATGTAGACCATCTGGCCGAGCACCGCCACCGGCAGGAGCGCCAGGAGCGTAAACACGACGTAGAGCCGGGGTAGTATGGAAGCGCGAGCGCTGATCGGGACGGGGTGTCGGGCGTGGAAAACGAGGTGCGGGAGTCTGGGGACGCGGTCGTGCCGCGACGGAGGGGGTCGGGCTCACGCCCCCAGACTCGCACGCACTAGTCGGTATCGAGGGTGATGGTAGGCGCGTAGGTGGCGTCTTCGACGAGCCCGAGCGCACGGGCGCGGTCGAGGACGACGGCCGGGCTGGTGCGGCGGTCGAACTCGCCTTCGAGGCGAGCCTGGCGCAGGTGGAGCTGTTCGTTCTCGGCGCGGAGCTGCGTGATA
>JBCDFO010000566.1:0-2347 GCA_039177895.1 Bacteroidota bacterium
CCGGCGCTCCCGCGCCAAGAAAAAGGCCCCCGAGGCTGAGACTGACGAAGCTGGGTCCGACGAGGCTGCTGAGGCGAAGCCGAAGCCGCGCCGCCGCAGTACCCGCAAGAAGACCGCCGCGCCCGTCGCGGAGGCGGAGTCTGTTGCTGACGAAGCCGCGCCTGCTGAGGCTGCGCCTGCTGACGCCGCGCCAGCCGAAGACGAGGCCCCCAAGCCGCGCCGCCGCCGGACCCGCCGCAAGGCCGAGCCACAACCCGTGGCGTCCAGCGATGATACTGACGCGCCCGCAGCGTCCAGCGACGACGAGCCGACGTCCCAGGACGCCCAGGCGGACGACGATGAGCAGGGCGACCGCGACGACGACCGCAATCGCTCCAGCCGCAACGGGCGCAGCAAGCGCAAGCGCTCCCGCAACAAGAAGAGCGGCAACAACAAGCCCTCGAAGCCCGGTGAGCCCTTCGAGGGCATGCTGGAGATGATCGGCGACAAGAAGTTTGGCTTCATCCGCGACCTCCACTACGCGCTGCCGAAGGGCGACAACGACTCGTTCATGCCGCCGCCGCTCATCCAGAAGTTCAACATCCGCGACGGGGCGGTCATCAAGGGCGAGCTCAAGCCCGGCCGCAAGGGAGCCATGCAGGTCACCCAGGTGGACGAGGTGATGGGCATGGACCCCGAGGAATGGAAGAAGCTCGACGACTTCGACCGCGGGCTCGTCATCTACCCGAACGAGAAGTTCAACCTCGTTACGAGCCCGTCCGACATCTCGATGCGGACCATCGAACTCGTCGCGCCGCTCGGCAAGGGGCAGCGCGCGCTCATCGTCGCGCCGCCGCGCACCGGCAAGACGGTGATGCTGAAGAAGCTCGCCAACGGCATCGCGCACAACCACCCCGACACGAAGCTCATCGCGCTCCTCATCGACGAGCGGCCGGAGGAGGTCACCGACTTCATCCGCAACACGCCCGCGCGGGTCTTCGCCTCCTCGAACGACTTCCAGGAGGACAACCACGTCCGCGTGGCGACGCTCGCCTTCGAGTATGCCCGCCGCCTCGTCGAGCAGGGCAACGATGTCGTGATGCTCCTCGACTCGATCACACGTCTCGGGCGCACGTTCAACATGTTCAAGGGCGGCTCCGGCCGCACCATGTCAGGCGGCCTCGATGCCAAAGCGCTCGTGGTGCCGCGGCGCATCTTCGGTGCGGCGCGCAACATCGAGGGCGGCGGCTCGCTTACGATCATCGCGACGGCCCTCATTGAGACGGGCAGCCGCATGGACGACGTGATCTTCGAGGAGTTCAAGGGCACCGGCAACGCCGAGATCGTCCTCGACCGCGAACTCGCCGACAAGCGCATCTTCCCGGCGATCAACCTCCGCAAGTCGGGTACGCGGAACGAGGAGCGTCTCCTCGGCGACGCGACCGTGCAGCACCACATGCTGCTGCGCGCGCTCAACTCGCGGCACCCCGTCGAGGCGATGCAGGCGCTCATCAAGCACATCCAGATGTCGCCGACGAACGCACACTTGCTCAACGAGCTGATCCCGGCCGAACTGTAGCGTTCAAGCTAGCGGCTGGCCGCTATCGGCCGATGGGCGCCTGCACTGAAACGCGCCGCGCCTCGATCTCCCCGCGGGATCGAGGCGCGTCGGTGTAAGGGGAGCGTGCAGGCTCGTCAGAACGGGTTCGTGCAGCCGTTGGGGACCTCCGGGTAGACCTGGCCGAGGAACTCCCAGGTCGTCGCCTGCAGGATGGAGGCATCGGGACGCATAGCGCTATCGTTGCCCGTCCAGAGAGCCGCGCGGCCCACCACGCAGTTCGCGTCGACGCCGTAGGGGAACGCCGAAGTGTGCACGCCGATGGCGGTGTCGTACACGGCGATGTTGACCGTCCGGTAGGTGAAGTCGGCTTTGCCCCAGAGCGCGTAGACCCGCTCGCCCTGGATGACGTACTCCACCTCGTCGCCAAAGGCGGTCGTCGTTTGCACGTTGGTGAACCCGAAGTTCTGGAGCGAGGCGCTCTCGAAGTACGCGTCGTCCGAGCCGCCGCCGAGGGCACCGGGCGTCATCTTCCACGTGGCCAGTTGGCTCGCGAGGCGCACGGCCTCGTAGTAGACGAGGTCGAGCCCGGCGGTGCGGCGGTACTGCGTGTAGGATTGGATCCCGCTGACTACGGAAAGCCCGACGATGACGACGGCGAGAACCTGGAGGAGAAGCTGTTGCTGACCCATACGGCGCGGAGGAAAGGCAGGGCTGAGAGGCCGACAACCGGATCAACAACCATGCCCGGCCCCTTGCCTCACGGCGTGCACGCAGAGGCCGCAGGGACAGGAGGCGTCACGCTGCAGC
>JBCDFO010000567.1:0-2303 GCA_039177895.1 Bacteroidota bacterium
CTACACGGTTGACCTCGCGCCAGCGAGTAGCGTGACCGTGACGCCAGCCATCGTCAACCCCTATCACCACTATGGGACTCGCTCATTCACCGTGTACGTCGTGCGAGACCGGCCTGGCTTTAGCCAAGGAGGCGGCCTCGTCGAGTACGACGTGTGGTGGAGCACGACGCCGGAGGTGAGCAAGGTCATAGAGATCCCAGCCGCCCCTGCCCCACGCGACGTGACGGTGACCTTCTCGCTCGGCGACACGAGCGGCACCCAGTGGTGGGAGATGCGGGCGGCTGCCGGATCGGTAAGCACGAGCCTCTCGACCAACGACGCCAACAGGGGGGCGCAGGCCGCCATGCACCAGGTGGTCCTCCGCGACGTTCCGGGCTCCGTGACGACCGTGGAGACGACTGTGCAGACGCAAGGGGAGTCCCTGTTCTTCCAAGGAGTGACAGCCACGGTAGCCTGTACCGATTAGGGCGCGCGGACGCCCGTGGGGCGGCGGCAGCGAGAAGCCCAGGCCACGTCGATCCTGCCGAGGCTATCCTGCGGCCGTCGGGCGAATGGCTCTTCTTCGACGGCGCGACTTCGACGGCGCGACCGCCGCCTGCCTCGTGCGTTCACGCCTTGCACCTTCGATCTAGTCCTCGCGTAGTCGCATCGGAGCGCTATACTTCAGCGTTCCCCCAGCCCCTTGCGCCTATGTGTTTGTCTCTGAGGCAGCTACCGCTGATCGGTGCGTCACTCGCCAGAACAGCGCCAGCGCCGAACAACGCTGCGCACGACGCGCATGCACTGGCACCAGTGCCGTGCTTCGAGCGGCTGACCGGCAAGGTTAGACTCGCACTTGGCCGCGTCCCCGCTCCACTGCACAGCAGGCAGAGCCGCTGCGGACTCGCCGTGGGTGCGAGATGGAATCGCCGCGACGGCTACGACCGCCTCTTCACGGCGAAGCCCACCGGCTCAGCCACGAGCCTCGGCCTGTCGACGATCTACGACATAGTGACACCAGGCCCCGGCCGCACGCTCACCTTCGAGGATGCCGCTGGCGGCGGCGTGGCGTTCGCAGTACGCCAGCCAGCGCCCCCACACCTTTCCACCACCACGGATACTACTCTTGCTTCTACCCTACCCCCAGAGCCATGAGCCGTTTTTCGTGGACCCGACACGATACCCCACGTCATCCCGAGCGGAGGTCTGCAGGACCGAGGCCGAAGACGCTCTGGATCAGCTTTCAAGCCCCGCTCGTAGCGCAGAGGTGGACACAGACCCTTCGGCTCGCGTTGCTCGCTCAGGGTGACACAGGCTGGGGCGGGCTATGTCGCGTCTGGCGCCATGGTGGCTCCCCCCGCTTGTACGCCTGTGACGGCGCACAAGCTGTCCCCCTCATGTGTGAGGGGGACAGTTCGAGGAGCGGAAGTCCGCTTGCGGACTGGAGGCGACGCAGAACGGGGGGTGCCCCGCCGAGCACACGCCTGCCCTTCCGAGACGCGCTCTTCTACTTCGTCGCGCTGTGCGTGATCGTCGCGGCGAGCACAGGCATCGTGCAGGCTCAGACGCCGGAGTCGCGCGCGCCCGTCGTGCCGACGACGCCGCGCTTCGAGATGTACACCACCGGCGATGGGCTGCCCGGCAACATCATGCGCGGGGTCGTGCAGGACTCGCTCGGCTACATCTGGGTGGGCGGCGTCGGCGGCGTGGCCCGCTTCGACGGGACCGGCTTCGAGACAATCCCGCTCGCTGAGGTGCCCAGCTACACGGCCGACGTCTCGAACGTGAGCCGGCTCTACGCCGACCCGCAGGGAACCGTCTGGGTGGCGACGTTCGGCGAGGGCCTCCAGCGCTACGACCAGCGCAGGCAGCGCTTCGAGGCGTACCTCCCGGACTCGACGGACACGACGAAGCTCTTCGGCAGCCATGTCTATGCCCTCCTCACCGACCGGCGTGGACGCACGTGGGTCTCATCGAGGTACGACCTCGACGCGCCTGAGAATTCCAGGGTGCAGTGGCTCGATGCCGAGACGGGCACCTTCTCCCCCTTCGAGGGGCGCACGCACGCCGACACGCTCAGCGACGAAGCGTCGGATTTCCTGGAGGACCGCGACGGCATGATCTGGATCGCGGACTATTACGACGGCCTCCAGCGCTACGACCCCGAGACGGGCACGGTGACACGCTTCCGCCACGACCCCGCCGACCCGACGACGCTCCACGGCGACCGCCTCATGACCCTCTACGAAGACCGCGACGGCTACATCTGGGCAGGCGGCGGCGACTACTTCGGCCAGACCGCGGGGGGCGGCTTGAGTCGCTTC
>JBCDFO010000568.1:0-2297 GCA_039177895.1 Bacteroidota bacterium
ACGACCTGCACCCGACGGTCCTGCTCCGCGCCGACGCCATCGAAGCCTGCGCCGACCTCAACGCGCTCATCGCAGCGCTGGAGACGGCGCTGGCCGAGCGCGCCTCAGAGCGCGGGCTTTGAGACGGTCGCGTCGAGCCAGGCGGCGAAGGCGGCGGTGACGGCCGGGTTGAACTGCGCGACCTGGTACGGATTCTCGCCACGCTTGAGCATTGCCGTGTACTCCTCGGGGGTGCCGACCTTCAGCATCGGGTGGTTCGTCTCGGGGATGCGCTGGAAGACAGCCGTGCCGGGGCGATAGTGGTTGACGACGCGGACGAGCAGGCGCTGGTCCTCGTCGTGCAGCGCCGCGATGTCGGACTCGCCGTAGAGCGAGAGCACGTACGCGTCGGTGTTGGCCCAGGCGACGGTAGCGTCGTGCTGGCCGAGTTCCTGCCAGAAGGTGTAGTCGCGCCCGATCATGTCGCGGTCGCCGTTCCAGCCGAGGCCGTCCGTCATGGCCGCGCGTCCGGTCTCCGTGGCGGCGAGTTCGGCGGGCGGGGTCTGGTCGTCGAAGAACGCGTTGATGGCGGGCCGCCACGCACGCGCCTTCGCGGCCTTGTCCACGGGGTCGCCCTGGCCGAGCAAGGTGTCTTGCGTGCGGATCAGGTCGAGGATGTAGTCGCGCCAGGGACGCATGCCGGTGCCATAGACCGCGACGCCCTTCGGGCTGAAGCGGTCCATCGCGGCAAGCATCGGGGCCTGGAGGCCGCCCATCGAGTGGCCGAGGAGGAAGACGTTGTCGCGGTCCACCCAGTCGTAGGCGAGGAGGTGGTCGTAGGCGGCCGTGAACGCCTCCATCTCCTCGTCGTAGCCGATGGCGCTGCAGTCGGACGTGCCCGCGCTGTCTCCCATCCCCGGCTTCTCGACGCGGAAGACGGCATAGCCCCGATCCACGAGCCCGTCGATGAGGAGCCGGTAGGGGTGCTGCGGCGAGCCGAAGTCGATGCTGGCGCAGGTGTAGCCCTGGATGAAGTAGACCGTCGGCATCGGGCCCGACTGCGGCTGGCCGTCCGGGCCGAGCGGCTTCTTGACGATGGCCCGCAGCGCCCCGTCCTGGAACGGCACGGCACCGTAGAGCACCTCGGCGGTGTCGTCCGTCTCGAACGGCTTCGGCAGCGCCGCCCCAACGAGCGTCTGCCGCGCCCCGCCGCGCACAACCTCCAGCGTCACCACGTCGTCCTCTCGAATCTCGCCGACCATCGCGACGAGCGCCTGCGGGCTCGCTACCGCCTCGCCGTTGACGGTCAGGAGCACGTCGCCTGCCTCCAGTTCCAGCGCATCGCCAGTGAGGCCGTCCATGACCTGCTGGATTACCACGCCCGTCGGGGCCTCCAGGCCGAGCTCCGCGGCGATGTCGGGCGTCACGGGCGCGGGCCACACGCCGAACTGCGCCTGGCGCTTGAGCACCGGCTGAGCCTCGGCGGGCAGGCTGCTCCACACGAGGGTGAGCAGAAGGGCGACGGCGAAGGAACGGGTAAGCATCGGGGAGCGCAACGCAGATGGCACGGACGAGGCCCGCAGGCTACGCGGGCACCCCCGCCGAGATTTTGCCCAGGCTGCTCGGTTGGGACCGACCTGGACGTAGCGAGATGGTCACTTCTGGCTTCGAGACCAGATCGGTGTTGTTGGTTTTTGGTCATTGGTCGTCGGTGGTTCGAGTCGAGCTGGTGCGCCGAGAATGGCTCCCCGACAAGGGAGCGAAGCGACCGAACCAACAGCCAACAGCGAGCAACGCGAGCGTACCAACAGCCAACAACCAACTCCTACGGTATCCGCAGCAGGCGCGTGGTGCTGAGCGCGATGCTGAGCAGCAGCAGCACGAGCGCGGGCCGGAGGAAGAGACCGTAGCGCTCCTCCACATCCACGTAGACGCGCTCCTGCACCTCCGTGCGCTCCAACTCGGAGATCTCCGCATAAATGGCACGGAGGGCCTCTTGGTCGCGGGCACGGAAGTAGCGGCCGCCTGTCTTCTCGGCGACGCCCTGGAGCGTCGTCTCGTCCACCTGCAGGCCGGGCACCCGCCGCGTGCCGCCGAAGAGCGAGGGCTGGCGCACCACGCCGCCCGCCTCCGAGCCCACGCCGATGGCGTAGATCTTGACCCCGAGCGCCTCCGCAACCTCGGCCGCGGTCGCCGGGTCGATCTCGCCGCGGTTGTTCTGGCCGTCGGTGAGGAGGACCATCACCTTGCTGGCCGCGTCCGCGTCGCGCAGCCGGGCCGAGGCCGTCGCGATGGCGGTGCCGATGGCGGTGCCGTCC
>JBCDFO010000569.1:0-2283 GCA_039177895.1 Bacteroidota bacterium
CCACTCGCTGCGGCGGTGCGGCTCGCGCATGGCGAGCGTCTCGTAGACCTCGATGGCCTCGTCCACGCGGTCCTGCGCCACGAAGATGCGCGCGAGCGTCTCCGACACCATGTCGTCCGCGATGGCGTCGTTGGCGGCGGGCGGAGCCTCCGGCACCTCAAAGTCGGGGTCGGGAACGATGCGCGGGGCCTGTTCCAGCTGCTCGATGAGCGCGTCGAGGTTGTCGAAGTCGAGCGTGGGCAGCGCCTCCTCCTCATGCGACGCGACGCGTCCACTGGGGTCGGTGCTCGTCGGTGCTTCGTCGGTCGTGACGGACTGCTGTAGGGCAGCCCCCTCCAGCGTCATCGGAGCGGTAGCCTCGTCCTCCTGCGGCTCGCCGAAGTCGAACGGGAGCGCATCCGTCTCGACGGGCGGGAGCGTCACGTCGCGACGGGGCAGGGGCGGGACGAGCGGCTGCGGGAGCGGGCTCGTTACCTGCTGCGCAAGGACGCCTGCGAGGCGCTGCCGCTCGCGCTGCACGACGGGGCTCGTCGGCACGAGGAAGAACGCCTGGTGCCACGCCGCGAGCGCCGCATCGAGATCGCCCGACGCCTCGCACGCCTTGGCGAGAAGCATCTGCGCCGTCACGTGCAGCGGGGCCTCCGCGAGCAGGTCGGCGAGGAGCACCCGCGCCGCCCGGGGCCGCTGCTGCGCGAGCAGGTCAGCACTCTGCTGGAGCGCGTCGTGAGCAGCGGGATCCGAAGGCGACATCGAGAGGGCGGGCAGCGGGGAAAGCCGTGCCGTGGGCACGTCCGAGAAAGATAGGACCCGCTGTCCCCCCGTGTTACGCCATCGCCTCGCGTGCTGTTGGCTCGGTCCACGTCACCGTCGGGAGCGAGGTCCTCGGCGCTGTCACTAGGTCGCCGAAGGCCGCCATCCCGAAGCCGAGCGTGAAGAGTGCCTGGAACGGGAGCGCGGCGTAGACGCCCGTCGCCAGGATCGCGAGCAGACCGATGGCGCTGTAGAGCGTCAGCGCCAACTCAACCCAGCGCACCTGCTGCCAGCCATTTGGCCTCGGCGGAGGTACCGCGCCATCGCCTCCAACGTAGGCCTCGGCGGTGGGCGGAGCAGCGTCCCCGCGCTTCGGCGTGCGCATGAACGCCGACGTGCGCCCGCGCAGCGCCTCGACGACCCCGCGTGTGTTGTTGACGGCCAGCCCGAGCGTCGATGCGAGGAAGAGCGGAAAGGCCCACAGGCGGCGCAGCGCATCGGGATACAGGTGGTGCTGCGCGAGCAGGTGCGCCCCGGCCACGCCAGCTAGCCCGAGCACGCCGGGGGCCATCAGCGCGAGGATCGCGTCGCTGACGCCGAGCCGCAACGCGTGGGCAACGAGCACCAGCGGATGCGTGAGCGCTGCAAGCAGGATCGCCGGGTAGACGATGCCACTCGTGAGATGGAGCATCGCTTCGAGCTTGGCCCCGCGCGAGAGCGACGCACGCCAGACGGGCCCCACGAGCAGGCGCGCCGTCTCGGCGGTGCCCTTCGTCCAGCGGAACTGCTGCTGTCGCCACGCCGAAAACGTCTCCGGCAGCTCGGCGGGCACTTCGATGTCGCCGAGGTAGCGCAGCCGCCAGCCACGCAGCTGCGCCCGGAAGGAAAGGTCGAGGTCTTCGGTGAGCGTCGCTGCGCGCCAGCCGCCCGCGTCGTCGATGCAAGCACGCCGCCACAGCCCAGCCGTGCCGTTGAAGTTGATGAACCACCCCGACGCGTCGCGCACGCCCTGCTCGATGACGAAGTGTGTGTCGAGCAGCAGCGCTTGCGCCCGCGTCAGCCACGACGTCTCGGCGTTGAGATGGCCCCACCGGGCCTGCACGAGCCCGATCTGGGGATTCTCCCTGCCGCGTTCATGGAATCCCGAAAGGAGGCGTATCAGCACATCGGGCGCAGGGATGAAGTCCGCATCGAAGATGGCAACGAACTCGCCCCGGGCGGTGTCGAGGCCTGCGGCGAGCGCACCCGCCTTGAAGCCGCTTCGGTCCTCGCGGTGCAGGTGCCGGATCGGCACTCCGCGGTCCTGCCAGTAGGCTACGCGCTGTGCGACCAGCGCCCGCGTCACGTCGGTCGAGTCGTCGAGGACCTGAATGTCGAGCCGGTCGGCGGGGTAGTCGAGCTGGGCGCAGGCGTCGATGAGGCGCTCGGCGACGGCGTGCTCGTTGTAGAGCGGGAGTTGGACCGTGATCGTCGGCCAGACTCCGCGCGCCGGGCTAGATTCGGCCGAACCCGACTCTTGCCGCGCACGACGGG
>JBCDFO010000570.1:0-2268 GCA_039177895.1 Bacteroidota bacterium
CTCTATGATCACGCCGGACATGATCGGCCTCACCATCGCCGTGCACAACGGCAAGCAGTTCATCCCGGTCTACGTGACCGAGAACATGATCGGCCACAAGCTCGGCGAGTTCTCGCCGACCCGCACCTACCGCGGGCACGCCTCCGACAAGAAAGACAAGCGCCGCCGATAGTCACGTGACTCCGTGAAGCAGTACGGCCGTGTTGCCGTGGACGCCTTGATCGTCACACTGCAGAGCGGACAAACGGTTGCACAGCACAACGAAACAATGCAAGCCACAGCCAAAGCCAAGCACATCCGGATCAGCCCGCGCAAGATGCGGATCGTCGCGGACGTCGTCCGGGGCCAGAACGTGCAGGAGTCGCTCAACACGCTGCACTTCATGCCGCAGAAGGCCACCACCTTCATTGAGCGCACCATCCAGTCGGCGGTCGCCAACCTCCTCGACCCGAACCAGAACGACAGCGACGTCCGCATCGACGAGGAGGCGCTGATCGTGAAGGAGATCTACGTCGACGAGGGCCCGATGCTCAAGCGCTTCCAGCCGGTCTCGCGCGGCCGGGCGCACCCCATCCTGAAGCGCTCCAGCCACCTGACGGTCGTCGTGGCGCTTCCTGAAGACGAATCCGAAGAAGCATAACCAGCCTCGGCACTCCGCCATCGGCTTGCTCAGTCGTCCTGAGCGCCGATGACCGATAGCCGACAGCCAAGTAAGAACATGGGTCAGAAAATCCACCCCACCGGCTTTCGCCTCGGCGTGATCCGCGGCTGGGACTCCAACTGGTACGAAGACGGCTCCTACCGCGACAAGATTGTCGAGGACGAGGAGATTCGTCGCTACCTCCACGCGCGCCTCAAGCGGGCGGGCCTCGCGCGCATCGTGATCGAGCGCACGCCGAAGCGCGTCATCCTGACGCTCCACACGAGCCGTCCGGGCGTCGTGATCGGTCGTGGTGGTGCCGAGGTCGAGAAGCTGCGCCAGGAGTTGCGCAAGCTCACCGACAAGGACATCCAGATCAACATCAGCGAGATCAAGCGTCCGGAGCTGGATGCCCAGCTGGTCGCAGACAACATCGCGCAGCAACTCGAAGGTCGCATCTCCTACCGCCGTGCGATGAAGCAGGCGATGGGCGCGGCGATGCGCATGGGTGCCGAGGGCATCCGCATCAAGCTGGCCGGTCGCCTCGGCGGCGCTGAGATGGGCCGCGTCGAGCAGTATCTCGAAGGCCGCGTGCCGCTCCACACCATCCGCGCGGACATCGATTACGCGGAGGGCACAGCCTACACGATTTACGGCACCTGCGGTGTGAAGGTCTGGATCTATCGGGGTGAGATCCTCGGCAAGCCCGACCTCAGCCCGAACGTGCAGCAGCAGCGCGCCCAGTCGCAGCCCGCCCCGCCGGATCGTCGCCGTGACCGTGGTGGCCGTGGCGAGCGCGGTGGACGCGACGGTGGCCGTGGACGTGGTCGCGGCGGTCGTGGCCGTGGCGGCAACCGCTCCTAAGCGCGCTTCCCGAACAGCATTTAGCTCACTCGCAGCGGCCCTGTTTTCCGCGCCGCTGCCCAACCGACGAGAACTGCCATGTTAATGCCCAAGCGGACGAAGTACCGCAAGATGCAGAAGGGCCGCATGAAGGGCAACGCCCAGCGCGGCACCCGCGTCGACTTCGGCGACTACGGCATCAAGGCCCTCGAAGCGGGCTGGATCACGAGCCGCCAGATCGAGGCGGCGCGT
Organism: Bacteroidota bacterium; assembly: GCA_039177895.1. Classification (GTDB taxonomy): domain Bacteria; phylum Bacteroidota; class Rhodothermia; order Rhodothermales; family Rubricoccaceae; genus JBCBEX01. The sequence goes on from JBCDFO010000570.1 coordinate 1,736, forward strand.
ATCTCGATGACTCGCCGCATGAAGCGCCAGGGCAAGGTGTGGATCCGCATCTTCCCCGACAAGCCGATCACGAAGAAGCCGGCCGAAACCCGCATGGGTAAGGGTAAGGGCTCGCCTGAGTACTGGGTGGCCGTCGTGAAGCCCGGCCGCATCCTGTTCGAGATCGGCGGCGTGGACGAGGAGACGGGCCGCGAGGCCATGCGCCTCGCCATCCAGAAGCTCCCGATCAAGTGCAAGATCGTCGTGCGCCCCGCCTTCGCTGCTGAGCAGCAGAACGCCTAAGACGCAGCACGCCTGCAGCCACCGCGCGCACGCTGAGTGTGCGCACGCAAGACGCCCCGTCCTATGACTCCCAAAGACATCCGCGACCTCTCCGCCGCCGAAATCGCGCAGCGCATCGAGGAGGAGCAGAAGGCCATCCGTGACCTGACGTTCCGCCACACGATCACGCCGCTCGACGACCCGCTCGTGCTGCGCCGCAAGCGCCGCGAGGTCGCGCGCCTCAAGACCATCCTCAAGGAGAAAGCCTAGGC
>JBCDFO010000571.1:0-2251 GCA_039177895.1 Bacteroidota bacterium
AGGTCGATCTTGCCGACGACCTTAGTGCCGGTCAGTTCGTAGCGGTCGCCTCGCAGGACACCGGCTTCGTCGCCCTCTTCGCTCTCGTCCGCGTCGTCGTCCGACTCGGTGGGGGTCTCGCTTGTGTCCTCGGCTTCGGCGGCCGGAGCTTGCTCAGCTTCTGGCTCCTCGGTCGGAGCGGCGTCGTGCTCCGCGGAAGGCACCGATGCTACGATCTCTGATGCGACGGGCTCCGATGCGACGGGCTCGGTCTCCACCTGGGCCTGTGCTGGCACAGCTTCTTCGGCTACGTCAGCCTCTTCTGCTTCGGCTACGGCCTCTTCCAGTTCGGCGGGCGATTCCGTTTCGGATGCCGCGGCCTCGACGACCGCCGTGTCGGGTAGCGTAGACTCGGGCACCTCCGCGACCGGCTCGGCAACCTCCTCCACCACGGGGGTAGGTTCAGCAGGCGGCTCCTCCACCACAGGCTCCGGCTCCGGCGCACGCGACGGGGCCGGTTCCTCCTCCAGCCCTTCAGCCGCGCGAAGTTGGGCCTCGCGCTGCTGGCGCTTGGCCTCGACTCGTGCGGCGGCCTCGGCATCGTCCGAGTACACGACCCGAAGGACGTCGTACATCTCCGCCGTGAGCTTCGCGTTGGGGTCACCCGCCGCCAGCTTGCCGTCGACCTCGAAGCCACGGGCTTCGAGGGTTTCCACAATGGTACCGCTCGCGACGTTGAATTCGCGGAGGGCTTTGAACAGGCGAACGCCTTTGGCCTTCTTCGTTGTAGGCATACAGGTGGTTTTCGTGAGCGTAGGAGCGGGCAGCAGCGCGAGGCGCTATGCTGCAGACTCGTCGGTGGCCTCAGCAGGCACGGTGGTCTCGGTAGGCTCTTCGGACGCGGTCGGCGCTTCGGGCGCGGGCTGCTCAGCTGCTCCGACGACGGCGGCTTCTTCGGCGAAGGTGTCCTGGACGGAGCCGCTCCCCGCGATCTTCGCGAGCGCAGCCGCAGCCTCTTCGTCGAACTCGGCCTTCATGATGAGCATGATCTTCTCGGCGGTCACATCCTCCAACTCGGCACGGCGGGCGAGTTCCGAAGCGGACAGTTCGAGCACGGCTTTGGCCGTATCACAGCCGATGTTGTGGAGCCGCCGGATAATTTCGGCTGGGATGACATCGGCGAACTCTTCGATGTCGATGTCTTCTTCCTCCTCTTTGATGTCGCGGTAGACGTCGATCTCGTAGCCGACGAGCTTGCTGGCTAAGCGGATGTTCTGGCCGCCGCGCCCGATGGCCATCGACACCTCGTCGGCGGCGACGGTGACGCGGGCACGCGGCGGGTCGAGGTCGTCCTTGAGTTCGACCTTGATGGGGTTGGCCGGGGCCAGCGCCCGCTTGATGTACTCGATGGTGTCCGGCGTCCAGGGCACCACGTCGATGTTCTCGTTGCCGAGTTCGCGCACGACAGCGTGAATGCGGCTGCCCTTCACCCCGACGCATGCCCCGACCGGGTCGACGCGGTCGTCGTGGCTGACAACGGCGACCTTCGCGCGGTCGCCGGGCTCGCGGACTACCTTCTTGATCTCGACGATGCCGTCGTAGATCTCCGGCACCTCCAGCTCAAAGAGGCGCTCGATGAACACCGGCGCCGTGCGCGAGATCACGACCTGCGGGCCAGGGCCTTCCTCCCGGACCTCGTGGACGACCGCGCGGATCATATCGCCCTTGCGGTAGCGGTCCTTGTGGTAAATCTGCTCCGAGCGCGGCAGCACGAGTTCCACCTTGTTATGGATCACGAGCACCTCGCGGCGGCGCGTCTGGTAGATCTCGCCCACGACGATCTCGCCGATGAGCTGGCTGTACTCCTTGAAGACGTTCTCGCGCTCGATGTCGCGGATGCGCTGGCGGAACGTCTGGAGCGCAGTCTGGACGGCACGACGCCCGAAGTCGTTGATGCTGATCGTCTGCGCGACCTCCTCCTCGACTTCGTAGTCCTCATCGATTTCGAGGGCGTCGGAGAGCTCGATCTGCGTGACGGGATCTTCGAGGTCCATGTCCTCCACCACCTCGCGGATGTGGATGATCTGGATGTCGCCGTTGTCGGGGTTCATGATGACCTCGAACGCCTCGGGGTCGTCGGCCCCGTAGCGCTTGCGGATCATCGCACGGAAGACGTCTTCGACAATCAGTTGCAGCGAGTCGCGGTCGATGTCTTTCTCGCGCGCGATCTCGGCGAAGCTGGAAACAATGCTTTGCTGCATGGACGCAGGGG
>JBCDFO010000572.1:0-2238 GCA_039177895.1 Bacteroidota bacterium
GAACGGCAGGTGCAGCACCGGGTCCGGCGCGGAGAGGTCGTTGGCCCAGAGGAACGACTCCTGGCGGATCAGGATCGAGTTCTGGAAGAAGCGCCACAGCGCGATGATGATTGGGTACTGCAGCAACAACGGCAGACAGCCCCCGAGCGGGTTCACGCCCCGGTCCCGGTAGAGCTTCATCATCTGCTCCTGCTGCTTCTGCGGGTCGTCCGGGTACTTCTCCTTGAGCGCCGTCATCTCCGGCTGGAGGTCGCGCATCCTCGCCGTGCTCCGGTAGGCCGACTTCGTCAGCGGGTAGAGCAGGATCTTGATGAGGATGGCGAAGAGGATGATGACGATGCCGTAGTTCGGGATGAACGTCCCGAAGAGGCGGAAGACGGGCGCGATGACGTACTTCGCGAGCGGTCGCGTCATGAACGCGCCGAAGCCGTAGTCGACGACCTCGTAGAGGCTCGCGTCGTAGTCGTTGAGCAGGCTTAGGTCGACCGGGCCCAGGTAGAGCGTGTACGCGTTCGGCTCGCCAGTCGAGGCGCGGGGGATGAGGAGACGCGTGGCGTAGTAGTCGTCGTAGGCTTCCTCCCCGGGCACGCCGACGCGCTGGCCATCAAGCTCCGCGCCCTCGGTCGCGAGGCCCTCAGCGGGGAGGACGGCCGCGACGAAGTACTTGTTCTTGACCGCCGTCCACTCGATCTGGCCCGTGATGACCTCGTTGAACTCGGGCTCCTTCTCCAGCTTGATCGACTCCACCTCGCCGCCGGCACGGACGTAGGCCCCGGCGTTCATCGCCTCGTCGCGGGCGTCGAGCTCATCGAAGGGCAGGCCACCGTCCCAGAGCACCTCGTAGCCGCCCGCGCTGCCGAGCACGTTCGTCCCGACCTCCTCGACCTCGAAGCCGACGCCGTGGCCCTCAGGCTCGAAGTCGTAGCTGAGCCTCAGCGACCCCGTCCCGATGGGCGCATCGAAAGCAAGCCGCAGCGGGGCGTCCGTGACGCGAATCGTGTCCTGCGTCGAGGCCGTCGTCTGGAAGTACAGCGCGCGCGAGTCCACGATGCGCCCCTGCGGCGGCGTGAACACGACCGCGAGCGCCCCATCCTCTGTGTTCGATATCAGATCGACGGGAGTGCCTTCCTCTCCGGCCTTGTTGTACTCCTTCAAGACGAAGCTGACCAGCGTGCCGCCCTTCGTCGAAATCGTGGCGATGTAGGTCTCCGTCTCCACCACAACCGTCTCGGCGGTGCCCTCCGTGGCCGCCGCGAAGGCAGAGTCCGTGGGGGCGTTGAGCGGGTTCGCGGTGGGGTCGAGGAGCAGCGGCTCGTCGCCCAACTGGTCGAGCGAGTCAGGCTGGAGCGCTGCGAGGGAGTCGGCGATGGCCTGGCGTTGCTCCGGCGTCGGAGGCTGAGGCGCGAAGAAGATCATCCACACCCCCATGATGACCGAGATCAGGACGATCCCGACGAGGGTGTTGCGGTCGAGACCTTGCTGCTGCTGTTCCACGGAGAAAGGAGAGGTCGAGCGGGTGGGGAGCGCCGAGGCACCGGGGCGGGCAGGCGATGGCGGGAACGGGCGGGCAACGGGTGGCCCAGGGGGCAGTTTCGCGTCGCCCGTGAATTGCGCGCCGTGAATTATGCGCGGCTACTCCAGAGGCGCGGGCGAGACATCGCGCAGAGCCGACAGGACGCGGTCGAGGGCACGAGGCAGGTCGCGGCGGATCTGAGCGGCGGCCGTCGCCTCGGTGCCACGGAAGAGCACCATCGCCGTGAAGGTGTCGGGGCGGCCCGAAAAAAGGTCCACCAACGGATGCTGGTGGACCCGGAACGTCTCGCGCATCAAACGGCGGAGGCGGGTACGGCCTGCGTTGGTGCGCGCCCGACGGCCCGGCGCGAAGCCGACCTGGATCGGAACGCGGCGGCCGACTTCAGCTTCGGTGGCGAGCCGGTAGAGCACCGCGATGGAGCCCGCCGTGACACGGCGCACGTCGGTGCGGCTGCGGTCGAAGAGCGGGCGGATGAGGCGGCGGCGCTTGAGCCGGAAGGCCCGTGGCCAGCGATTCCGACGAGGGCGGTTGTGCCGAGGCTCGTCCGCCATGGCTCGTCGCGGCGTCGCGCTACTTGGTCGAGCGGGTGTCGCTCACGGTGAGGTTCTTGCGGCCCTTCTTGCGGCGGGCAGCGAGCACCTTGCGGCCGTTCTTGGACGCCATGCGGGCGCGGAAGCCGTGCTTGTTGGCGCGCTTGCGGCGGC
>JBCDFO010000573.1:0-2216 GCA_039177895.1 Bacteroidota bacterium
GCCGCCGTCGCCACGGTCCCGTCGATGCCGCTCGCGCCCCGGTTGGCGAAGACCGCTGCTGGTGCAGAGGTCGGATCGGCGAAGGCATCCACGTCGCGAATCGGCATGCTCGCCGCGAGCAGGAGCGCGTGGTCCGCGGGACGATGCTGACTCACGAGGCGGGCGACGAGCGGCTCCGAGAGCGCAGCGTCCGGCACGGCGTCGTCGAGCGTCTCGGCGAGGTAGGTGCGCACAGTCTCCTCGGCGCGCCGCCAGCTAGTCCGCCACGCGTCGGGGGGCGCGCTAGACACGTCCTCGGCGAGCAGCGCGTCGGCAAACGCGATGACGTCACTCTCGAAGCGATGGGTGACGTGATGGCGCGGGTCGAAGCGGTCTGGGTCGTCACGGACGACGGCGTAGTACGGCGGCGCGCACGCGGCGAGGTGCTGCGCGAGCCGCTTCGAGACAGGTCGGCCGCCGAGATGCAGCACCGCGTCGGGGCACGCGGTCTCGCGGAACGACGTGCTTGACAGGATGAGATCGGGGTGCGCGATGACAAGCGGGTGGTCGGCGTGCCCCGTGCGCAGCCCCGATTCCACATCGGCCAGCAGCGGCCAGCCCAGCGCCTCAGCGATCCGCAGCGCAGCGCCCGACTCGGCCTCGGTCCGCATTCGTCCTGCCACGACGAGACCGCGTTCTGCGCGCCGCAGCGTCGCGCGCAGGTCGGCGAGTCCGTCCGACGGTGCGGTCACGACCGGCGCGGCGTAGCGCGTGAACGGGGCCGTGCCTTCCATCCAGCCTACGAGCGGGCGGAGGTAGGCGGCGAAATCCGCCGCAGCGTCCGGCGGCGGGGCGAGCGGCTCACGAAACATCGCGTTGAGGTGAACCGGTCCGCCTGGCGCACGCATCGCACGGTAGAACGCCTGGTCCACGGTCGTGAGCACCGCTGCGGCAGGCATCTCGGCAGTTGGCGTCGGCAGGTCGAAGGCCCAGCGGACGTACGGGTCGAAGAGCCCCGGTTGTGTGATCGTCTGGTTCGCGCCGGTCTGGCGCAGCTCCGGCGGCCGGTCGGCGGTGAGCAGCAGCAGCGGCACGCCGTCCACGCTCGCCTCCACGACGGCGGGCATCCCGTTCGCGAGCGCGGTCCCGCTCGTCGTGATCCAGACCGCAGGCCTCCGGGTGGCTCGCGCGTAGCCTAGCGCCGCGAACGCCAAGCCGCGCTCGTCGAAATGCACGAGCGCCTTCGCCTCGGGATGGGCCGCCACCGCGAGCGTGAGCGGCGTCGAGCGCGATCCCGGGGCCACGCAGAACAGCCCCACGCCCAGCCGCACCAACTCCTCCACGATCAGCGCCGCCCAGACCTGGTTGAGATGAGATGCCGTGGAGCCGTGGAGCCGTGAGGCCGTGAAGCCGTGAGCAGCGTTCTGATTCATCACGGAGAAACAGCAACACGGAAGAACGGCCCCACGTCCTACGCCATCAGCACGCGGAGGTAGAACATCGGCGAGATGAGCTTGCGGCGCTGGCTCTCGTCGTCGAACATCGTCGAGATGTAGTCGGCGAGTTCGGGGCTGCGGCTGGCCTTCTTCACGACCGTGTTGAGGAGCCACTTCCACTGGCCGAGGCGCTGCATGGCGTAGCTGAGGCGGAGCTCGGAGTCGAGGTACTCGTGCACGTCGCGGTCGTAGCCCTGCAGGAAGCGGCTGGAGTAGTCGTTCGCGGCCTTCGCCTTGGCGGTCCACTGTGCGGCGAACTCGGCGGAGATCATCGCGTTGCCGATGCCCTCGCCCGTGAACGGGTCGATGAGGCTCCCGGCGTCGCCGACGAGCATCCAGCCGGGGCCAGCGAGCGGGCGCGGCTTCGAGCCGAGCGGCAGCCCCCAGCCCTTCACCGGGCCGATGCGCTCGGCGTCCTTGAACCGCTCTTTGAAGCGTGGGTGGTCCACCAGCAGGTCGAGGAGCGGCTTGAGCTTGATGTCGCGCTTCTTGATGAAGTCCGAGCGCATGCCCAGGCCCACGTTGGCGCGGCCGTTGGCCATCGGGAAGATCCAGAAGTAGCCCGGGATCGACTCCTCAACGAAGTGGATTTCGATGTGGTTGAGCGGGTGGAAGCCCGTCACGCCCTCGTAGTAGGCGCGCAGCCCGGCGCAGTAGTGGTTCTCGACGAGCTGCTCCATGCCCAACTCCTTCGCAACGATCGAGTAGGCGCCGTCAGCTCCGATGACGATGGGTGCGCGC
>JBCDFO010000574.1:0-2213 GCA_039177895.1 Bacteroidota bacterium
GCGACCGGCGACACGACCTACGCCGCCGTCCCGACGAGCGCTGCCGCGTGGGCCATCGAGCACCTGTATCTGCCCGAGGCCGGACTGCTCTACGACTTGGTGGATGTCGAGACGGGCGTGATCTGGACGGACCGCTCGCCTTTCTTCGAGGCCCCGCTGGAGCTGAAGCACGTCGCGCGGCCCAACAACGAGGGGTTCTTGTTTTATGACGCGTATCGCTACAGCGGCGACGATCAGTATCGCGAGGTCTTCGTTGCGCTCTGCGAGAGCCTGGTCGAAAAGCAGAGCGAGAGCGGGCTCTGGGAGGAGGTTCACCCGAACAAGCCGCAGGGCGACGGGCCGAACGAGCACCCGCTCGGCTACGCCCACCCGCGCGTCAACACGTGGTATGCCGAGAGCCTCGTGCACTGCTTCGACCTCACGGACGACCGCCGCTACCTCGACGCTGCCGTGCGGACCGCCCGTGCCACCGAGCAATGGCAGACGCGCGACGGGCGCATCTTCTACCGCAACTTCCTCGACGGTACCGAGGACCGCAGCTCGATCACGGGCTCCGCCGTCTCGTTCGCAGGCATCCTCTGGCTCATGCTGCAAGAACGCGGTGTCTCCGAGTTCGACGACGCTATCGAGCGCTCCGTGGACTGGGTGCTCGCCAACCGCTTCGCCGCCGACCACCCCGACCCGAACCTGCGCGGGGCGTTCTTCGAGACGCGCGCGCGCCGCGACGGCCCCCGCGTCTGGCTCCGCGTCCGCGGTATCGCGACGGCGTTCGGGCTGCGGTTCCTGTCCGACTACTACCAGGTGCACCTCGTGGAGGAAGACGGATGAGCAGACTGGTTCATTCAGCGAGCGAGACCCCGAATGTCATCCTGAGCGAGCGTAAGCGAGTCGAAGGATCTGCGGGTCAGCGTTACAGTCGAGGGCGGAGCATCCAGACAGACCAAGATCCTTCGACTTCATCCGCTGCGCGGATTGCGCTCAGGATGACACGATGGGGAGTAGGCGTCTTCTTGATGGTCGTCTCGCTCATGGGATTCTCTGCGGTTGCTCAGCCGGGCGCTGCACCCGTGTGCCTCGTCACTGACCACGGCGCGGTAGCGGACGACGGCGCGCTCGACACCGAGGCCGTCCAGGCCACGCTCGACGCCTGCCACGCGCGCGGCGGCGGGACCGTCTGGGTGCCCGCCGGGACGTTCGACATCGGCACGATCTACCCGCGCTCGCACGTACGCCTGCACCTCGACGGGGGAGCCGTGCTGAAGGGCAGCCCGCGCATGGCGGACTACGACGCCGATCACCCGCACCTCCTCTACGCCGAGGGCGTCGAGCACGCCGCGCTGACCGGCACCGGCACCATCGACGGCAACGGGAGTGCCTTCTGGGACGACGACTTCGAGCCGCGCGAGCGCCCGTGGAAGTGGCTCGTCTACGAGAACGCGCGCCACCTCACCATCCGCGACGTGCGCCTCACGAACAGCCCCAGCCACACGCTCAACCTCAACTACAGCCGGTACGTCACCGTTGACGGCATCGACATCGAGAACCCGCCGCGCAGCCCCAACACGGACGGCATCGGCGTGCGCGGGACGACCGACGTGACGATCTCGAACGTGACCATCCGCACCGGCGACGACGCCATCGTGCTCAAGGCAGGCCGCGCGCCCGTCGAGCGGGTCACTATCACGAACGCGCTCCTGGAGAGTGACGACGCGGCGTTCAAGCTGGGCACCGGCTCCGCGACCGTCACGCGCGACATCGTCTTCGCAAACAGCGTTGTCACGAACAGCCGCTACGGCGTGGCGCTGTTCATGAAGGGCGGCGGCGTCTACGAGCGCATCCGCGTCGCCGACGTGCGCTTCGAGGGCGGCTCGCGGCACCGCATCGAGTATCCCGTCTACGTGGACGTGGACCGCCTCACGCCTGAGACGCCTGTGGGCGCGGTGCGCGACCTCGTCTTCGCCGACCTCGACATCCGCACGACGGGCAAGCTGCTCCTCGCCGGGCACCCCGAGTCGCCGCTCGAACGGGTCGCCTTCGACGACGTCAGGATTACCGTCGTGGAGGGCGAGGACTTCGCAGGCGTCCGCAAGCCGAAGGGCAACAAGGACCACGGCTACGACGACCGGGGCATCGACTTCGCGCCTGTCGCCGCGCACGTCACGCTCGGCCACGCCCGCGACGTGACGTTCACCGACGTGACCGTGCGCACCGAC
>JBCDFO010000575.1:0-2180 GCA_039177895.1 Bacteroidota bacterium
GGACACACGCGGGCGCGGCACCTCTACGCGCTCGCGCGGGCGATCCAGAAGCACGCGCGCCTCTTCGCCGTGCTGGAGTCGCTCGACAACGGCAAGCCGATCCGCGAGAGCCGCGACCTCGACATCCCGCTCGTGGCGCGGCACTTCTACCATCATGCTGGGTGGGCGCAGGTCATGGCCGACGAACTGCCCGGCTACGCGCCGGTCGGCGTCGTGGGGCAGGTCATCCCGTGGAATTTCCCGCTGCTGATGCTTGCGTGGAAAGTGGCGCCCGCGCTCGCGATGGGCAACACGGTCGTGCTCAAGCCCGCGCCGCAGACGCCGCTCACGGCGCTCCTCTTCGCCGAGGTCTGCCACGAGGCGGGGCTGCCCGAAGGCGTCGTCAACCTCCTTCCCGGCGGCGACGAAGCGGGCCGCGCGGTCGTGGCGCATCCGGGCCTCGACAAGATTGCGTTCACCGGCTCCACGCCCGTCGGCCGCGCGATCCGGCAGGCGACCGCAGGCTCCGGCAAGAAGCTGTCGCTCGAACTCGGCGGCAAGTCGCCCTACGTGGTCTTCGACGACGCCGACCTCGACGGGGCCGTCGAGGGGCTCGTCGATGCGATCTGGTTCAACGGCGGGCAGGTGTGCTGCGCCGGGAGCCGCCTGCTCGTCCAGGAGTCCATCGCCGAGGACTTCCTCGGACGCGTGCGACGCCGCATGGGGCAACTCCGAGTGGGCAGCCCGCTCGACAAAGCCGTCGATCTCGGCACGGTCGTGAGTGAGGAGCAGCAGCAGACCATCGAGCGCTGGATCCAGGTCGCGCGCGACGAGGGCGCGGCGATCTTCCAGCCCGACACGGCGATGCCCGACGCTGATATCTTGAAGCAGGGCTGCTACGTCCCGCCGACGCTCATCACCAACGTAGCCCCGGCGTCGCAGGTGGTGCAGGAGGAGATCTTCGGGCCGGTGCTCGTCGCGATGACGTTCCGCACGCCGCACGAGGCCGTTGCGCTCGCGAACAACACCCGCTTCGGCCTCGCGGCGACCGTCTGGAGTGAGAACCTCACACAGGCCCTCGAAGTGGCGCACCGCATCAAGGCGGGCTCGGTGTGGGTCAACGGCACCAACTTCTTCGACGCCGCGAGCGGCTTCGGCGGCTACCGCGAGAGTGGCTACGGCCGCGAGGGTGGCAAGGAGGGGCTCTACGAGTACGTCCGCCCCGCCTGGCAGTCGCGTCCGACGCCTGCGCCCGAGCCGACGGGCGACGGCGCGGACCCGCTCGCCACCTGGGGCAGCCACACGCCGACGGCCCCGGGTCCACTGCCGGAGAAGCCTGGCAAGTCCAGCGCCCCGAGCATCGACCGGACGGCGAAGCTCTACGTCGGCGGCAAGCAGAAGCGGCCCGACGGCAACTACAGCTATCCGGTCCTCGACCCGAAGGGCCGCGTCGTCGGGCTGGCGGGCGACGGCAACCGCAAGGACATCCGCGACGCCGTGGAGGCCGCGCACGCGGCACGCGGCTGGGCCGACCGCTCCCCGCACAACCGCGCGCAGATCCTTTTTTACGTTGCGGAAAACCTCTCAGCCCGAAGCGAGGAGTTTGCGCAACGGCTCCAGTCGATGGCAGGCCTCAGCAAAAAAGCGGCGACCCGCGAAGTCGAGGCGAGCGTGCAGCGGCTGTTCACCTACGCGGCCTACGCCGACAAATTTGGCGGGCACCTGCAGGAGGCCAACTTCCAGGGCTTCGTCGCCGCGCACCACGACTACCTCGGCGTGATCGGCATCGCATGCCCCGACGAGGCGCCGCTGCTCGGCTTCGTCTCGCTCGTCGCGCCCGCGATCGCCCGCGGCAACGGCGTCGTGACGATCCCGTCCCAGACGCACCCGCTCGCCGCGACGGACCTCTACCAAGTCCTCGACACGAGCGACCTCCCCGGCGGTGTGGTCAACATCGTCACCGGCAACCGCGACCACCTCACGAAGACGCTCGCCGCGCACGAGGACGTGGACGCGCTGTGGTACTTCGCCTCGGGCGAGGCGGGCGCGCTCGGTAGCCGCGCCGTGGAGCACCTCTCGGCGTCCAACATGAAGCGAACGTGGGTGAGCTACGGCCAGCCCCGCGACTGGCTCGACCCGCAGCAGGGCGAAGGCCGCGCGTTCCTCCGCCAGAGCGTGCAGGTGAAGAACATCTGGCTGCC
>JBCDFO010000576.1:0-2179 GCA_039177895.1 Bacteroidota bacterium
CGGGCCGATCCGCGCTACGCCGCGCCCGTCCACTGGGCGGCGTGGGTGCTCGCAGGCGAAGGGTGGTGAAGTCCGGAAGTGCCATCGCGTTCTGACTCGACCTTCGAAGCCGGACTTGCGTGCGAACGTGTGGAGGTATGAACGTGTGAACGTGACGGTCCTCCACACCGTATCGCCCTACGCGGGACCTCGTCTAGAGCCGCGACCAGCCGAGATCGTCAGGCTGTGCTGGCCCCCAAGCTGCATTTTGAGTTCCCCTCCTAGACAGGAGGGGACAGGGGTGGTTGACCGTGATGGCACAGACCATGACAGGGTGAAGCTGTCAGGGCACTAGCCCGCTAGCGTAGCCAGGGTAGGGCCGTCGGCGAGGGTGCCGCTCACGAGGATCGCGTGGCCTGCGAAGAGGTCGCCGTCGTCGTACCAGCACTCGAAGGCGCCGTCGGGGGCGCAGGCGATGGTTTCGAGCATCATCCGGGCGACGAAGGCTTCGGGCGTGTCCTCGGTGTCTTCGTCCAGGCGCCAGCCACCGTCCCAGATGTCGTAGAGCGTGGCCGCGCAGGCGTCGATGCGGGTCTTCCAGGTGGTCTCGTCGGCCCATAGTTGCTCGGCGGTGTGGAGCGCGGGCGCGAAGTCGTCGGCGTCGATGCGACCGCGTAGGCCTCGGCTAAGCGTGAGGCGCACGGTCGCACCGTTCCACGTCGCCGTGCCCTCCATCCAGTCGAGCTGCTGGTTCTCGGCGAGGGCGCCGAAGCGGTCCGACTCGATGGGCGTGGGGCGGCGGAGCTCGTCGGCGAGGTCGAGGAGGTCGTCGTCGGCGTGCTCGAAGCGGTCGCCCAGGCCGAGGTCATTGAGGAAGACGGCGCGTGTCTCGTCGTCGGAGAGGTAGACGGTGAGCCGCACCTGGCTGCCGGGCGGGGCGTCGGCGCTCCAGGGGTGGCCTTTCGGAACGGCGCGCAGGACCGTCAGCTTCTGCTCCATGAGCGGGCCGCCGACGCGTCGCCACGCCGCAAGGCTAAACAGGTGGGTGAGGTGGTCGTCGTGGACGGTGGCTCCCTGGCTGCGCATCGAGACGAGGCCCTGCACGACGACGGGCTCCGTTGTGTAGGTAGCCTCGGAGACGTCAAGGTCCGTGAGCGTGGCTAGGCTGGGCGGGTGGTAGGCGGCGCGCATGGCAGCGTCCTCGGGTGGTCGCGGCGTCGGGCATGAGCATCGAGCGGGTGAGCATCAGCGGCCAGAGGCGCTCAGGCGGTTGCCGATGGTCCCGGTGGCCCACCGGAAGGTGGCGTCGGCCTGCAGGACATCGATCTGCGCTGCTATGCGCTCCTCGCGGGCCTCGGCTAAGGCCTGCTCGCGCTGGTTGACGAGGAAGAGCGTGCTCTCGCCGAGCTCGAAGCGCCGCTGCTCGGCCTCCTGCAGGCGCTGCGCCAACTCCACGCGGCGTTCGGCCGCCGACACGCGCACCAAGGATTGCCGCACCGCCACGAGCACCGCCTCCACGTCGGCGCGGATGGCGCGCTGGGCGAGGTCCTGCTCGAAGCGCAACGACTGCATCTCGATCTCGGCGCGCGCCACCTCGCTGCGCCCGCTTCGGAAGAAGAGGGGCTGGTCGATCTTCACCCCGAGCTTCACGTCCGTGACGCCGAGCGGGTTGTCGTCGTACGACACGACCTGCGCCTCCAGCCTGAGATCGGGGCGGAGCTGCTCGCGGGCGAGGCGCTGCTCGACTTCCATCTGCCGCTGCTCTAGCGCCACCTCCCGCAACTCGGGGCGCTCGGCCAGCGCCGTCGCCACGGCCTGTGCGGAGTCGGGCTCGACGGGCAGCGCCGGGAGCGCGGGTGCGGTGTAGCGCGACGATTCCGGTGCGCCGTCCTCGTCCCACAGAAACACGACGAGCTTGACGCTCGCCTGCTCGGCCTTGCGCTGCGCCTCGGCCACCTTGCCCTCGCGGCTCACAACGGCTAACTCGGCCTCGACGCTGTCCACCGCCGCTGTCTCCCCAGCGCGTGCCTGCCGCACGACGAAGTCGCGCCGCTCGGTGGCCAGCACCAGCAGCTCGCGGTTGATCTGCAGCACCTCCTGCGCCTCGACCCACGACCAGAAGGTCTGCGTGGCCTCCAGCAAGAGCAGGTTTTGCCCGCGTGTCTCGAAGGCCTCGGCGAGGCGCGGTTCGAGACGCGCC
>JBCDFO010000577.1:0-2176 GCA_039177895.1 Bacteroidota bacterium
ATGCGCGTCGCGCTCGCGCAACTCCTCCTACAACAACCCTCGGCGTTACTGCTCGACGAGCCGACGAAGCTCATCGACATCGAGTCGATTGGGTGGCTCGATGAGTACCTGCGCAGCTACCCCGGTGCCGTCGTTGTGGTGAGCCACGACCGCTACTTCCTCGACCGGATGGTGACGCAGATCGCCGAGCTGCGCGACAGCCGCATCGACGAGTACGCGGGCAATTACAGCTTCTACATGGAGGAGCGCGAGGAGCGGATCGCGCTGCAGGCGGCGGCCTACGAGAACCAGCAGCGCATGATCGCCGAGACGGAGCGCTTCATCGAGCGCTTCCGCTACAAGGCGACGAAGGCCAAGCAGGTGCAGAGCCGCGTCAAGATGCTCGACAAGCTGGAGCGCATCCCGCCGCCGCCGTCGGACGATGCCGCGATCCGCTTCCGCTTCCCCGAGCCCGAGGCCTCAGGCCGCGCGGTGCTCGAACTCTCGCCGTTCTCGAAAGCCTACCCGACGCACGAGGGCACGGCCAACGTGGTGTTCGAGGACGCGGGACCGCTGCGCATCGAGCGGGGGCAGAAGCTCGCGCTCATCGGCAAGAACGGCGCGGGGAAGTCGACGCTCGCGCGCATCCTCATCGACAGCGAGGACTTCGACGGCACGCGCGACGAGGGCTACCGCGTGACGACGGGTTACTTCGCCCAGCACCAGGCCGACGACCTCGACCCGAGCCAGAACATCCTCGAAGCACTCCGTGAGAAGGCACGCGGGCACTCCGACACCGAACTGCGGGCGCTCGCGGGCGCGTTCCTCTTCCACGGCGACGACGTCTTCAAGCCCATCGCGGTGCTCTCCGGCGGCGAGCGCAGCCGCGTGGCCCTCGCCCGGACGCTCCTCTCGCCCGTCAACTTCTTGGTGCTGGACGAGCCCACGAACCACCTCGACATCGCCTCCAAGAACGTGCTTGCCGAGGCGCTGCGGCAGTACGGCGGCACGTTCGTGCTCATAAGCCACGACCGCGCCTTCCTCGATGAGGTCGTCAACGCGGTGTGGTACGTCGAGCATGGCGACGTGCGGACCTACGAGGGCACCTACACCGAGGTCCAGTGGCAGCGCACGCACGGCACCGCCGCACAGGTCCAGCAAGCGAATGGCACTACTTCAAAGCCACAGCGGGACACCAAAACCGGTAGGGGCGGTTTGCAAACCGCCCCCACGCCGACATCGAACGGATCATCCAGCAGCAGTTCATCCGGCGGCAAAAAGACCAAAGAAGAGAAGCGGCGGGAGGCAGAGCTACGCAACCAGCTCTACCGCGCGCTCCAGAAGGGCGAGAAGCTCGACGCCGCCACGCTACCCAACGAGCTGCTGCGCCCCGCCATCGAGCGCGTCGAAAACACGATTGCGACGAAGGAGGAGGCGAAGGACACGCTGGAGGTCAAGATGGCCGACCCGGACCTCTACAACCGCCCCAACGAGTTCTCCGCCACGATGGACGCCTTCGCCGAGGCGGAGCGGGAGCTCAAGCGGCTTTACGAACAGTGGGAGTCCCTCGCTGCCCGCGCCGAAGAGGTCGGTGCGTAAGCTGATAGCCGAAAGCTGATAGCGTCCCTACCACTCGATGCGGCCCGATTCCGGTCGCCCCGCGTCGCTGCCGCTGGGTCCGTCGCAGTTCTCGCCGGTGAGTTCGCGACACTCCGTACGATCGTACCACTGGTCCTCGTACTGCATGTCGAGCGGGATCGGCTCCACGTAGCCAGGCGGCTCCCGGAAGCGCGTCTTCGCGAGGCGGATCGCGGGGTCGTCGGCGCGGCTGAGGCGGCGCGTGAAGTCGCCCACGAGGTAGAGCGCGTTGTGCGCGCCCTGGCCCCACCAGTCCGAGCGGTAGGACACGCGACGGTCGTTCCAGCCGACCCACGCGCCGACGACCATCTCGGGGTGCATCATGATGAACCAGCCGTCGGCCGACTCCTGCGTCGTGCCAGTCTTAGCGGCGAAGTCGTACTGGCCGAGCCCGAACTTGGAGTTGATGCGCTGGCCAGTGCCGTAGTCGACCACGCCGCGCATCATATCCACGACGGTGTAGGCGGACGAGGCACTGAGCGCCTCCTGGCCGCTGTCCTCCGGGAAGAACGCCGCGACCGTGTTGCCGAAGCGGTCCGTGATCTTCGCGACGAACGTG
>JBCDFO010000578.1:0-2176 GCA_039177895.1 Bacteroidota bacterium
CCCACGCCCATCGGCCACCTCGACGACCTCACGTTCCGCGCGCTGCGCGTGCTGAAGGAGGCCGACCTCATCGCTTGCGAAGACACGCGTACCTCGGGCGTGCTGCTCGCCCACTATGCCGTCGAGACGCCCACGACGAGCTTCCACGCGCACAACGAGCACCAGAAGACGCCGCGCCTCGTCGCGCAGATGGAGGCGGGCGCGCACCTCGCGCTGATCTCGGACGCGGGCACACCGGGCATCTCGGACCCGGGCTTCCTGCTCGTCCGCGCCTGTCACGCAGCGGGCCTCCCCGTGGCGGCGCTCCCGGGCCCGACGGCGTTTGTCCCCGCGCTCGTGGCGAGCGGGTTGCCGTCGGATCGGTTCGTGTTCGAGGGCTTCCTCCCGCAGAAGAAGGGCCGCCAGACGCGCATCAAGGCGCTCGCCGACGAGCCGCGCACGATGGTGCTCTACGAGAGCCCGCACCGGCTCGTGAAGGCGCTCGGTCAGCTCGCCGAGGTGTTGGGCCCCGACCGTCCCGCCGCCGTGGCGCGCGAACTCACGAAGACATTCGAGGAAGTCCGGCGCGGCACGCTGACCGAGCTGGCCGCGCACTACGGCAGCCAGCCCAAGGTGCGCGGCGAGATCGTGCTGGTGGTCGGCGGAGCCTCGGGATAACGCGTCGAGCGCCTCACAACGGCACGAACCTTGTCGGCTAGCCACACATACACGCTCCCTTGCCGCCAAACCCGACCCCGTCGGTCGTCGTCCGTGCAACCTGCTGCTCCCATAACCGAGGCACTTTCGCCTCCCGATCTCGTGCGCGCCCCTGCCTCGCCGCGTCCGCGGGTCCTGCTGATCGCCTACGCGTGCAGCCCGTTTCACGGCTCTGAGCCCAAGGTCGGTTGGAACCGCGCCGTCGAGGCCGCGCGCCACTTCGACGTGTGGGTCATCACCGAGCAGCGCGAGTTTGAGTCCGATATCCGCGCCTTCGAGGCCGAGCACGGCCCGACGCCGGGCGTCCACTGGCACTACGTATCGCTCACAGACTACGAGTGGGAGGGCCGCACGAATCCCTTCGTCAACGGTCGGGTGTTCCGTGCGTGGAACCGGCGCGCCGCCGACCTCGCCAAGCGGCTCCATGCCCAGGTCGGCTTCGACCTCATCCACCACGCCAACATGGTCGGCTTCCGCGAGCCCGGCTATGCCTGGCAGATCGGCGGCGTGCCGTTCGTCTGGGGACCGGTCGGGGGGACACAGAACTTCCCCTGGCAGTTCCTCCACACCATCAAGCCGCACGACGCGGTGGCGGAGGTCGTGCGCAACATCCTCAACCGCGTCCAACTCCGGACGAGCCCGCGCGTCCGCCGCGCGGCGAAGGAGGCGGACGTGCTCCTCGCGGCCAACTCCACGAACCAGCGGGACCTCGCGCCGCTCTACGACGGCACCCCACAACTGCTGCTGGAGACCGGGGTGCGCGGCGTCGGTGCGCCGAAGCGCTGGGCGGAGCGCCGCCCCGGTCCCGTGCGCGTCCTGTGGGTCGGCCACTGCGTCCGGCGCAAGGGTACGAAGATCATGCGCCACGCCTTCCAGCACCTCCTCGACGGGCCCGGCGACTACGACCTGACTGTGATCGGCGACGGCCCGGACGCCGACCGCTTCGCAGATCTGCCTCGCTGCGACTTCCGCGGGTCGCTCTCCTACGACGAGGCGCTCGCGGCCTATGCCGATGCCGACGTGTTTGCCTTCTCAAGTCTCCGCGACACCTCGGGCAACGTCGTCCTGGAAGCCTTCGCCAACGGCGTGCCCGTGGTGGCGCTCGACCACCAGGGCGCGCGTGACATGGTGACGGCGGACTGCGGCGTGAAGGTGCCCGTTACGATCCCCAGCCAGGTCGCCCGCGGCATCGCCGACGCCATCCGCTGGATCACGGACGTGCCCGAGCGCTACGACCGCCTCAGCTTCGGGGCCATCGAGCGCGGGAAGTACTACCTCTGGACGACCAACGGCGACCGGATGCGCGAGGTCTACGCGAGCCTGATCGGGCATGCCGGGCCGCCCCGGCAGGTCCTCCCAGCCCACCTCAAGGCCAGCGTCGGGCGGTAGCGGAACGCCTGCGCTCCTAGCTGTTCGGCGTGGTGCCGGGGAAGCGGATGCTGAAGGATGCCGTCAAGCAGGGTGCCGGGTGGATTGCGGC
>JBCDFO010000579.1:0-2167 GCA_039177895.1 Bacteroidota bacterium
CCAGCAGGCCGACCTCTCGGTGCGCTACTACTACGAGGACCGCCTCGGCGGCACGGAGGCGTTCGTCGAAAACTTCTCCGACGATCTCCGCGGCTCGGACGAGATCTACGGCGAGACGATCCGCACGCACCGCGTCGAGGCCGTCGGCAGCGCGCACCTCGCGCCGCGCCAAGGCGTGAAGCTCGACCTCGCGTTCAACCACCACGACCAGGACAGCTTCTACGGCGACGCCGACTACCAGGCCCGCCAGACGACGGCCTTCGCCCAACTCATCGCGCCGGTCCGTTTCGGCTCGCAGCATTCGACGCTCTTCGGGGCCGCGCTCCGCGCCCAGCGCTACGACGACAACACCGGCGCCACGGGCGTCTTCGACGACGACGGCAATGAGATTGAGAACGCGCCCGACAACCGTCTCATCCCCGGCGTGTTCGCCCAGCACGAGTGGGTCGCCTCCGACGTGGTGCGCCTGCTCGGTGGGCTGCGGCTGGATTATCAGGAAGACGTTGGCGTCGTCCCGTCGCCGCGCGCGAGCCTCAAGCTGACGCCAGGCGACAACACCACGCTGCGCCTCAACGCCGGGACAGGCTTCCGCATCGTCAACCTCTTCACCGAGGACCACGCCGCCTACACCGGGGCGCGCGCGACCGTCATCCTCGACGACCTCGCGCCCGAGCGTTCCGTCAACGGCACGGTCAGCCTCCAGCACATCGTCCCGTTCGGCGCGAACCCGCTCACCATCGACGTGGAGGGGTTCTACACCTACTTCACCAACAAGATCGAACCGAACTATGACACCCCCGGCCAGATCGTCTACGCCAACCTCGACGGCTCGGCGACCACGCGCGGCGTCTCGCTGACGCTTTCGCAGAGCCTCACCGCGCTCCCGCTCACCTACACCGTCGGCGCGACGGTCATGGACGTGTTTGTGGACGAGGACGGCGAGACACGCCCGCTGGAGTTCGCCCCCGACTTCCAGGGCGTGGTGAACGCGACCTACCAGCTCCCGCGCGGGGTCGCCGTGGACTACACGATGAACCTCACCGGCCCGATGGCGCTGCCGGAGTACGACGCGCCGTTCGAGCGCCCGACGACCTCGCCGACGTTCGCGCTGCACAACCTGCAGGTGACGAAGGACGTGGCCCTCCCGAGTGGAGCCCTCGGCCAGGTCTACCTCGCTGTCGAGAACGTGTTCGACTACACGCAGGCGCAGCCGCTCGTGGATCCGGCAAACCCGTTCGGGCCGAATTTCGACACGGCCTACGTCTACGGTCCCGTCCACGGGCGCTGTTTGGGGCTCGGCGTGCGCCTGACGCTGCCGTAGGGAAGGCATGGGGGCGGGTGGATTTTCACACGGTCCTTAATTTAGACTCGGTCTAGATTAGTGGATCTTGGGACGACCACCCCATCCACACCCCCACCTATGCCTCGTCCTGTCCTCTCGGTCCTGCTTCTGCTGCTCAGCCTTCCAGCGTGGGCGCAGACGGGCACCCTCACCGGCCGCGTCACCGACGCCGCCAGCGACCAACTCCTCCCCGGCGCGACCGTCCGCCTCGACGCTACCAACCTCGGGGCTGCCACCGACGCCTTTGGCAAGTTCACCATCCGGAACGTCCCGGTGGGCGACGTCACCGTCATCGCTTCGTTCGTGGGCTACACGTCCGTTGAGGTGACCGTCGCCATCGAGGCGGGTGAGACGGCCTACGTCGAGCTCGCGCTGGGCGAGAACGCCGACCAACTCGCCGAGGTCGTCGTGCGCAGCGAGCGGTTCGTGCGCAACCTCCAGGAGACGCAATCCAGCGTCGGCGTGGTGACGGGGGCCGAGCTCGAAGCCATCCCCGTCCGCGACTGGGAGGACGCCGTCCGCCTCGTCGGAAACGTGTCCACGGCCGGGAGCGGGACGTTCAACATCCGCGGTATCTCGAACGTTGGGTTCGGCGGCGGCTCGCCCACGGCAACGCTCTACGTCGACAACGTGCCGCAGGGGCTCTTCACGACCTCCCGCACAGCGCGCGGGTCGTGGGACCTGGAGTCCATCGAGGTCTTCCGCGGGCCGCAGTCGACGCTCTCCGGGCGCAACGCGCTCGCGGGCGCGATCTACCTCCGCTCGGCGGCCCCGTCGTTCGACTGGGGCGCGGCGGCGCGCATCCGCGGCGGGAACGAAGACGCC
>JBCDFO010000580.1:0-2145 GCA_039177895.1 Bacteroidota bacterium
CCCCTTCGTGTCAACCGGGGAAACTCCCCGACCTGAGCCCCTGTCGCTTCCAGGCGGCCCGACCTTACGTCACGCACGTATGTTTTGGACACACCGCTCCCCTGCCCCGCACTTTATGACCTACGGCATCACCGGCAACCCATACAAAGACGAGCTCTGGCCGGCCGTTGCGGACCTCCTCCGTCGCCTCGACGCGCACGGGCACGGCTACTGCCTCGACAGCCACATCGCCGAGGGCCTCGACCGGCGCGGGCTCGTGGACGCCGCGACCTGCCGCCGCGAGGCCGTCGCCGACCTGGCGCACCACGCCGACCTCGTCCTCTCCTTCGGCGGCGATGGGACCATGCTTCGGTCCGTCGCGGACGTGGGCACGACGGGTACGCCGGTGCTGGGCGTCAACATCGGGCGGCTCGGGTTTCTGGCGAAGGTGGAGGTCAACGACCTCGCGGATGCGCTCGAACAGATCGAAGCCGGGGACTATGCCATCGAGGAGCGCCTCCTCCTCCAGGCCACCCTCCACCACGACGAGGACGGAGCTACGAACGACCAGGGCGATGCCGTCCCCGACGAGACGTTCGTGGCGATGAACGACTTCGTGATCGACAAGTCGGGCTCGACGAGCATGATCGAGGTCGAGGCGACCGTGGACGGTCTCTACCTGAACACGTACTGGGCCGACGGCCTCATCGTCGCCACGCCGACCGGCTCGACGGCCTACTCGCTCTCGGCAGGCGGCCCGATCATCACGCCAGGCTCGGGCGTGGTGGTGCTCACGCCCATTGCGGCGCACACGCTCACCGCGCGGCCGATCATCCTCCCCGAGCACTGCACCATTGAGCTGACGGTGCGTGCGCGGAGCGGCGGCTACGTCTTTGCCGCCGACGGCCAGACGGAGCGCCCCGGCACGGACGGGCTGCGCATCACCGTCCAGCGCGCGGCCCACACGGCCCGCCTCGTGACGCTCCCCGGCCAGACCTACTTCGGCACGCTGCGCGGCAAGCTGATGTGGGGCCAGGGCCGTCGCCACCGAGGCGGGAGCACGCGGGAATAGGAGTCGAGAGTCGAGAGTCGAGAGTCGAGAGTCGAGAGTCGAGAGTCGAATAAGGTGCGGCGACTGGTCTGGTAGGTCAAGCCCAATCGCCGCACCCCCAACGCGGAACTTCTACTCGACTTTCGGCGCAGGAAGCGACCGACCCGCTTGCTGAAGGATGAGCCCGGTCGCAGCGCCGTCCGTCACCTCGAAGGTGATCTGTGCCTCGACGACGGTGAGGTAGAACTCCGTCTCGGTCTTGGGGAAGACCTCGAAGCGCGGCTGGCCCGTCGCCTGCGCGAAGAGCTGCGTGCCCTCGTTCGTCACGACGATGTCGAAGCCCGGCTGGAGGCGGTAGGTCCCGACGTAGCGCTGGAGCACCTCCTCACTGACGTTCACCTCTGCCACCTCCGGTGTGACGCCGAGCCGTTCGAGCATGTCCTTCCCGTTCTGGTTGCCGGGGTTGAGTTCGATGGACTTCTGGTAGTTCTCGATGGCGAGGTCGTTCTGCCCAGCCTCCATGTAGGCCTCGCCCAGGCTGTCGTACGGGTTCGAGGCCGCCGGAAACTGCTCGACGTTGAGTTGGAAAATCGAGATCGCCGCGTCTGTATCGCCCTCTTGGAGGAAGTAGTAGCCGAGCGCGTTCAGCTGGCCCTCGCCGAAGTCATAGCCGTCGGGGTCCTCGCTCTTGAGTTGGCGGTACTGCGCGAGGGCCGCCTCGACGCCGGCTTCCCGACTCGCGGCGTCCTCGATGGTCCGCATGAGCACCTGCATGATGGGCTCCGGCGGAAGCTGGACGTCTTCGCCGTAGAACGAGCGCGCCATCGCCATGAGCACCGCGCCCGAGTTGCCCTCGGCGTTGTCGAGCACCGCGAGCGTTACGGCATCGTCCGGCGTGTAGGCGAGTTGCGTCGCGAAGCCGGGAATGCCACCGCTGTGCTGGTAGACCTTGCGCTGGGCACCGCCGATCTGCTGCATCCCCGCGCCGATGCCGAACCCATAGTCCCGTTCCGCAGCGGCTCCTTCAGGCGTCGTCATCGCCGTGAGCGTCGCCGGGTCGTCGAAGACCTCGCCGCCGTAGAGCGCGCGGTTCCAGCGGTGCAGGTCGTGCACCG
>JBCDFO010000581.1:0-2111 GCA_039177895.1 Bacteroidota bacterium
CTCGCTGCTGGCGCCGTGCATCGCTTTGCCGTGGACGGACAGGGCTTTGCGAGCGGCACCTACGTGCTGCGCGTTCAGGGCGAGCGCTTCGCTGAGACGCGCCGCCTCACGCTCGTGAAGTAGGCGCTTCGCGACACCACGAGGCGACGCAGCCTGACTAGAGGAGCGCGCCCGGGGGTTCGGATCCCCGCGCGGGGCGGGTGCCCGCGATTCTATGGTGACGGTGTGCCCAAACGCCCGCGCGCCGTGTCCCTACCCCCCCGCCCCGCTCCTCTGGTCAGGCGGCGTCGCCTCGTGGTGTCGCGAAGGGCCTACTTCACGAGCGTGAGGCGGCGCGTCTCAGCGAAGCGCTCGCCCTGGACGCGCAGCACGTAGGTGCCGCTCGCAAAGCCCTGTCCGTCCACGGCAAAGCGATGCACGGATCCGGCAGCCAGGGCCCCGTCGTGCAGCACGCTCACGCGGCGGCCGAGCATGTCGTAGACCGCGACCGTCACGTCCTGCGCCGCAGCGACCTGCAGCGTGAACGACGCCTGGGGGTTGAACGGGTTCGGGTAGACCGCGCTCAGGCTGTGCGTGCCCGTGAGTGCCTCGTCAGTCTCGCTGGCGACCGGCGGCGGCGTAGTGAAGTCCTCGGTCCCGTCGGTGCGGTCGTTCGGGCTTCCCTGGTCGGCGTTGACGCCGAGGCCGCGCTTGGCGAAGGCCGCCCAGATGAGGTCCTGGTTCACGCCGTTGTTGGCCAGCCTATCCGCCTCCAGGATGGCATCGCGCGCATCGACGAAGCCGGGGCTGCACGGCTGCAGCTTCAGGCCGTCTGTGACGAGCTGCAGCGCGAGGTTGTTGCCGCCCGTGCCGTTGATGAGGTCTGCGTCGAAGCCGTAGCGGTCGATCAGATTCCAGGTCATCTCCCAGAGCATCGTCGCGAAGACGGTCCCGATGCCGTGCGGCTGGGAGATGCCATTCACGTTGGCCACATCGGCATAGGTGAGCGGGTTGGTGCTCATGTCGGTCGAGTAGGGCGCGGGGCGGATGCCCTGGCCGTCTGTGCTCTCGAACTCGAGGTACGTCGCGATGCCGCGGCGCTGCGTGGCCGCGTCGGCGGCGGTCATGGTGAGCATGAGGCCGTAGTAGTCGCTCCAGCCTTCGCCCGCCTGCTCGGCGTTGCCGAGGCACGAGGACGCCGAAGGGCCACCCGTGAGGCGGTTCGAGATGCCGTGGGCGTACTCGTGGATGATGACGCCGTTGTCGAGGTCGCTGTCGCGCGCGGCGCCTGTGAGCGAGACGCTAGCCGGGTCGTTGTCGGCGAGGATCAGGCCGGTGCTGCGTTGCACGAAGACCGAGGGGATCTCAATGTCCTCCCCGTCGTCGCCGTCGGGCAGGCCCATGCCGGTGAGGCCCTCGCCGGGGTTGCTGGGGCTGCAGCCCTCCGCGCCGGGCTCGCAGTTGAAGACGATGGCGGCGATCGCACCCGCATCCTGCGCGTTGCGCACCTTGTCGACGAAGTTGCAGTCGCCGCGCTCGATCAATGCCACCTTGCCTGCGACTTCCGCGTCGTTGACGATCGCGTCACAGGAGCGCGACGAGGAGCTCTCGTCCTCCGCGAGCACGACGTCGCCGATGAGCGGGTCGGCCGGGAAGACCGGGCCGAAGCTGGCCGACCCCGTCGGGTACTCCCCCGCATCAGCCACCGGCTCGACGATCGCGAAGATGGCCGCGTCCCACACGTACATCTGCATGCGGGGGCGTGAGCCGTCGCGGGGCGTGGCAAAGTTGGCGTTGTTCGTGCCGCTGCCGTCCTGCGCCTCGGCCCGGACGTAGTCGTCGCCGCGCCCTTGGCCGGAGAAGTTGGTCTCCTGGAAGTTGCCGCTGGCCTCGTCGAAGCCGTAGGCCACGAGGATGTCGTGGATGAGGTTGTTCCAGTAGAACAGGTTGGTGATGGCGAAGTCCTCGTGCGCGACGGGATCGTTGTCGTCGGCGAAGGAGAAGTCGAACACGAGGCCGGCCCCGCCGTCAGGGCTGTAGCCCGGCAGGTTGCGGTCGCTGCGGTCCTCGTAGGCGTAGACGTTGTTGCCTCGGGTGATCGTGTAGGTGTTCTCCCCGTCATCGTGCCAGCC
>JBCDFO010000582.1:0-2099 GCA_039177895.1 Bacteroidota bacterium
CGTGGTGCGAACCCGCAGCTTGAGCACGTGCGAGCCGTCGCCGGTGATCGAGTGCAGCTCCAGAACCTCGTCCATCGCGGTCACCGTCTCGATAAACTCCGGGTAGTGATCGCTGCCGATCGACTGCACGAACACGAACGCGGTCACGTCGTGGCCGAGGCGCTTGGCATCGACCGAGGCGTGGAAACCGGTGACGACGCCGCGCGCGTCGAGCTTGCGCATCCGGTCGGAGACGGACGGGATCGAGAGACCGACCGCTTCGGCGATGTCCTTGCGCTTGATCCGCCCCTCGGTCTGGAGGAGGTGGAGGATCTGGGCGTCGATGTCGTCGATCTTGTCCATCCGGCGGGCACACGCGAAGGCGGGGAGCCTCAATTTATCCCGCCCCCGAACGCTCCTCCAAGGAGGGCCTAATAAATTTATGCGACGGCGCCCCTGTGCTTTCAAACGATGCGTACGTCCCCGAGGCGGTGGTGAGGAGACTCCGAGGCGGCTGTAGCTTCGCGGCCCGGGCTCGTAGCACAACGGTTAGTGCAGCCGGCTCATAACCGGACGGTTGCAGGTTCAAATCCTGCCGGGCCCACTCCGTGCTCCTCGCCGAGCCAGCCCCGGGTGCCACTCAGGCTACCCCCGCACCCCGAGGCGGGCGAGCATCGCGTTCACGTCCGCCCGGCACGACCGGCTGACGGGGACCGCCGCGCCGTCGTCCATCACCAGCGTCGCCCGGCCCTGGGCACCCGGCACGAGCCGCGCGACCCGCGCCCCGTTGACGACCGCCGAGCGGTGCGCGCGCACGAACCGCCCGGCCCCGAGGCGGTCATGGATCTGGAGCTGCTCGTGGATCTGGTAGAGCCGCTGGCGCACGACCACCCCGCCGTCGTCGGTGTGCAGGCACACGTACACGTCCTGCGCCTCGGCCCACACGACCGCCTCGGGGTCGACGACGGCGTAGACCGACGGCTCAGGCCGGCTCGGCCTCCGACGCGAGGCGGCGCACCGCCGCGGCGAGGGTAGCGTCCCCCGCGGCTTCGATGGACGCAGCCAGCGCCCGGATGCGGGACGGCGGCACGGCCGTCGGGTGGCGGGCGAGGGCGACCGCCTCGGAGGCCGCCTCGGGGCGGCCGGAGACGTCGCAGCGGGCGGCCCAGTCGAGGAGGCCAGCGGTGAACCAGGAGCGCATAGGACCAGGGAGAGGCTCTACTCTTGTATTACGCAGTTTCCAGCCGCGGGAGATCACGACAATGTCACGACGGCGCGCCGATGACGCGCCAGGCGTCACCGAGGCACGCCTAGCTTGTGGCATGGCCGCCGAGACGACCACGAGCCCCGACTCCGTCCTCGACACCGACATCGAGGCGCTGCCCGGTGTGGGCGAGCGCCGCGCCGAGCCGCTCCGCAAGGTCGGCGTCGCGACGTTCCGCGACCTGCTGCGCTACTACCCGCGCCGGTATCTCGACCGGAGCACCGTCACGCCCATCCGCCAGATCACCGAGGCGGGGCCGGTGACGGTCGTCGGGACGGTGACCGCGAAGGGCCTCGTGCCCGGCCGCGGCGGGCGGAGCCGCTTCGAGCTGCGCGTGACCGACGACAGCGGCGGCACGCTCAAGTGCGTCTGGTTCCGCGGCGCGAACTGGATCCACCGGCTCTACAACAAAGGCGACACGTACGCCTTCCACGGCAAGGCCGAGAAGTACGGCTCGCAGTTCTCGATCGCCCACCCCGAGGCGGACAAGCTCGACGACGCCAGCGCGGCGCTCACGACCGGCCGCATCGTGCCGCTCTACCCCGGCGGCGCGGCGCTGGACAAGGTCGGCCTCAACAGCCGCACGTTCCGCAAGCTCATCTACGGGCTCATCAAGGCGCACGGGATGGCGATTCCCGAGGTGCTGCCCGCCTCGGTGCGCGAGCGGTTCGGGCTGATCCCGGGCAACGTGGCGCTGCGGGCAGTCCACTTCCCCAAGGACGCCGCCGAGCGCGGGCGGGCCGTGCGGCGGCTCAAGTTCGAGGAGTTCTTCTTCCTCCAGCTCCTGCTCGCGCTGACGAAGGGCAAGCAGGAGCGCCGCGCCGGCGTCGTGCTCGACGGCCTGGGCGACCACGCC
>JBCDFO010000583.1:0-2094 GCA_039177895.1 Bacteroidota bacterium
CTTCGCCGTCTCCGCGGACGGCAGCATCGCCGAGAAACGCACGATCCGCCTCGGTCGCCAGAACCCGCAGTTCTTCGAGGTCCTCGACGGCCTCCAGCCCGGCGACCGCGTGGTCACCTCCGGCTACGACACCTTCGGCGAGGCCGAGAAGCTCAACTTGGAGTGACGCCGTGCAGTGGTGTCGCGGTGCAGCAGTGGTCACTGCCCTACCGCCTCACCGCAACACAGCCTCACCGCCCCACTCTTCACTGAAACACAGCCCCACCCAACACCATGATTCGCACCCAAGACATGAGCAAAGTCTACACGACCGACGAGGTCGAGACGACGGCGCTCAACTCCATCAGCGTCGAGATCCAGCGTGGCGAGTTCATCGCCATCATGGGGCCGTCCGGCTGCGGCAAGTCGACGCTCCTCAACATCCTCGGCATGCTCGACACGCCCTCGGGCGGCCACTACGTCTTCGACGGCGAGGACGTCTCGGGCTACTCCGAGCGCCAGCGCGCCGAGCTCCGCAAGGGCACCCTCGGCTTCGTCTTCCAGAGCTTCAACCTGATCGACGAGCTGACGGTGTTCGAGAACGTCGAGCTGCCGCTGCTCTACCTCGGGCTGGACAGCAAGGAGCGCAAGGAGCGCACCGAGGCCGCGCTCGACCGCGTGGCGATGGCGCACCGCCGCAACCACTTCCCGCAGCAGCTCTCCGGCGGCCAGCAGCAGCGCGTCGCGATCGCGCGCGCCGTCGTCGCCAACCCGAAGCTCATCCTCGCGGACGAGCCGACGGGTAACCTCGACTCGACCAACGGCGACGAGGTGATGAAGCTGCTCAGCGAGATGAACGAGGCGGGCGCCACCATCGTGATGGTGACCCACTCGCCCTCCGACGCGGAGTACGCCCACCGCGTGATCTACCTCTTCGACGGCCAGGTGGTCTCGGAGAACTTCATTCAGAAGGAGTACGCGCTACCGCGCTAACGCCTTCGGCGGTCGCAGGTCCAGGGTCGTGGGTCTCACGTCCTGCACCCGGCCTGAGCGACCACACCCGTGCATGGTCATGCGTCTTGTCTCTGTCTTTCGTACCGCTGCCCTCCTGCTGGTCTTGCCGCTCTGGCTCGGCACCGCGCCCGGTCCCACCCCCGCCGATCCATCGGCGCTCGTGGGGACCTGGACGGTCGACCTCCGGCCGATGCCGGACGCGGAGGGCTACACGCAGCCGTTCACGGTAACGGCCGTGCACGACGATGGGACGTTCGAGGCGCAGTTCTACGGCTCGCCCGTCCAGGTCGCGCGCTACAACGCCGACTGGGACGTGCTTCACGTCGCCTTCGTGACGACGGACGGCTCGACGCGCTACCTCCACGCGGCCCGCCTCGAAGACGGCCAACTTCGAGGTACCACGCACGCCGTCGAGCGCGGCTTCCTCTCGGTCTGGACGGCCGAGCGCTCTAGCAACTGATTGGCGGCCACGGCCTTCCTCTGTTCTTCCTTCTTGCGCGCTGGCGGTGCGCGGCCTGCCCTGGGGCTCGTGCAGTGCCGCTCACCGTCGGTGCGCAGCCTCTGACGGTCGTGTGTCGAGGGTCGCGGGTCTGTGCCACGACTCATGACCCTCGACGCTAGACCCACGACCTCATGACTAAAAACTACCTCCTCGTCGCCTTCCGCAGCCTGAGCCGCCAGAGCGGCATCACGGCGCTCAACGTCGGGGGCCTCGCCATCGGGCTGGCTGCGTGCTTCCTGCTCGTGCTCTTCGTGCAGCACGAACTGTCGTTCGACACGCAGCACCCGCTCGCAGACCAGACCTACCGGCTGACCTACGGGGCCAAGGAAGTGGGAGAGTGGATGGGCGACGACCCCGAGACGCGCTCGGCCAACATTCCTGCGGGAATGAAGACGGTCCTGACCGATGCGCTGCCCGCCGACATCGCCGACTACATCCGCCTGGGCTATCGGTCGCCCTACCTGAGCGTGGACGGTGAGAGTCGTAGCGTGGACGGCTTCGCCTTCGCCGACCCGTCGATCCTCACCACGTTCGATCTCCCGCTCGTGGTGGGTGATCCTGCGACAGCGCTCGACGATCCGCAGAGCGTCCTCCTCACC
>JBCDFO010000584.1:0-2087 GCA_039177895.1 Bacteroidota bacterium
GCTCTACCATCGGCTGCGCGACCACCTGCGCAGGCTCATCCTGCGCGAGCACCTCGGTGCGGGGACGCGGCTGCCCGCCTCGCGCGTGCTCGCCCGCGACCTCGGCGTCTCGCGCACGACCGTCGAGCTGGCCTACGACGAACTCGTCGCCGAGGGCTTCGTGGTGCGGCGGCGCGGCGCAGGGACGTTCGTGGTGGATCTGCTGCCGACGCGCCCGGCTCCGCTCGCAGCGGTGGGCTCCGCTCCGGAACCGCCCTCCGCGCCGTCGCTCTCAGCGCTGGGGCGAAGCCTCGGGGCGCTCGTGCGCTACCGCGACGCGCCGGGGACGCCGACAGGCTTCGCGCCGTGCCTCCCGAGCGAGGAGGTGTTCCCGCTCGCAGCGTGGAACCGCCTGGTGACGGAGGTCCTGCACGCGCGCGGCCGCGACCTCCAGCGCTCGCCGCCGCTCCTCGGCGACCTGGGGCTGCGGACGACGCTGGCCGACCACTTGGCACGCACCCGCCGCGTCCAGTGCGCGCCGGATCAGCTGCTCATCGTGACGAGCACGCAGCAGGCGCTCGCGCTGCTCGCCCGCGTCCTCCTCAACCCCGGCGACTCCGTCTGGGTCGAGGACCCCGGCTACCTCGGCGCGCGCGCCGCCTTCACAGAGGCCCGGCTCGTGCCCATACCCGTGGACGGCAGCGGCCTCGACGTGCAGGCGGGGCTCGACATGGCCCCGGGCGCGCGGCTGGCCTACGTGACACCCTCGCACCAGTATCCCACCGGCGTGACGCTCTCCGCGGAACGCCGAACGGCCCTGCTCGCCTGGGCCGCCTCGTCGGGCGCGTGGATCGTAGAGGACGACTACGACAGCGAGTTTCGACACGTCGGCCGCCCGCTCGCGCCGCTCCAGAGCTTCGACCGCGCCGGACGCGTGATCTACGTCGGCACGTTCAACAAGGTGCTGTTTCCAGGGCTGCGGCTCGGCTACGTCGTGCTGCCCGAGTCGCTCGTCGGCGTGGTCGAGCGGGCGGTCGAGGCGTTTGGCGGCCAGCCCTCGGCGCTCGTGCAGGCTGTGGCGGCAGCGTTCGTCGAGCGTGGGCACTTCGCCGCGCACCTGCGCCGGACGCGCGCGGTCTACCGCCAGCGCCGCGCTGCGCTCCTCGACGCTGTCCACGATGGCCTCGAGGCGCTCGTGACGGTCGGGCCGTCCGATACGGGGCTCCACGTCTGCGCCCGCCTTCCGTCGCCGTCCGACGACCTCGCGCTGTCGGCGCGCGCGGCCGAGGCGGGGCTGCACGTCCCGCCGCTGTCGCCCTGCTACCTCGGCGCGACGGCCCAGCCGGGCCTCCTGCTCGGCTACGCAGGCGTGGACGAGCGCGCACTCCGGGAGGGGGTAGCCCGGTTGACCTCGCTGCTACGGGCCAGCACCGGTCGCGTGAAGACGCTTCCCGGCGACGCGTAGCGTTACCTCGGGAGTCAGCCTGAGCCGCCGTCGTGCCAGGTTGAGCATCACCCGGTTGCTGGCGTCTACCTCGAAGAGGCCCGCCCCGTCTGGAGTAGCGGCGGCGTGCCGCTCGATGGCCGTTCGCAGCAGGACGAGCGCGAGCGACGTACCCACAAAGTTCGGACGCACCCACAGGCTCGTGTACTGGCGCAGCCCTTCCGGTCCGGTGCGGTGGAGGAGCATCCACCCCGCAACCATACCCCCACACCGCGCGCCGACGCTGCAGGCCGCATCCAGCCGATCGGGCTGCTGGAAGGGCGAAAGCACACGTGGAATCGTGCGTCCAACCTCGGCCTCCAGGGCGGCCTGTTCGCGTAGCGTGAGTGCCGTCCAGTCGAACAAGGCGCAGCCGTCGGGGAGCGTGAGGTCCTGGAACGTTGGTGTGTCGAGGACGGCGGCGGTGCCGCGGAAGAGGTACTGTGCCGGGCGCGACGGCTCCCAGCCGCGCTTGGCGAGGACTGTCTCGACGGCGGCGAGGCTGCGGAGGTCGGTGCGGTAGACCGCCTGCACGGCCGCGCAGCCCGCGTCCACGAGGCGCGCTTCGAGGCGGGCCAGCAGGGCCGTCGCCAACCCACGTTGCCGGTGGGCGGGAGCCGTCGCC
>JBCDFO010000585.1:0-2044 GCA_039177895.1 Bacteroidota bacterium
CACCGCGACCGCGCAGCCTGACCTACCGCCGCCCGACGCGCGGGGCGACCTGCTGATCCGGGGGGCCACCGTGCTCACGGTCATCAACGGCACGCTGGAGAACACCGACGTGCTGGTTCGCGACGGCAAGATCGCGGAGATCGGCACCGGCCTGGAGGCCCCACGCAGCGTTCGTGTGATCGACGCGGCGGGACAGTTTCTCATGCCCGGCATCATCGATGCGCACTCGCACCTCGGCATCTCGTCGGTGAACGAGTGGACGGCCCCGGTGACGGCCGAAGTGGACGTGGGCGACGTCGTTGACCCGCTCGACCTCGGGATCTACCGCGCGCTCGCCGGCGGCGTCACCGTCAGTCACGCGATGCACGGCTCGGCCAACGTCATCGGCGGGCAGAACGAGACGCTCAAGCATCGCTGGGGCACGTTCGACCCCGAGGCGCTCAAGATGGAGGGCGCGCCGCCGACGATCAAGTTTGCGCTCGGCGAGAACCCGATCCGCGTTCACGGGCGGGGCCGCGACATCCGCCCGCTCAGCCGCATGGGCATCGAGCAAGTGTTCCGCAGCGCGTTCACGGAGGCGGAGCACTACGCCGAAGCGCGCGCTGCCTACCTCGCGTCCGTGGAGGAAGGGCAGCCGACCACGCACGTCCCCTTTGACGACCGCCTCGAAGCGCTCGCGGGCGTCCTCGCGGGCGATATCCTCATTCATACGCACAGCTACCGCGCCGACGAGATCCTGATGCTCATGGACGTGCTCGCCGACTTCGGCGTGGAGCGGATCACGTTCCAGCATGTCAACGAGGGCTTCAAGGTCGCGCCCGAGCTGGCCGAGTTCGGAGCCGGGGCATCGATTTTCTCGGACTGGTATGCCTACAAGTTCGAGGTCTACTACTCGACCGCCTACAACGCCGCCGTCCTCACCCGCAACGGCGTCCGCACGTCGATCAACTCGGACTCGCGCGAGCTCATCCGGCACCTCTACCACGAGGCCGCGAAGGCACAGCGCTACGGCGGTCTCACCGACGACGAGGCACTCGCGCTCATCACCATCAATCCCGCCTGGCAACTCGGCATCGACGACCGCATCGGCTCCATCGAAGTCGGCAAGGACGCGGACCTGGCACTCTTCGACGGGCACCCGCTGAGCATCTACGCGATCCCGACGCACACCATCGTGGACGGCGTCGTCCGCTTTGACCGGGACGCCGATCCCGATGACATGCGCCTCGCCATCGACCCGGCGACGCCGGTGGACGAGGTCACGCTGCATGACAGCAGCCACCACCACCACTTCCATCTCCTGCCCAGTGGTCTCGTCGTCCACTCCGAGAGCTGCCTGGCTGGCGTCGAAATGACGCGTCGGTAGGAGACGTAGCCAACGACCCATACCACTTCGCAGCACCTGCATGAGCTGCCCCCCTGACCACGGAGGCTCTCTCTCCCCCTGGCCTGTGGACAGCCAACTCAAGCCGCGTTGCCTTGGACACCGTAGGCGACGAGCGTGTACTGGGCACGCCCGAGGTGGGGTTCTCGCAACTCGACCGGACGCTTACGGGCACGGACCCGACGTTGAGCCGACGCTACACCACCGCCACCGGCCGCTTCGACGCCCTCATCGTCGAAGCGCCGTAGCGCCAGGAACCGGGGCGAACCCAAGACTGAGGCTCACCCAAACGCCGCCGCGAGCAGGACGGCGAGCACGATCCCTGCAATGAGGGCGGGGAAGTAGAGCCCGCCCAGCATCGCGCCCTTCACGGCCGTCTTTAGCCAGCCCTGGCCGTAGACGTGCTTCTGCGCCAGAAAAACATAGAGCGGCACGGCCAGGTAGAGCGGAACGACGAGAACGTCGGACACCGGGAGCAGAATGAGCAACGCGACAACGGTGAAGACGAAGAACGCAAACGCGTGGACGTGCAGCGCGAAGACGAGGTGCTCACTGTAGTACCAGTCGCGGCGGAGGTAGACGACCTTCAGCAGGAACGCGAACAAGGGCAGCAGCAGGAACATCACCGTCGGGATCTGCCGGATGGTGCTGCGCAGCAGG
>JBCDFO010000586.1:0-2037 GCA_039177895.1 Bacteroidota bacterium
CCTCCAGTTCCATTTCGCCTTTACGCTCCCCGCGATCCTCATGCTGAAGGTCGTAGGGCCCCGCGTGGCTGCCCGCGACGCGATGAAGGCGACCGTGTCCCTCCTCACCATCACCACGATCGCGTTCGTCTACACGACGCCTTGGGACAACTACCTCGTCGAGACGGAGGTGTGGGGCTACGGGCCCGGCCGCGTTCTCGCCACGGTGGGCCACGTGCCCGTTGAGGAATACCTGTTTTTCATTCTCCAGCCGCTTCTGACAGGACTATGGCTTTTTCGCCTGCTTTGGCGTGAGGCCCCCGGTTCGGGCTGGACGACGGCCACCTTCGTGGAGGGCCCCTCCCGTGTCGCGCGCTGGACCGGCGTGGCGTTCTGGCTCGCTGCCTCGGTCTGGGGCTATTTCCTGCTTGCGGAGGATTCGACGCGCTACCTCGCGCTCATTCTCGTCTGGGCCGCGCCCGTGATTGCGTTCCAGTGGGCCTACGGTGGGCACCACCTCTGGCGCTTCCGCCGCTTGGCCGCCATCGCCATCGCCGTGCCGACCCTCTACCTGTGGGTCGCGGACTGGATCGCGCTGGCGCTGGGCATCTGGCACATCTCGGAGACCTACACGACGGGCCTCGGCATCTTCGGGCTGCCCATCGAGGAGGCGCTCTTCTTCTTGGTGACCAACATCCTCGTGGTGCAGGGCATCCTGCTGATGCTGCACACCTGGAAGGTGCCGCGGCTGCTGGAGCTTCCGGAGTCCGGATCCCGCACGATGGAGCCGCCACCGCCGAAGCGCTCGCGTCGCGCGGAGCCCGTGCCTGCGTAGACACTGGAAACGTGGGCACTGAGGCCGTCACGCGGTAGGGCCGCATGCATGCTGAGACCGGTGGTAGGTTTGCCTCCCCTGTCTCACCGCCCCGCCCATGCCCCGTCTCCATCCTGCAGTCTTCGTCGGATGGGGGAGCATTGCGCTACTGACGGCGCTGGTCGTCGCCGGGGTAGAGCCGGACGGGCTGTGGGTGTACGTGCCGTTCCTCCTGAGCGTCGTCGCGCTCGGGCTGCCGCATGGCGCGGTGGATCACGTGGTGCTGCTGCGCCTCCGCGATGCACGGTTTCGGGTGGGTCCGCTGCTGAGCGTGCTCACGCCCTACCTCTTGATCGGCATCGCGTACCTGGCGGTCTGGTTTGCCGCGCCGGTCGCGGCGTTCGTGTTTTTCATCGCGCTGACCTGGGCGCACTGGGGGCAGGGTGATGTGCATAGCCTCCTCACGCTCACCGGCGGAGGCCACCTCGTCTACCGCTGGCAGCGCATCTGGGCGCTCGTCGTGCGCGGAGCGCTCCCCATGTTTGTGCCGCTGCTGGCGTTTCCCGAAGTTTATCTCGCCGTGGCGGACGCCGTCGCGGGCGTGATCGCGTCCGACACAGGCATTCCGGCGATGCTGCCCCGGTCGGTTCTGCTGGCTGGTGCGTTCGCCTATGGTGTGGTCGTGCTCGGGTACCTCGCTGTGGGATTTCGCACGGCGGGCCGGGCCCATCGCCGGGCGTGGGTGCTCGATGCCTCGGAGGTGGCGCTGCTGGCCGCCTTCTTCGCGACGGTGCACCCGCTGCTGGCTGTCGGGGTGTACTTCTGCCTCTGGCACGCACTGCGGCACATCGTCCGCCTCACCGCGGTTACCACGACGGCCCCAAGCGCCCCGCAGCGCGGCTGGCTCGCCTCGGCGACGGCCTTCGCGGTCCACGCCGTCCCGACGACGCTGCTAGCGCTGGCGTTCCTGTGGGGCCTCTACGCCATCGTGCCCGAGCCCCCTGCGACGCTCGACGAGTTCATCGGGCTCTACCTCGTGCTCATCGCCGCGCTGACGCTGCCGCATGTGTGGGTGGTCATCCGGATGGACGGGCGCGAGGAGGTCTGGGACGACGCGCAGGGTGGCGCGTCCAGTTAGGCGGCAGAGGAGGTCGCTGGAGCCGCTGTGCTGAGCACCTCGAAGCGGATGCCTTGCTGCTGGAGACGCTGGAGGTAGGGGAGTCCGAGCGCCGAGGCCGGGGTCA
>JBCDFO010000587.1:0-2034 GCA_039177895.1 Bacteroidota bacterium
AGGTCGTATTCGAGCGTGGTCGTCCGCGCGAACGGGTTCGGGTAGGCGGCGTCGAGCGCGAGCGTCGCGGGGACCGACGCGTCGAGCAGCTCGGCATCGGTGACGACGAGGCCCGGCTCAGGCTTCTCGACGAACTCGTTGGTGTAGATGCGGAACTCGCCTGGCAGGAGCGAGAAGGTCTGCGGCCCTGCGCCCGGCAGGTTGAGGTCGCCCGCGTCGAAGTAGCTGAACCAGTCGCCACCTTCCGCGAACTCGACCGTCACGTCGCGCGCCACCACGTCGAAGTTGCCGACGATCACGACCTCGCTCGGCTGCCCATTGGGCGCGTCGGCGAGGGAGAGCGTGATCCAGCGGTCGGCCACGCGGCCCACGCGAAGGCCGACCGCCGTGGCTTCGTCGGTGAAGACGGCGTTCTCGTTACGCAGCTTCAGCAGCGCCGACCACGTCTTGTAGAGCCGCACACGCGCCGCGCGCTCCTCGGCACTCGTGACCTGGACCTGGCCGTTGAAGCCGTTGCGGTCCGGCTGCACCGGGGCGAAGTAGTCCCAGCGGATGGGCTTGTTGCCCGTGCGGCCGGGGTCGTTACCTGCGCAGTCGCCGCCACCGCCGCCATCGCGGAGGCACTCGCCGGGGCCGCCGCCGTAGCCGAGCTCGCCGAACTGCCAGAGCATGCGCGGGCCGGGCACCGTGTAGAAGAAGGCTCCCACGAGCTTCATCCGCTCCAACGCCGTCGCGACGGTGCGGGTGTCGTAGTCGCCCGCTGTGTTGCCGAAGTTGCGGTTGCGGTACATCAGCCACTGCTCGTCGTGGCTCTCCATGAACGTGATCTGGCCATCGAGCGGGTAGCCGTTGTTCGGCGGATAGGTGCGCTCCAGGCCGCTCTCGAAATCGGACGCAGTCGGGTAGCCCATCGCGCTCTGGCTGTAGGCGCGGTTCATGTTGTTCCAGAGCATCATGCCGGGGAAGCCCGCGTCGCGGCCGTAGTTGGCGAGCGCTTGGTCCTCGCGTGCCTCCGCGAAGTGCTCCAGGATCACGTAGGCTGTCGGGTCCACTTCCCAGATCTCATCCGCCATACGCGTGAGCAAGTCGATGCGACCCTGGCTGAAGGCACTCCACGCACCCACGTTGCCGCCGTAGTCCTGCGTCGTGAAGCCCTTCGAGAGGTCAAAGCGGAAGCCGTCCACGCGGTACTCTTCGAGCCACCATGCGTTGGCGCGGTCCAGCCAGCGCTGCGTCCCGACGTACGTGTGGTCGAGGTCCGTGAAGACGTTGAACGGGTGCTGCTCGGGGATGTTGATGTACGGGTTCGCGTCGATGCTGCCGAAGAGTTCGATGAGCGGCGACGGGAAGTCGGCGTGGTTGTAGACGACGTCGAGGATGATGGCGATGTCGCGCTGGTGCGCCGCGTCGATGAAGGCCTTGAGCTGCTCGGGCGGGCCGTAGTACTTGTCGACCGCGAGGTGGAAGGTCGGCTGGTAGCCCCAGTTCTCGTTGCCACCGAACTCGGAGATCGGCATGAGTTGGAGCGCGGTCACGCCGAGCGTCTGGAAGTAGTCGAGCGTGTCGGCGAGGGTGTCGTAGTCGTGCGCGGTGATGAAGTCGCGGACGAGCATTTCGTAGATGACGAGGTCCTTCTGCTCCGGCCGCTCGTAGTCCGTCGCCTGCCAGTTGAACGCGGGTGCGCCGGGCTGGATAACGCCGACGATGCCGTTGGCCTCGTCTGGGTACGCGGGTATGTCGGGGAAGACCGACTCGGGGATGAAGCGGTCGTTGTTCGGGTCGAGGACGAGCGGAACGTAGGGGTCGTTGATCTGCTGCGTGCCATCGACGAGGTACTGGAAGGCGTAGGTCTCGCCCGGCGTGAGGTTCATCTCCAGCCACCAGTAGACTTCATCCTCGCTCACGACGTCGCGCTGCATGAGGTAGGCCGGGTCCGGCTGCCAGTCGTTGAAGTCGCCGAGGACGTAGACGTAGCTCTTGCTCGGCGCGAGGAGCGAGAGGAAAACCGTGCCCGGCTCGGCGTCCGAGTAGGTG
>JBCDFO010000588.1:0-2013 GCA_039177895.1 Bacteroidota bacterium
AACGCTCCCGAACTCTTCGACCCGTCGACGGGGACGTTCACCCGCCTCACCACCGAAGTCACGACGCCGCCCTACGAGCGCACCGAGCATGCCGCGCACGCTGTGGAGGTCGATGGGCGCACGTTCGTCTACCTGATCGGCGGGCGTGGCCGCATCTCGCTCACCGGCACTACCCTCGGCACCCGGTCGGACTTTCGCATCGGCGAACTCGTCCCGGCTGGCGACGGCGAGACGCTGCGCAACACGCTCGCCATCGGCCCCGACCTCGCGCGGTCGCCGCAGGCAGTGTCGTCGTTCACCTTCACGCCCACGGGCCCGCTCGACGGACAGGGCTTCGGCGACTTCATCCTGGCGGGAACGTACACGCGGGAGCTGGACGTGCAGCTCGTGGAGCCCGTCGCTCTGGCGGTGACGCTCGCGCAAGACCCGTCGTACGACGACGTGCCGGTGTCGCCGATGACGACCGACCGCAGCGGTCACGCAGCAGCGCTAATCGAACCTGGCCTCGTGCTGGCGGCGGGCGGCCAGGTCCTTGGGACGGGCGCGCCGATCCCCGAGGCCGAGGTGTTCGCCGCCGAGGCCCAGCAGTTCTTTCCGTTTCCGCTCAAAAACGGGGCGCCGCGCCTTCTCATCGGCCGCTACGGGCACACTGCAACCAAACTCGACGACGGTCGAATACTGTTCTTAGGCGGATTCAATGCCGACGGCACCGCCACCGCCCTCGCCGAATTCTTCGAGCTCCCGTAGTCTGCCTGCGTCCGGTCCCTACGCCACTACTGTTCCGCCCTCGTTCCACCGTGGACCTTCGGCCGTTCCCTCACGTTTATTACGTGCTTTCCCCGATCCCCGTATGGCCTCTATGACCATCCAGCGCGTCCTCCAACTTGTCCTCGTCGCGATCGTGCTCATGATCGCGTTCTCCCTGCTGTCGTTCCTGCTGCAGTTGGGCGTGGCGCTCCTGAAAGTTGTCTTCCCCGTGCTGGTGATCCTGCTTGTGATCGCCGTGATCCTTCGGTTCGTCGAGTTGCTCGCCAAGCGCCGACACTGAAGCTAGGCTGACTCGCCATCGTACCTTGCGCGCCCGTCCGGACTTGCCCGGACGGGCGCTTTTTGCTGGTCCTCCCCCATCCTCTCCCAGCGTCATGCCCCCTGTGACTGCCGCCCCCCCAACCCCGGCCGATACGCTTGACACGCTCCACGTCACCTCTGAGACGGCGCTGCTGCGCCAGGTCGTCGTCCACACGCCCGGCGACGAGATGTCGCTGGTGGCCCCGGACAACAAGGACGAGTTGCTCTTCGACGACATCCTCTTCACCGACCGCGCGCGCGAGGAGCACCGGCTGCTGTGCGCCGTCTTCGAGCGGATCGTCGGGAAGCCCGACACGGTGGTGCAGATCGGAGCGCTGCTCCGCGAGACGTTCGACGACGACGACGCGCGGGCGGCGTTCGTGACAGAACTGTGCCGCGTGTTACCGGAGCGCAACTACGGTCGCTACGAGACCGACCTGCTCAAGCTCGATCCGGACGCGCTCTACCGCTTCGCGATCACGGGCGCGTCGCCGCTGCAACTCGTCGCGCCGCCGCTGCCGAACCTGCTCTTCACGCGCGACCTGTGCGCCGTCGTCGGGGAGCACGTGGTGATGAGCCGCGCCGCAATGGCCGCGCGCCGCCGCGAGAGCCTCATCATCGAGACGATCCTGCGCCACCACCCGCGCTTCGCCCCGCACCGCGACAAGCTCTTCGTGCTGCCGGACTACGTCTCGTTCGAGGGCGGCGACCTCCTCGTGGTGAGCGACTCGCTGGTGCTGATCGGGCAGTCAGAGCGCACCTCGCTGGGCGGCGTGATGGCCGTCGTGGAGCGCCTCCTCTCGCAGACGGCCATCACCGACGTGCTGATGGTGAACCTGCCCAACAAGCGCTCGTGCATGCACCTCGACACGGTGTTCACCTTCGTCGACGACAGCACCTGCATGGTCTACCCGCCGATCATCGCGCGGGAGCGGCACAACGTCT
>JBCDFO010000589.1:0-2006 GCA_039177895.1 Bacteroidota bacterium
GCCTAGCTCCGTATCTTGGAGCTAAGCGCTTCCACTCCCCCGTTTTCGACCCCGCTCTATGAATCGCCGCACGAAGATCGTCTGCACCCTCGGCCCGTCCACCGACCAACGCGAGACGATCCGCGCGCTCATCGGGGCCGGGATGGACGTGGCGCGGATGAACTTCTCCCACGGCACCCACGACGAGCACCGCCGCCGCATCGAGATGGTCCGGGACGAGGCGCGGCGAGCGGGCCGCGTGATTCCGATCCTGCAAGACCTTCAGGGCCCGAAGATTCGCGTCGGCAACATGGAGGATGGGGGCGTGCTGCTCCACGAAGGCCAGACGTTCGTGCTCACCAGCGAGCCCGTCGAGATCGGGACGAAGGAGCGCGCGACGGTGTCCTACGATGGGCTTGCCGCCGATGTCAACATCGGCGGGACGATCCTGATGGACGACGGCCACATCGAGCTCTGCATCGTCGATGTCAACGGCAAAGACGTCAAGACGGAGGTCGTCGTCGGGGGTCCGCTGCGCTCGAAGAAGGGCGTCAACCTCCCGCACATCCGCTCCTCGACGCCGTCGCTCACGGACAAGGACCTCGAAGACCTCGAGTTCGGGCTCGACCACGATGTCGAACTGATGGCGCTCTCGTTCGTCCGCACCGGCAGCGACGTGCAAGACCTGCTGGGCCGTATCCAGGCGTCCGGCAAGAGCGTCAGCGTGGTGTCGAAGATCGAGAAGCCCGAGGCCGTGGACGACTTCGCCAACATCCTGGAGCGCACCGACGCGGTGATGGTGGCGCGCGGCGACCTCGGCATTGAGATGCCGATGCAGCGCGTCCCGATCGTCCAGAAGCAGATCATCCGCCAGTGCCTCCACGCGGGCAAGCCTGTCATCACGGCGACGCAGATGCTGGAGAGCATGATCGAGAACCCGCGCCCGACGCGCGCTGAGGCGTCCGACGTGGCCAACGCCGTCATCGACGGCTCCGACGCCGTGATGCTGTCTGGCGAGACGGCGGCGGGCAAGTACCCCGTGCGTGCGGTCGAGGCGATGGCTGAGATTATCCGCTCGGCGGAGGGCAGCCGCCGCATGCTCGGTGGGCAGGAGGCGGCGCGCGAGGTGAGCTCCAACTCACAGCGGATCACGCAGGCCGTCTCGTTCACGGCCGGGCGCCTCGCCGAGGAGGTCGAGGCCGTTGCCATCGCCTGCCTCACGCACTCGGGCGCGACGGCCCGCGCTATCGCCCGCCACCGGCCCAACGTGCCGGTCTACGCGTTCACGGATAGCCCGCGCGTGGTCGGGCAGCTCGCCTTGCTCTGGGGGACGCGCGCGTTCCCGATTCCCTTCCAGGAGCACACCGACCAGGGCATCGCGACCGTCCACCGCGAGATCCTCAACCGGGGCCTCGCCGAGCGCGGCGACCGCATCGTGATCACGGCGGGCCTCCCGCTCCCGGCCAAGGGCCTCACGAATATGGTGCACGTAAGTCGTCTGTGAGGCGAGGCGGCTGGTGAGGCGTGCAGAGAAGCGGTGGGTGTACCGGATTTGTTTGCAGCGAGCGCGGAGGCTATGTGCTTCTTCCCCGACAGCCGGCAGCCCGCGAACGAATTCGTATCATCGCGGCGTTTACGACCTCCCTCACCTGCCTGCTGTGCCGCTGCGCGCCTCGCTACGCCCGTCCCCCTGACTCGACTGCCTCCGCCGTGACTCGACGCGCGCCGCTGCTCGCCTCCGGAACTGCCCTCGTGCTGAGCGTCCTGCTCCCTAGCGTTCTGCTCACGGGCTGCGGGCTCATCTTCGGTAGCCGCTACGACAACTTCCGGGCGTACTTCAACACGTTCTACAACGCCGAGCGCGAGTTTGCCGAGGCCGAGGAGCAGATCATCCGCGACGACCAGGTCATCGACCGGACGCGCTACCTTCAGGTGCTGCCCAAGCCTGAGCAGCGGCGAGGTGGGACGAGCGACGGGCCGTTCAGCGAGGTGCTTGAGAAGTGCGCCCGGCTGCTCCGCGAGTCGCC
>JBCDFO010000590.1:0-1972 GCA_039177895.1 Bacteroidota bacterium
GGCTGGGATGGCCCCTACATCATCGCCGAGTGGGGCCCGGACGGCCACTGGGAGGTCCCCCGCACGGCCTGGGGCGTGCCCATCGAGCAGACCAGCAAGGAGAAGGCCCGCGTCTACCGGCTGCGCTACGAGGACGGCATCGCGGCGGACTCGTCGCACTGCATCGGCTCATACGCCTTCCTCTGGGGCGAGAAGCAGGAAACTACACCGACGTGGTACGGCATCTTCACGCCAGGCGGCTTCGAGACCCAGGTGATGGACGAGTTGGAGTACGTCTGGACCGGCAGCTACCCAGAGAACCGCGCCCCGCAACTGGACGCGCTCACGGCCAACGGTGATGACGCCTTCGCGAGCGTCTACGTCGAGCCGCGCGAGGTCGTCACGTTCTTCGCCGACGTGACGGACCCCGAGGGCGAGGACCTGCGCTACGACTGGGAGATGCTCCCCGAGAGCACCGACATCCGCGCGGGCGGTGACGCGGAGACGCGTCCCGACGCCGTGGACATGGACATCGTCGGCCAGGAGGGCGGCGAGATTCGTGTCCGCGTGCCGCGCAAGGAAGGGCCCTACCGCATGTTTATCTACGCCTACGACGGCGATGGGAACGTCGCGACCGCGAACATCCCGTTTTACATCGGGTCGCCTGAACAAGCCTCGGTCCGCTAAGCGGGCGTACTAGCTACTGCCTGCTGTTCGCGGGTACGCTACCTGCCTCGACGCTCTTTCATTCTACTGATTTCCGCTTCCCTATGCCTCGCTTTGCTGCCACACTGCTTCTCACGGTCGGCCTGCTCCTCGTGAGCGTAGGCTGCGACAACGACCTCGCGGACACCGAGACCGTCCCTGACGCCCTGGCGACGCCGCCTGGCTGGTCGCTCGTCTGGTCCGATGAGTTCAACGGTACTGACCTCGACACCACGAAATGGAGCTATCAGCTCGGCGACGGGTGCCCTGACCTGTGTGGCTGGGGCAACAACGAACTCCAGTTCTACGACGAGGAGAGCGTGTCGTTCAAGCAGAGCGAGCAGGTGGACAGCGGCGTGCTCGTCATCACGGCCGACCGAGAGATCGCGGACGGCGATACGTCCTACTCGGCGGCACGCCTCCGCACGTTCGGTAAGGGCGACTGGACCTACGGCCGCTTCGAGGTCCGGGCGAAGCTTCCCGAAGGTCAGGGCATGTGGCCCGCCATCTGGCTCCTCTTTAGCGAGCCCACCTACGGCATCTGGGCCGCCAGCGGCGAGATCGACATCATGGAGGCGGTCGGCAATAAGCCGGGCGAGATCTTCGGGACGATCCACTACGGCGACGAATTCCCCGGCAACGTCTTCACCGGCAAGGAGCGCGCGCTCTTCTCGGGCGATTTCTCCGACGAGTTCTACGTCTTCACGACCGAGTGGGAGCGCGTGGAGCGCGGGCGCGACGAGGACGGCAACGTGATCGAGGGCGTAGATATCCGCTGGTTCGTCAACAATGTCCCCTACTTCACCTTGACCGAAGAGGACTGGTTCTCGACCGGCAGCGAGGATCCCACCGCGCCGTTCAACCACGACTTCTATATGATCCTGAACGTAGCGGTGGGCGGCAACCTCCCCGGCCCGCCGGACGAGACGACCGTCTTCCCGCAGACGATGGAGGTCGACTACGTCCGCGTCTACCAGCGCGACGCGTAGCGCCGACAGTTCGGAGCCAAGTACAAAGGGGGCGGTTCGCGATGAACCGCCCCCTTTGTACGTCTGGACCCTGTACGAACCGGTGGCTATAGCCCCTGCACCAGCTACGCTTTCAGCACCGTGCTGACTTCGATCCGGGCGATGGTCCCGCGCCGCTCGAACACCTCGGCGCTAAGGTCGGCTGGCAGCACGGTGCCTTCGACGGCCTCTTCGCGCGTCTCGGAGCGCACCACGCGAATGCGCGGCGTCGAGGCGCGGTGGTAGACGACCGGCACCTGCACGTAGGTGAACGCCAGCGA
>JBCDFO010000591.1:0-1960 GCA_039177895.1 Bacteroidota bacterium
CCAGCGATGGCGTCGGCACAATCGACGAGCCTATGCGAGGGCTGGCGTCACGGTTCCGTAACACGGAAGCGCGGGCCTAGGGTTTCGCACGCCTTTCGCATGGCCCGCACACGCGACGGAGGCATCGAACTGGGCCCAGAGATAGCCACGCCGACCTGGCGGATGCAAGCGCTTACACGCAAATCCTTTCAGATCCGATGGGAAGGCCGCCCACCTGCCTTCAAAACGTCCATCGCAGCCGCACGGACGGCACGGCGCGACCTGTGGGATCGATCGTCGGGAGCGCGCGCAGCGACAGGTCCTCGCTTACGTCGAAGTCGAGCAGGTGCGCGGCCACGAAGGCGTCGAGCGCCTGGAGGCCGTAGACGAGCAGCCCGATCAGGATCGCGTAGTCGCGGTTGCGGCGGAGCACGTCGCGGTTGCTGAGCGCGAGCGGTGTCTGCGGCTCGCCGAGCGCCTGCCACGTCCCGATGAAGCCCGCGTTCGGGTTCACACCGGGCTGGTCGGGGTCGCAGTCGGTGTTTTCCGCCTCACAGACGATATAGAGGTACGCCTCGCGCCAGTCGAGGTAGTCGAAGTGGTTGACGAGCACGAGCGTCGTCATGCCCACGACCGCCCCGAGCGCGATGGGGGCCTTGCCCCACTGGCCGTTGTAGACCTGCCCCCACCCGGGCACGGCGAGGCTGCGGAAGAGCGCCCCCGCTGGGGTCCGCGTGTCGATTGGCGCCGTAGGGTTCGCTGCTGCGGCGGTCGGCGCTGGGGCAGGCGGGACCGCCAGGGTGTCGATGGAAACCTCAGCGGCTGGGGCCCCAGCTACGCTCGTCGAGTCCGGCGCGGTCTGCGCCTGCGCTGCCAGGCCAGTCAGCGCGATGAGTACGCACCACGCGACGCGTACCATGTCCTACTTCTTCCCGAGCACGAGGTCGAGCACGCGCTCCAGGTCCTCCTGCGAGTAGTACGCGATCTCGATCTTGCCGCTGTGGTCGGCACGGTGCTGGAGGCGGACCTGCGTGGCGAGATGTTCGCGCAGCTTCGCCTCGAGGTCAGCGATCTGGAGGCGGTTGCGCTCGTCCAGCGTCGGCGCTGCAGGCTCGGAGGGCGCAGCAGTAGGCTCCGGCGTGGGGTTCTTGTAGGCGCGGACGCGCTCTTCGACGTCGCGCACGGAGAGGCCTTCGTCGAGGATCGCCTGGTGGAGCGTCACCTGGAAGTCTTCGTTACCCAACCCAACGAGCATGCGGGCGTGGCCCGGCGTGAGGAGGCCGTCGCGGATCGAGGCCTGGACGCGCGGCGGAAGCCGAAGGAGGCGGAGCTGGTTCGTGACCGTCGAGCGGCTCTTGCCCACCTTGTCGGCCACCTGCTCCTGCGTCAGCCCGATCTCGTCGATGAGGCGCTGGTAGCCGAGCGCGATCTCGATGGGGTTGAGGTCCTCGCGCTGGACGTTCTCCACGATAGCCATCTCCAGCATGGCCTCGGTGTCGGCCTCGCGGACGTAGGCCGGGACGCGCTTGAGTCCGGCCTTGCGCGCGGCGCGGAGGCGGCGCTCGCCCGAGATCAGCTCGAACGCGCCCTTGCCGAGCGACCGCACCGTGAGCGGCTGGATGATGCCGAGTT
This sequence comes from Bacteroidota bacterium, assembly GCA_039177895.1. Taxonomy (GTDB): domain Bacteria; phylum Bacteroidota; class Rhodothermia; order Rhodothermales; family Rubricoccaceae; genus JBCBEX01. The sequence continues at coordinate 1,612 of JBCDFO010000591.1, forward strand.
GCATGATCGACGCCGCGAGTTCGTTCAGCGCCCGCTCGTTGAACTCAGTACGCGGCTGGTACGGGTTCGGCCGGATGGCGTCCACCTCCAGCTCAGCTACACGCCCGGCGGTGCGGAAGCGCTCCTCGAAGTTGTAGAGCTTCGGCTGCGGGGTGGCCGCCTCGTCGCGGCTGCCATCGCCCTGGGCGCTGTCGTCGATGGCATCGGACTCCTGCATCTGCGGGAGCAGCGAGCCGAGGCCCTTGCCGAGGGCTGCTTTGCGCGTCGCCATGCGATCAGCGGTAGGTCGTGGGTAAAACGGAAGCGGGAGGAGGAGCCTGAGCTGCGTCGACTAGTCGTCGGACGACGA
>JBCDFO010000592.1:0-1923 GCA_039177895.1 Bacteroidota bacterium
ACCCGCACCTGGTATTCGCCCGTCGGCAGGTTGGGGAGCGCGAAGATGCCCGTCGCCGTCGTGATCGCGCCGAGGCCGAGGTCTTCGAGGAAGACGTGCGCGCCGGGCAGCGACTCGCCCGTCTCGGCGTCCACGACGGTGCCTTCGAGCGTGCCGCGCAGCGCCTCGGGGTCCTCGTCCTCGTCGGCACCGGGCGGGAGCGCGATGAGCACGTACTGTCCGCGCCGCACGCGCTCCGCACGCAGTCCCGTCCCACTCAGGATCGCCGCGAGCGCCTCTTCGGGGTCGCTCCCCGTCCAGCCGCCATCCGTCTCGAAGCCCTCCACGAGGCGATCGGCGTACACGAGGTCGATGCCTGCCTGCCGAGCAAGGTCGTCAAGCGCCTGCCGCAGGGATACCGGAGCGGTCCAGTTCAGGTCGATGCGGGGTGCGGTCGGCTGGGCCTGTGCGCCCCACGCAGCGCACGTGAGGATGAGGACGAGCAGGACGCGCAGGTGAGGCATCGAAGACCAGAGACGGGAGACGGCGCCTAGGATAACGCTAAGCACAGGCTACTCGTGTGCGAGCGGACGCGTCACGCTGAACCTCCGTCGCTCTCGCTCATACACTGCCGCATCGCTCAGGCTTCCTCCTTTCGCCATGTGTGCGCTGCCCGCTTACGCCTCCCCCGCGACCTACCCGCCGCCCGTCTCCGAGGCCGCCTACCTCGCCTTCGACGCCGCCTCCGAGGCACGCTGCGAGTTCTGGGACGGCGAGATCGTCGCGATGGCTGGGGAATCGTTCAACCATGCCGTCGTCAAGGACGACCTCGTCGCGGCGATGCGCAGCCGCTTTCCTGGATGTACGGTGCTCTCAGCTAGCCTGCGTGTGCAGGCCCCCGGCTACAAAAAGTCGAACTATGCCTACCCTGACGCTCTCGTGACGTGCGAGCCCGAGCAGTTCGACGATACCCACCAGCCGCCGACGCTCCTCAACCCGACCCTGCTCGTCGAGGTCACGTCGGACTCCACGCGCTCCGTCGACATGGACGCGAAGCTCCAGGCCTACTTCCTCATCGAGAGCCTGCGCGAATACTGGGTCGTAGACCCTGACCGCCCCCACGTGCTCCGGTATGTGCGTCCGGATCCACAGGCGAGCGGCCTCGCCGTCATCCACCTCGCCAACGACCCCGACGGCGTACTTACGAGCGCTTTGCTGACCGAGCCGATTCCCCTGGCGGATATCTACGCCCGGACCGTCGCCGCTGAACGCACCGTCTCCGTTGAACACGAAGAGCCGGAGGACGACGCGTTCCGCGAGGATCGGTAGCGCACCTTACTCGCCGGGTACGAGCCGGTAGCCGTCGTTCGTCGTCTCCACCAGCGCGCTCTGGGTGCGGGCGAGGAGGTCGATCACGTTCTCGATGGGCATCGCGCGCTCGAAGGTGCCCGCCGCCGAGACGGTCTGGTCAGCGAGCGACGCGTCTACCTCAACGGTCAGCCCGTAGTGGTCGCTCAGCACAGCGGCGGCCTCCGCGAGGGGCGTCTTGTCGAAGTAGAAGAACTGCGTCCACGATGCGGCGGCCTGCGCATCGACGCGCTCGGGCGCGCTCGGGGCGTCGCCACCCACGACCTCGCTGCGCTGGCCGGGCGCGAGCGTCACGGGCTGCGTCGGCTGCACGCGCGAGGTGAGTTCGACCGCGCCGCTGAGGAGCGTCACCTCGGTCTGCGCGTCGGTCGTCTCGACGGTGAAGACGGTGCCAAGCACGGTCGTCCGGGCGGGTGTCGTCTCGACCACGAACGCCTCGTCGCTCGGCTGCACGTCAAAGAGAGCCGTCCCGGCGCGGAGGCGAACGAAGCGCGGCGAGCGGTCGCTGTCGGCAGCCGCGACCATGAGCATCGAGTTCTCGGCTAACTCGATAGTCGAGCCGTCGGCCAGTTCCAC
>JBCDFO010000593.1:0-1916 GCA_039177895.1 Bacteroidota bacterium
GAGGCCATGCGCGAGGCGGTCACCATCGGGACGCTGATCGCATTCGTGCAGTACGTCCGGATGTTCTTCATGCCGGTCCGCAACCTGAGCGATCAGCTCAACTCGATCCAGGCGGCCTTCGCAGCCTCCGAGCGAGTCTTCGACCTCCTCGACGACGACCAGTCGTTTGAGGAAGCCGCATCTCCAGCCCGGCTTCCCGGTGGCCGAGCGGCTGGCCGCATCACGTTCGAGAACGTCTGGTTCGCGTATGAGAAGCTCCCTGCGGTCGCGGGAGCGGGGGACGAGGAGCGAGGATCGGGCAAGCAGGCTCGCGATGGTATCGAGGGTGACCGCATGCCCGTCCCCCGATCCCAGGACCCCGATCCCCGATGGAACTGGGTCCTCCGCGACGTCTCGTTCACGTGCGAGCCTGGCGAGACGCTCGCCCTGGTCGGCGCGACGGGCAGCGGCAAGACGACCATCCTCTCGCTTCTCCTCCGGTTCTACGAGCCTCAGCATGGCCGCATCACCATCGACGGCGTCGACGTGCGGGAGCTTCCGCTGGCGGAGCTGCGCCAGCAGGTCGGGCTCGTGCTCCAGGATGTGTTCCTCTTCTCCGGGTCCATCGCGCAGAACGTGGCTCTGGGCAACCCCAGCGTGACCCACGAGCAGATTGCAGAGGCTGCTCGTCTCGTCGGGGCCGACGCGTTCGTGGAGAAGCTGCCCGATGGCTACGACAGCCCCGTCGGTGAACGCGGGGCGACGCTGTCACTCGGGCAGCGCCAGCTGCTCTCGTTCGTCCGGGCGCTGCTCTACGACCCGGCGGTGCTGGTACTCGACGAGGCCACCTCGTCGGTGGACACCGAGACCGAAGAGATGGTCCAGCGCGCCGTCGACGTGCTCATGAAGGGACGCACAGCGCTGGTGGTAGCGCACCGCCTCTCGACCGTTCAGCACGCCAGCCAGATCCTGGTGCTGCACAAGGGCGAGGTCCGCGAGCGAGGCGACCACCAGGCTCTGCTGGCGCAGGACGGCCTGTACCGACGGCTCTACGAGCTCCAGTACGCCGAGCAGGAGGTCGCCGCGTAGTCCCGCTGGCTCCGCTGGTGGAAGCCCCGCTGGCGAGCCGCAGACCGGGCCTGTCTCACGGCTCCCGTCCCGGGCAGCGTCCGACGTCTCGGCGTCCCTACCCGCTACTGGGCGGCAACCGAGCGCCGGGAGGTGCACACTAGGCAGTCGCGTCGCGGACGAACAGCACGTCGGCCTGGAGCCAGCGGCGCGACGGACGCTCGGTGAAGGCCGGCGCCATGAAGGCGGGCGCGAACGCGCGCTCCCGCATCCACGCGACGATTGCCTCGATGGGCGCCTCACCCTCGTACAGCGGCAGGAACGACAGCTCCAGCATTACTGCGTCGATCTCGGCGAGCGACGCCTCGGCCCCAGCCAGGACGGCGCTCTCGTACCCCTGCGCGTCGACCTTGAGCGCGACACGCTCCCCAGGACTGCAGATCGAACCGAACACATCATCGAGCGGACAGACTGTGACGTCCACGGTATCCCCGAAGTCGAGAAAGCTCGCATGGTCCCCCATTCGATCGGACGGGGGCAGCAACGAACTGCTAGCATCGTGGTTGGCCACGTGCATTGCGAGGCGTGCCGACTCTGCACCGAGCGCCTCATTTCGGACGGCCCACGAGGCATCTCCGCGTGCCGTCGCCTCCAGCTGAGCGAACACGTCCGGGAGCGGCTCGAACGATATGATTCGCCCCTCGAACCCTCGACGTCGAAGCTCTTGACCGAACTGGCCACGGTTCGCCCCAACGTCGAGCACGACATCTGGCGAACGGCGAAGCATTCGGTCGGCTGGAAGTGGAATGACCTCGTACCCCGCGCGGCGAACGAGGTCGTGGACGCGACCGATGGGGAGCTGCATGTGC
>JBCDFO010000594.1:0-1901 GCA_039177895.1 Bacteroidota bacterium
CGGGCGCGAATTCGATGTCGTTGCGCTCGTAGAAGACGTGGATGAAGCGGCGCAGCAGCTCGTTGCGCTCGATCTCGTCGCCCTGCTTGATCTGGACGATCTGCTTCTTGTACTCCTCCGGGTTGCCGAGGCCGTAGATGCACGACACCGACGCGACCACGATCACGTCGTCACGCCCTGAGACGAGCGAACTCGTCGCCGAGAGCCGCAGCCGGTCGATGCGCTCGTTGATCGCCATGTCCTTCTCGATGTACGTGTCGGACGAGACGATGTAGGCCTCCGGCTGGTAGTAGTCGTAGTACGAGATGAAGTACTCGACGGCGTTGTTGGGGAAGAACTCCTTGAACTCGGCGTAGAGCTGCGCCGCGAGCGTCTTGTTGTGCGAGAGTACTAGTGTCGGTTTTCCTATGTTTTTTATAACGTTGGCTATTGCAAATGTCTTCCCAGTGCCCGTCGCCCCGAGGAGCGTCTGGTACGGGTCGCCCCGCAGGAGGCCCTCGGTCAGTTCGCCGATGGCGCGCGGCTGGTCGCCAGTGGGCTTGAACGGCGCGTCGAGGCGGAAGGGCGTGTCGATGCGGGTGATGTTCGCCATCGGTGAAGCGTCGGCACGGACGCGGGTTGGTGGGGCGGGTCGAAACGCAAGAACGTACGGGAGCAGGGTGCCAACAGTATGGCAGCGGGGTGTACCGGAACGGGTCTGCGCGGGTTCAGTCCACAGCGCTCAGCACGCTGCTTTCCTCATCGTTCTCTGCGTCGCCACCATGACCCGCCGCACCGCACTTCGACTCGGCCTCCTCGGCGGGGCTGGGACCGCCGTCGCGGGCTGCGGCGTTGCGTCGCTCATGCTCGCGCCCGCCTCCCCTGCGCCGTCCTGGCCCCCTGTCTCATACGAGCTCGGTGACGTCCGCGTGACGGCGTTCCGGACGGGTGCCGTGGCTGTGAAGCGTGCCCACCGCGAATACGGAGGGCCGCGTGCGCTGCGACTCCCGGCCATCGTCGCGGACCCGCGCTGGACGCCGTGGTTGCCGGTGACATGCTGGCTCGTCGAGCATCCCGACGGGCCGATCCTGGTCGACACCGGCGAGACGGCCCGCACGAGCGACCCCGGCTATTTCGACTGCGATCCAGGCACCGCCTTCGTCTACGAGCGGCTGCTCCGCTTCGAGGTCGCGGAGGTGGACGAGATCGGCCCGCAACTCCGCGCGTTCGGGGTGCCGCCTACGTCGATCCCGACGGTCGCGCTGACGCATCTCCACTCCGACCACGCAGGCGGGCTGTCGCACTTTCCCGATGCAGTATTCCTCCTCAGCGAGATCGAGGTGCGGTCGCCCGCGCAGGGCGCGCTGCCGTGTCGTTGGCCCGCCCACTTCCGACCAACCGGTGTAGCCTACACCGACGGACCATTCGGGGCGTTCGCAGCGAGTCAAGCGCTCACCGACGACGGCGCGGTGCGGCTCGTGCCCACGCCCGGACACACCCGTGGGCATCAGTCCGTCCTGATCGAGGGTGCGGGGCGCTGGCTGCTGCTGGCAGGCGACGCCTCGTTCTCGCTCGACCAAGTACAACGGCGGGCCGTGGCCGGCATCTCCGAGGACCCGGCGGCGGCGCGGCGCACACTGGGCGTCATCGCGGAACAGGTGGAGCGCTACGAGACAATCTACCTCGCAGCACACGCGCTTCCGTGAATGGACTATCGCGCGGCGACGGCCTCGGTCTGGGGCAGTGCGTCGAGTGCACCGACGACTAGGCTCGGCGTGAGGACTTCCGGGAGCAGGATGGGCTCGCCGTCGGGCGGGTAGAGCACGTAGAGCGGGACGCCTGAGCGACCGAATCGCTCCAGTTCAGCCGTGATGGCCGGATCGCGGTTCGTCCAGTCGGCGACGAGCGGGACGACGCCGCGC
>JBCDFO010000595.1:0-1896 GCA_039177895.1 Bacteroidota bacterium
CCTGGCCATCGACATCGAGCGGCGCGGGAAGCGGCAACTGCTCGTGCCGAACGTGCAGGCGGCCGAGACCATGAGCTTCGCGCAGTTCTTGGGGGCCTACAACGACATCGTCAAGCGCGCGCGCGGCAACGGCCTCGAACTCAAAGACTTCCAGTACACGACGGCGACGCTCACCAACCCGGGCATGATCGGGACGGTGATGAGCGTCCCGCGCCTGATGCCAGGGCAGGGCGTGATCGTCGCCGCCGGGTCGATTGGGTACCCGCCCGAGTACAGCGCGCTCCCCAAGGCCGAGCTCTCGCGCCTCGGCCTCTCCGAGACGATGACGCTGACCTCGACGTACGACCACCGCGTCATCCAGGGCGCGGAGTCGGGCGAGTTCCTCAACCACATCGCGCAGCTGCTCCAGGGCCAGCACGGCTTCTACGAGGCCGTCTTCCGTTCGCTCGGCATCCCGACGCCGCCCTTCAAGCCCGCCCTGGACTCGACGCCTCACCTCGTGGGGTCGCGAGAGCGGGACGAGATCGACTTCATCAAGAAGCAGGCGGCCGTCCTGCAGCTCATCCGGGCCTACCGTTCACGCGGCCACCTGCTCGCCACCACCAACCCGCTCGGCCCCGACAGCCACATGGGCGGCTACCATCCCGAGATCGACCCGGCGGAGTACGGCCTGACGATCTGGGACCTCGACCGCCAGTTCATCACCGGCGAGCTCGGCACGGCCGGCGGCAACCTCGGCGGCGAGGCGCAGCTCCCGCTGCGGGACATCCTCGACATCCTCTGGGAGACCTACACCCGCAACATCGGCGTCGAGTTCATGCACATCTCGACGCCGGCGGAGAAGCGCTGGCTCATCGAGCGCATCGAGCCGGAGCGGTTCCAGTCGGAGATGCCCGTCGAGACGAAGCGGCGGCTGCTGGAGAAGCTCAACCAGGCCGAGGCGCTGGAGAGCTTCATCCACACGAAATACATCGGCCAGAAGCGCTTCAGCCTCGAAGGCGGCGAGTCGCTCATCCCGATCCTCGACATGCTGCTCTCGGACGCGGCCGACCAGGAGGCCGACGAGGTCGTGATCGGCATGGCGCACCGCGGGCGGCTTAACGTGCTCGCCAACATCCTCGACAAGCCGTACAGCAGGATCTTTGACGGCTTCGAAGGGACGGTCAACCCCGACACCGTGCAAGGCTCGGGCGACGTGAAGTACCACCTCGGCGCGGAAAGCACGCACACGGCCCCGAGCGGCGCGACGGTCAAGGTGGCCCTCGCACCCAACCCGAGCCACCTCGAAGCGGTCAACCCGGTCGTGGAGGGGATGGTGCGCGCCAAGCAGCAGCTCATCGTCGGCGACCGCAACCCTGTCGAGGTGCGCGACCGCGTCTTCCCGGTCCTCATCCATGGCGACGCGGCGTTTGCCGGACAGGGCGTGGTCGCTGAGACGCTCAACCTGTCGCAGCTCGACGGCTACGCGACCGGCGGCACGGTGCACGTCGTCGTGAACAACCAGATCGGCTTCACGACCGTGCCCATCCACGCCCGCTCGTCGGTCTACGCGACCGACATCGCGCGGATGATCCAGGCCCCCATCTTCCACGTCAACGGGGACGACCCCGAGGCCTGCGTGCGCGTGGCGCGCCTGGCGCTGGACTACCGGCAGGTGTTCAACAAGGATGTCGTGATCGACATGATCTGCTACCGGAAGTTCGGCCACAACGAGGGCGACGAGCCGAAGTTCACGCAGCCGTTGATGTACGACAAGATCGACGGCCACCGCTCGGTGCGGAAGCTCTACCTGGAGCAGCTCCTCAAGCGCGGCGAGATGACGCCCGAGGACGCCGAGCAGATCCTCGACAGCTTCCGGTCGATCCTCGACTCGGCCTTCGAGGAGACGAAGGAGAC
>JBCDFO010000596.1:0-1885 GCA_039177895.1 Bacteroidota bacterium
GAGCCGTGGTCGTACTGGCTGACGGGCAACCAGGGAACCGCGCCCGATCCGTTCTTCGACCCGCTGGCCCTCGCCATCGAGCTGGCGCACGAGCGCGGCATGGAGCTGCACGCGTGGCTCAACCCCTACCGCGTCCAGCGCGACGCGGGCAACTATACCACCGCTCCCAACCACATCTCGAACCGTCATCCTGAGTGGACCTTCACCATCGGCAATATCCAGGTGCTCGACCCGGGCATTCCAGAGGTGCGCGACTACATCGCGGGCGTCGTGGCTGAGGTGGCCCGCAACTACGACGTGGACGGCATCCACTTCGACGACTACTTCTACCCCTACCCGCCCAACCAGATCACCGACGAGGACGACGACACCTTCGCCGAATACAACCGGGGCTTCACCAGCCGGGGGGACTGGCGGCGCGACAACGTCAACCTCTTCGTCGCCCAGGTGCAGGACTCGCTGAACACTATCAACCCAGACATCAACTACGGCATCAGCCCGTTCGGCATCTGGAAGAACAACATTCCGCCTGGCATCGTCGGCCTCGATGCGTTCAATGTGGTCTATGCCGATCCACTCGCGTGGCTCAACGGGCAGACCATCGACTACCTCGCACCGCAGCTCTACTGGGCGTTCGGCGGCGGGCAAGACTACGGCAAGCTCGCCCCGTGGTGGGCCAACCGCGGCAACGACCGCCACATCTACCCCGGCCTCGGCGTCTACCGGACGACCTACGCCCGCAACGAAATCCCGCGCCAGATGCGCCTCAACCGGAGCGACGAGGACATTCAGGGGCAGATCCTCTTCCGCGCGCAAAACGTCGTGCAGAACGCGCTCACGCTGCGCGACTCGCTGGAGCAGGAGTTCTACCGCTTCCCGGCGCTGCCGCCTACGATGCCGTGGAAGGACACCACGTCGCCTGAGGCACCCGGTGCGCTCAGCTTCGTCTGGGACGAGGAGGAAGCGACGCTCACCTGGGAGCCGTCCATCGAGGTCGAGGGCGCGGCTCCCTCCCGGTTCTACGCCGTCTACCGCATCAACAGCGCGGAGGAGCCCGACTACGACACGGCCCTCGAAGACGCGCGCAACCTGCTCGCGATCACGGACCAGACGACCTTCGTGGACACGCCCTTCCAGAACGCGAATCCGTACTACTACGTCGTGCGGGCCGTCAGCGCGAACTCGGTCGAGAGCGTGCCTAGCAACGCTGTGGTGCTGGAGGGCCGCGCGGTGAGCACCAACGAGGGCCGCCCGGTGGCCGCTCGTCTCGTGCAGAACTACCCGAACCCGTTCGCAGGCCGCACGACGCTCGCGTTCGTTCTCGACCAGCCCGCGACGGTGACCCTCCGCATCTACAACGCGCTCGGCCAGGAGGTCGCTGTGCTCGCCGAGCGCGAGCCGCTGGGCGTCGGGCCACACACGCTCGACTGGGACGCCCGAGGGCGCGCCAGCGGAGCGTACTTCTACACGCTCGATGTGGACGGCAACAGACAGACCGGCTCCATGACGCTCACCCGCTAACCTCGTCGTTGGCGGTTCACGCCAGGGCTGCCGCTGGCACCGCAGGCGTTCTCCGCTTGACGGGCTCTGACGCTAGCCGGAACGCGAACGAGGAGCCGTAGCCTGGCGCGCTCTCGACGGTGAGTTGTGTGTCGTGCGCTTCAAGGATGTGCTTCACGATGGCGAGCCCGAGGCCCGTGCCGCCCTGCGCGCGGGAGCGGCTGCGGTCGACGCGGTAGAACCGCTCGGTGAGGCGCGGGACCTCGTCCTTCGGGATGCCGATGCCGTCGTCTACCACGGCGACGCGAACGCGACCGGTCGGGAGCGCCCGCGCCATCACCTCGACGTTGCCGCCGGGCTGGTTGTACTTGATCGCATTCTCGAC
>JBCDFO010000597.1:0-1866 GCA_039177895.1 Bacteroidota bacterium
GTCCTCGGGGGCTTCGCAGGTGGTCGCGTAGCGGTAGGGGTCGGTGGGGAGCATCCAGACCGCCGCCCAGGTGCCCTGCCCGGCGGGCACGCGCGCGCGCACCTCCACGCGGCCATACAGCAGGTCCCCCTTGCCCTCGGTGTGGATGCGGCCGGACGTGTACTCGGCGTTGTCGTAGTCCTCCTTGTGCGCCTCGATGATGAGGAAGCCATCCTCCTGGCGGACGTTCTTCAGCCGGTCCGTGTAGGCCTGGTCTTCGTCGTTGACCTTGCGCGCGGGCCAGACGTTGTAGGACCACCGCGTCGAGTCCGGCGCGCCGACGCCGTCGAAGTTGTCCTCCCAGGCGAGCGTCCACGTCCGCGCGTCCTCCTGCCGCTGGCGGACGACGAGCGCGCTCAGCACCGGCTCGCCCACGATGGCCTCGAACGTGACGTCCAGCTGGCCGTCGGCGACCTCGACGTTCTGGGCCGTGCGGGTGAGTGCGGAGACGTGCTTCTCGTCGCGCGCCTTGCGCACGTCGAGGTCGTGGATGACGGTCTCGCCCTCGGCTAGCACGGCGAACACGCGGCTCCCGACGGGCTCATCCAGGGGCTCGGCGAAGTGGAAGGTGAGGTCGTAGAACCCATCCTCCAGCGGCACCGCGATGGCGAAGTCGCCAGTGCGGTACGTCCGGTAGAGCTCGGGGTCCTGGCTCCCAAGAACGGTGTCCATCAGCGCCATCGAGCCGCCCGTGAAAGCTTCGTCCGGGAGGTAGGTCACGCCGTCGACGCCCGTGTAGGCGTCGCCTCCTGCGTTGACGGCCCAGGCGACCGCGTCCGCATACATGAGTTCGGCAGGGCTCGCCGGGGTCGCGGCGTCGGGGGACGCCGATTCGTTCTGGACGCATCCCGCAAGCAACGCTAGGCAAAGAACGAGGGCAGCGGGCAGAAAGAGACGGCAGGGGGAGCGCATCGGACTTGGGGGGATAGGGGTGGGAGAGCACGCGTAACTGGTTGTCCGGCAAGGGTAGAGCAGGCCTTCCAGATCCTCAAGATCCACAAAGATGAGCAGGGGTGCCAGTGTCGTCATCGAGGCGTCCCGATTTGGGGGGGGTGCCCGTTCGGGAGCGCAGCCGTATCCTCCACGGCTCCGCCGCTCACCGTGCTGCTCATGCCCGACCCGACCTGGATCTCGCTGCTCCCGCCCGTGCTCGCCATCGTGCTCGCGGTGGGGACGCGGCAGGTCTACGCCTCCCTCGCAGCCGGCGTCTGGCTCGGCTGGACGATCCTGAACGGCTGGAATCCCGTCGCGGGTCTCGGTGCGGCTATCGAGGCCGCTGTAGCGGTGGTGGGCGATGCGGGCAACGCGCGGGTGCTCGGCTTCACGCTTGTGATCGGCGCGCTGATTGCGACGGTGGAAGCCAGCGGCGGCGTGCGCGGGTTCGTGGACGCGCTCGAACGGAGGCGGCTCGTCACCAACGGGCGGCGCGCGCAACTCCTGGCCTTTGCCATTGGCCTCGTCCTCTTCATCGAGTCGAACATCACCGTGCTCGTTGCCGGGGCCGTCGGGCGGCCGCTCTTTGATCGGTATCGGGTGTCGCGCGAGAAGCTGGCCTACCTCATCGACGCGACCTCGGCGAGCATCTGCATCCTGATCCCGCTCAACGCCTGGGGGGCGTACGTCCTGGCGCTCCTCGGCGAAGTCGGCGTGGACGACCCGCTCGGCACGTTCGTCGCGTCGATCCCACTCAACCTGTATGCCTTGGCTGCGGCGACGCTGGCAGGCATCGTGGCCGTCACGGGCTGGAACCTTGGCCCGATGCGCCGTGCGGAGGCCCGCGCCGCCACCGGCCAGATCGCCGACGACGATGCCGCGCCGATGCTAGAC
>JBCDFO010000598.1:0-1866 GCA_039177895.1 Bacteroidota bacterium
GCCTTCCGGCGCACCGTCCACCGACTCACCGAGCCCCATGATCCAGCTTCGCGGCATCGAGCGCTACTACTCCTCCGGCTTCGTCAAGACCTACGTCCTCCGCCACATCGACCTCGACATCGCCGAGGGCGAGTTCGTCACCATCATGGGGCCGTCCGGCTCCGGCAAGTCGACGCTCCTCTACATCCTCGGCATGCTCGACGGGCCGACCGACGGCACCTACGAGTTCCTGGGCGAGCGCGTCGACAAGATGAGCGAGCGCAAGCGCACCGACCTCCACAAGCGCCACATCGGCTTCGTCTTCCAGAACTACCAGCTCATCGACGAGCTGACGGTCTACGAAAACATCGAGACGCCGCTGCTCTACCAGGGCGTCAAGGGCGGCGAGCGCAAGGCGCGCGTGGCCGCGATGCTCGACAAGTTTGGCATCGTCGCCAAGCAGAAGCTCTTCCCGCACCAGCTCTCGGGCGGCCAGCAGCAGCTCGTCGGCATCGCGCGCGCCGTGGTGGCCCGCCCCTCGCTCATCCTCGCCGACGAGCCGACCGGCAACCTCAACTCGGCGCAGGGCGAGCAGATCATGGAGACCTTCGCCAAGCTCAACGAGGAGGGCACGACCATCATCCAGGTGACCCACTCCGAGCGCAACGCGGAGTACGGCAACCGCACGATCCACCTCCTCGACGGCAAGGTGGTCCCGGAGACGCAAGCGCAGCTGTAGCGGTCGAGGGTCCAGGGTCGTGTGTCGAGGGTCTCCCTTGCGTAACGACCCCCGACCCACGACTCGTGACTCACGACCCTCATGATCCAGAACTACCTCACGATTGCGCTGCGCACGCTGCGTCGGCGGCGCGGGTATGCCTTCATCAACATCGCCGGGCTGGCGGTGGGGATGGCGTGCTGCGTGCTCATCCTGCTCTTCGTCCGCGACGAGCTGAGCTACGACCGCTACCTCCCCGACGCCGAGCGGATGGTCCGCCTCCAGACCGACTGGAACGGCTTCTCGCTCCCGTCCACGAACCTCCCGATGGTGCGCGCGGTCGAGGACGCCTACCCCGACCTGCTCGTCGCGCCGTTCCTCAACTGGGGTGGGCGTGTGGGCTACGAGCCCGCTACCGGGACCCCGGTGCAGTTTCAGGAGGACGACCTCTTCCTGGCCGAGCCGTCGTTCTTCGAGCTCTTCGGCTTCGAGATGATCGAGGGCACCGCCGACGTGCTCGCGGAGCCCTACCAGGTGGTCATGAGCGAGAGCGCCGCCACCCGCTACTTCGGCGACACCGACCCGATGGGACAGACGGTGCGGCTCTACAACCAGATCGATGCGACCGTGGCGGGCATCGCCGCCGACACGCCTGCGCAGACGCACTTCAACGCCGAGGTCATCGCCTCGTGGTCGACGATGCAGGCGGCCGTGCAGTGGGAGGACGCTGCGACGACCAACGACAACGGCGTCTACACGTACCTCCGGCTTCCCGAGGGGACGTCCAAGACCGACTTCGACGCGCAGCTTGCCACCTTGATCGACCAGCGCTTCCCCGGCGACGACTGGAACGCATCCGAGTTAACCGCGCAGCCCGTGGTGGATATCCACCTCCATTCGACGCACAACATGGAGCTGTCGGCGAACAGCGACGCGGCCTACGTGACGCTCTTCCTCGTCATTGCGGGCTTCATCCTGCTCGTGGCGTGTGTCAACTTCATGAACCTCGCCACGGCGCGCAGTGCCGACCGGGCGCGCGAGGTCGGCGTCCGCAAGGCCATCGGCGCGCGGCGCGGTCAGCTCATGGGGCAATTTCTGGCCGAGTCGGTCGTGCTCACCATCGTGGCGCTCGTGATCGCCGTGGCCATCGTAGCGGCGGTGCTGCCCAC
>JBCDFO010000599.1:0-1829 GCA_039177895.1 Bacteroidota bacterium
CTCGACTACATGCTCGCCGACCCCAACCCGTTCGGCTTCAAGCGCCTGGAGTACGTCCGCGAGGCAGAGCGCTCGAAGCAGCTCAACGACCTCACCGTGCCCTTCGTGGTCATCTCGGCGAGCGGCATGGCCGAGGCCGGGCGCATTCTCCACCACCTCCGCAACCACATCGAGAACCCGAAGAACACCGTGCTGATCGTCGGCTACCAGGCCGAGCACACGCTCGGGCGGCGCATCGTGGAGGAGCGGCGGGAGGTGAAGATCTTCGGCCAGCCGCACCAACTCCGAGCCAACGTGGAGGTGCTCAACTTCTTCAGCGCGCACGCCGACGAGCCGACGCTGGTGGACTTCGTCGGCACGCAGGACCGCGACCGCCTCCAGCGCATCTTCCTCGTCCACGGCGACCTCGAACGCCAGCAGGCGATGGCGCACGCCCTCAACGAAGACGGCTGGGCCGACGTCGTCATCCCCGAGCGCGGCGAGTCGTTCGACGTCTAGCGCTGTCTCAGCCTGCGGACGCACAGTCCCATCGTACCCGCCCCTGTTCCGGGCGCACCCTACCAGTTGCCACCACTGGAGCGGTATCTGCTGTTGAGTCCGTGGAAGCTGATGTGCTGCTCCGGGTCGGGGCCGGAGACACGAATCCAGAAGGGGTGAAACCAGTTAGGATTCTCGGAGGTGCCGCAGTCGCCGTCCGGGTGCCAGGAGATATGGATCTGCGTGGACCCATTCCCCCCGGCTCGGCTGCCCTCGTGCATGGCAATGCAGGACCCGTCGGGCTCGATGATGTAGCCACGCCCGCTGTAGCGCCCACCCGTGCGCCCGTCGCGGGTCAGGCCAATGCTGCCGAGCGAGAAGTCGCGGAAGTCCGTAGGGTCGCCGTTGTCGCCGCCGCCGAGCGCAGCCGGGGTGCGCTTCCACACCTGGATCGCATCGGCGATGGTGCGCACCCGCACGATGGCATCGTCGTACTTCGCTTTGCGCCGACTGTCCTGGTAGGTTTGGATGCCGGAGACCACCGCGAGGCCTACGAGGACGAGCGTGAGCGTGAGAAGCAGAAGTTGTTGTTGGCCCATCGGAAACGGGAACAGGTGGGATCGAAAAGCCCTCGACGTCGCTGTAGGCTCTGTCCCGCTTTGTGCAAACGACGTACCGCCCCCGACCCATCGCCATGCTCCCGCCTCTCCAGCAACGCTTCGACGCGCTCGAACGCCGCCGTACCATCTTTCTCGACACACTCGGCTCTCTCACGCCAGAGGTCCGTCAGCGCGAGCCCTCGCCCGGTGCCTGGTCGCTCAACGAATTGATGCACCACCTCGTGCTCGTGGATAGCGGCATGGTCCGCTCAATCCAGTACTACCTCGACAAGCCGCCGCGCACCCCAGACTCGGGCTCGTGGATGAAGGTGCTCGGCATGCGCGTCTTCTTTGCCCTGCCGACGCGCGTACGTGTCCCAGCTCAGGTGCAGGCCATCGTCCCGAGCGACACGCCAGACTTCGAGACACTCGCCCAGCAGTGGGACGCCGCCCGCACCGACCTCCGCGCCACGCTTGAGGCAGTGTCCCATGAGCGGCTCAAGACCGCAGCATTCAAGCATCCCCTCAGCGGTCGGATGTCGCTCCTCAACGCGGTGGCGTTCATCGGCTGGCACCACGACCACCACCGCGCGCAACTGCGCCGCACGCTGAAGGCGGTTGCCCCTGACTGACGATCCCCTCGAACCGTAGGCGATTCGTTTCTTCCTTCTCCTCCCGTCCTCGCCGTACGTGGTCTGTGTTTGTCTGGACCGATCTCTCCACGTTTGACCTCGCCGAAGCGAGCCGTTTCTA
>JBCDFO010000600.1:0-1819 GCA_039177895.1 Bacteroidota bacterium
ACGCTCGTCGTCTACCTCCAGATCGACTACATCCAGACGAAGAACCTGGGGCTCGACCGCGAGAACGTCGTCATGATGACGCTCGAAGGCGGTGCGCTCGACCAGTACGACACCTTCCGGCAGACCCTCCTCGCCCAGCCGGGCATCGAGATGGTCACGACGACCAACCAGGACCCGCTCTCGGTCGGCAACTCGACCTCGGACCCGACCTGGGACGGCAAGGACCCCGAGGCCCAGCTCGACTTCCACATCATCCAGGCGAGCCATGACTTCGTGGAGACCATGCGCATGGAGGTAGTCTCCGGGCGCTCGTTCTCGCGGGCATTTGGGGCAGACACGACCAACTTCGTCGTCAACGAGACGATGGCCCAGGTGATGGGAATCGACGACCCCGTAGGCGAGCGTCTTGAGTTCTGGGGCCGGGACGGCGAGATCGTCGGCATGGTGGAGGACTTCCACATGACCTCGCTCTACGCGCCCATCGAGCCGACCATCCTGCTGCTGGACGCAACCCTCTCGCGCGCCCAGATGCTCGGCCGGATGCTCGCGGTGCGGATTGAGCCAGGCCAGACAGCCGAGGCCCTCGCAGGACTGGAGCGCACCTTCGCGGAGTTCAGCCCCGGCGTCCCCTTCGACTACACGTTCCTCGACGAGCGCTTCGGGCGGATGTACGAGTCCGAGCGCCGCATCGGAACGCTGGCCAACCTCTTTGCACTGGTGGCGGCCTTTGTGGCGTGCCTCGGGCTCTTCGGGCTCGCGGCTTATGCGGCGGAGCGGCGGCGCAAGGAGGTCGGCGTGCGCAAGGTGCTGGGCGCGAGCGTGCCGGGCGTGGTGGCGCTGCTCTCGCGCGAGTTCGTGGCGCTGGTGGTGATCGCGTGTGCGGTGGCGTTCCCCCTGGCCTACCTCGGAGCCGAGCGCTGGCTGGGCGGCTTCGCCTACCGCGCTGACCTCGGCCTGACACCCTTCCTGCTCGCAGGCGGCAGCGCGCTCCTGCTCGCCGCGCTCACCGTCGGCATCCAAGCCTGGCGCGCCGCCACCGCCGACCCCGTGAAATCACTGCGCTACGAGTGAGGTCGAGGGTCTGGAGTCGTGTGTCGAGGGTCCGCCTCGCACGGCTCGTGACCCAAGACCCGTGACCCATGACCCATGACCAAGAACTACCTCCTCGTCGCCTTCCGGAGCCTGCAGCGGCGGGCGGGCAGCACGGCCATCAACGTGCTCGGGCTGGCGGTCGGCCTCGCGTGCTTCTTCCTGATCGGCCTCTACGTCCGCGACGAACTCGCCGTCGACCGCTTCCACGAGGACCTCGACCAGCTCTACGCTGTCGGCGCGGTCCAGACGTGGAGCGGCGAGACGCACCGGCAGTTCGCGCTGCCGCTGCCCACGGGCGGCCTGCTGGCGGACTACGCTCCCGAGGTCGAGCACGCCTGCCGCGTCCGGCGTAGCCTGAGCACCGTCTGGGCCCGCGAGACCGCCTTCACCGGCGAGGAGCAGCGCTACGCCGACCCGTCGTTCTTCGACCTCTTCACCTTCCCCGCACTCGCGGGCGACGTGGCGACGGCCCTCGACGCTCCCAGCCAGGTCGTTCTCTCCGCCGAGGCAGCACTGCGCTACTTCGGCACGGTGCAGGCCGTCGGCGAGACGCTCGACACGCGGGTGATGGGCGACCGGGGGACGCTCACCGTGGCGGCCGTGGTCGAGATCCCGCGCACCTCGTCGTTCACCTTCGACGTGCTGATCTCGGGGCTGGCGCTCGAAGACGACGTCAACCAGTGGGGCACGTGGACCGGCATCACCTTCCTCAAGACGCAGCCTAGCG
>JBCDFO010000601.1:0-1809 GCA_039177895.1 Bacteroidota bacterium
GAGTACATGCGCAGCGTGACGACGTTCGACGGGCCCGACACGATCTGCTCGCGCGTGCTGCTCCAGCAGGACGTGCAGGGCGTCGGCAACGTGGACCAGGTGATCGTGCTCGCCGAGGAGCGCGAGGAGGAGCTCGTCAACGGCTTCTCGGCGTTCTACCCGGACGCGCACATCACCACGCTCCGCACGGGGCTGGTGGAGGGCGGCTGGCTCGGCAGCAAGGCTGCGGCGCAGCGCCCCCTCCCGACGATGCTGCTCCCCGCCGCGAGCGTCGCGCTCGACGCGTTCCACAGGGGCTCCGACAGCGGCTTCGCGGGCGTCAACCTCTTCCCGAAGGCGCTGCTGCGCCAGAAGATGAAGTTCGAGTGGCTCTCGAACTTCGGCTTCGCCTGGCACACCGTCCTGGCGGCGGCGGTCATGTTCATGGCCGTGCTCTTCTTCACGAGCGTCTACTTCAAGAACGAGGCGACGAAGAGCGACCTCCAGCAGCAGATCGCGGCCTTCCCGGCCTCGAACCTGTCGCCGGAGCAGGTCCAGTTCCGCATCGATAGCCTCAACGCGGAGGTGGCACGCATCAACATGACGCTCAACGCCATCGACTCGCTGCTGGTCGGCAGCGACCGCTGGAGCAAGGGCCTCGCCCGCACCGCCCGCGCTGTCGCGTCGGCCCGGCAGAGCTGGGTGAACGACTGGAGCGAAGAGGGCGGCCAGCTCGTGATGAGCGGCCGGGCCGTGTCCCGCGCAGGCGTGGTGCAATTCGCTGACCGCATGGGCGGCTCCATCGAGTCGGTGCGCTTCAGCGAGGTGCGCGAGTTCCCCGCCTACGACTTCGAGATCCGCACCACGCTCAGCAACGAGATGCCCGAGGTAGCGCTCTACCTCCGCGAGAACGCGCAGGGCCTCCAGACCACCGAGCCGGTCCCGATCCCCGAGCCGCTCGCGGGCTACGACGAGGTCCCCCTGGCTGACGGTGCTGCCGCCAACGGGGCTGCCGCCGACGGGGCCGTCGCCGAGGCCACGCCGCCCCCGGCCCCCGCGCCAGCCGCGCCGCCGCCCGCCCCCACGTCGTCTGCGGAGTCGCTCTTCACCGAAGAGAAAACGCCGCCCGAGGGCTTCGTCGTCCCCGAGCTCGCCCTCGGTGAAGACAGCTAGTCCTCTACTTACGCTTCTCCGCCTGCCTTCCCTCGTCTTCTGACCCCGCCCGACTATGTCGAGTGACCTCATCAACACCCTCATCCTCTGCGTCCTGCTCGCCGGGGCCAGCGGCTACGGCTACTACCGCACCCAAAAGGTGCAGCCCGTCGAGATCGAAGAGCTCCAGAACGAGGAGCGCCTCCTGCGCCAGCAGGCCGCCGACGTCGAGCAACTGCTCGCCGAGGAGGCTGCCTCGGCCGCCCAGGCCGACGATGCGCTGCGCCGCTGGAACTCGCGCTACAAGATGCTGCCCAACGACCTCTCGTCTCCAGCGGTGGTGCAGTATCTCAACCGCCTCTCCAGCGAGGGCTTCTTCAGCTTCGACCTCGCGCTCGTGGGCGTGTCAACCATGAACACGCACAGCCGCTACACCTATCGGGTGACGGGGCAGGCGATCTACGAGGCGCTCTACGAGATGATCTGGAACCTCGAAAATGGTCGCGGCCTCTACCGCGTCGGCGAGTTGAAGGTCAACGGCGCGAAGACGAGCGTGCCCAACGAGGAGACCGGCATCGCCCGCGAGCTCTACGTGGCCGACTTCAGCATGGTGATCGACGCCTACTTCGGCGGCAGCCAGGACATGAGCGCCCCCGACAGCATGATCGTCATCCCGCC
>JBCDFO010000602.1:0-1787 GCA_039177895.1 Bacteroidota bacterium
ACGACGTAGTTGCCGGGCCGGAGCGCCTGGATAGCGTACATGCCGTCGGTATCGGTAGCGGCCCCGATGGTGGTGCCCTGGAGGTAGACGTTGACGCCCACGAGCGGCTCGCCCGAGGCGGCGTCGGTGACCGTGCCGGAGAGGGTCCCCTGCGCCACCGCAGAGGCACTCAGGCCGACACTCAGGACCAAGAGGAGGAGAAAGGGGAGTAGCAATCGCATGGCCGAAGGGGTGGGGTCGGTAAGACTTCAGGGCTGAACGTTCAGAATATTCTAAACATTCAGGGCTATCATAGAAAAGCGCTTCCGGCTTTGTCAAGCTCCCGATGGCTTTTTTCTGGCTCCTTCCCGCTCCTTTCCCGCGCGCTGCGGCCCCTTGCCAGCGTCTTGCTTATGTGCTGGCTATGTGCTCCGCCCGTTCGGCCTGCCAACGCGTCGCGAAGTCCTCGTAGAACGTCTCCATGAGCCGGTAGAACGCCTCCATCTGCTCCAGCCGGTCCAGCGTGCCCGCATAGGTATCCGCGTCCTCGCTCTCCATCTCCTTGGCGAACTGCTCGGCCGTGCGCCGGTTTTTGCGCACGGTGGCCATGTTGAACTTGAAGTTGTTCAGGAAGACCTCGCCGTCGAGGACGTAGTAGTCGCGGCGCGTGTTGGGGCCGTCCACTTTGCGAATGAGCCCAATGGGCACGAGTTCGCGTACCGCCCCGGAGAGCGCGCCCTTCGAGCGGCCCAGCAGGTCCTTCATGTCGTCGAGCGACACGGGCGCGTCCTGCGTCATGAGCAGGCCGAGGATGAGCCCCTTGAGGCGGTTGAGACCGTACCCCTCGTAGATGTTGCCGAACTCGGCAACGAGGTCTTGCTGGAGCGGCGTGAGGGGCGAGGGCATGGCGGCACAGGGGACGAGAACAACGAGGACAAAATAGCGCGCCCGCTGCCAGGGCGATACGCGTGCCTTGTATGGCAACGAGCCACCGCCGAAGTTGAACGGCCGTCTCCCGTCCGTTTGCCCATCATCCTGTTGCGCTGCCGCACTGCTCTTCGCCTGCCCGCCTGCCTGCTCGCGCTCCTCACAGCTACCCCGCTGCTCGCCCAGACGGCGACGCTGCGAGGGCTCGTCATTGAAGCGGAGACGCAGCGCCCGCTGCCCGGTGCCACGGTGGTGCTGCTGACCGACAGCGTCCGCGTGGCGGCGACGGTGAGCGATGGCGACGGGCTCTTCGTCCTGCCGCGCCTTCCCGCGCAGCGCTACGACCTTCGCCTCACGTACGTCGGATTTGCGGCCCTGGAGGACACGCTGACGCTGGGACCGGGTGTCGTCGTGGAGCGCCGCTTCGCACTCACGGCGGCCGTGGGCGACCTCGACGAGTTGGTGGTCGAAGCCGAGGGCGCGAGCGGCATCGTGGCCGTGACGGCGGGCGTGCAGCGCGTCCGGCCCGCCGACATCGAGCGGGTGCCGGTGCCGGGCGTGAGCGGCGACCTCGCGGCGTACGTGCAGACGGTGCCAGGCGTCGCTGCCGTGGGGGACCGGGGCGGGCAGCTCTTCGTGCAGGGCGGCCTGCCGAGCCAAAACCTCGTCCTCCTCGACGGCCTCCAGATCAACCGGCCCTTCCACATCGTCGGCTTCTACTCGGCCTTCCCGTCGGACATCGTGGACACGGCGACGTTTGCCGCGGGCGGCTTCGGCGCACAGTACGGCGGGCGGCTCTCGTCCGTGCTCGACATCGCGTCGCGCGACGGAAGCAAGGAGCGGTTCGCGGGCAGCGTGGCGCTCGCGCCGTTCCTGAGCGG
>JBCDFO010000603.1:0-1755 GCA_039177895.1 Bacteroidota bacterium
CTGGATGCGGTTGATGAACTCGCGGGCGAGGCCCTCCGCGCGGAGGTCGTCCGTGAGCGTGGTGTCCAGGGCGACTACTACGCTCGTCACGTCGCCGTTCGTATGCGTGACGGCGTCTTGCCCGACGAGTTGGCCGTCGAGCCCTTCGCTCTGCACGTCGATGTCGCCCTCGCCAAACGTGACGGCCTCACCATTGAGGTCAAGCGTGAGCGTACCCGTCTGCTCGTAGGCGACGATGTCGTCGGTTGAGAGCGCGCGGATGGCCTGGTTGGCCGCTTTCATCTGCTTGCCGAGGCGCCGCCCGAGCGCCTTGAAGTTGGGCTTGGCCGTCTTCTGCACGAGCCCGCTGTCGGCGGCGATGCCCTCGACGGCCTTGACGTTCACCTCCTCGCGCACGATGTCGGCGACCGCGTCGAGCGCCGCCTCATCGACGCCTGCGTTGCCCGTCACGACGCGGAGCGCACCGAGCGGCTGCCGAACGTTGAGTTGCGCCTCATTGCGCAACGCCAGCGCCGTAGACGCGACCGACCGCGCAACCGCCATGCGGTACTCCAACGCGTCATCGCGCTCGTCCTCCACCACTTGCGGGAAGTCGGTGAGGTGTACGGACGCCGGGAGGTCATCGCGCTCGGCGGCGAGGTTGCCGAACAACCACTCGCTGTAGAAGGGCGCGAGCGGGGCCATGAGCTGCGCGACCGTCAGCAGGCACTCGTAGAGCGTCTCGTAGGCGGCCGTCTTGTCCGGGCTCAGTCGTGGGTCCGGGGTCGTGGGTCGTGGGTCGCCGTTGTTCTGACTCTCGACACTCGACCCGGGACCCTCGACCTTCGACCAGTAGCGCCGGCGACCACGGCGGACGTACCAGTTCGAGAGGTCGTCCACGAACGTCTCGATGGCGCGGGCGGCCTTCGTGGGGTGGTAGCCGTCGTAGGCCTGGGTCGTCTCGGCGATGGTCGTCTGGAGGCGGCTCAGCACCCAGCGGTCGAGCTCGGCGCGGTCCGCGACAGGCATCCGAGCCGACGCGTCGTAGCTGAACCCGTCGATGTTGGCGTAGGTGGCGAAGAAGCTGTAGGTGTTCGTGAGCGTGCCGAAGAGCTTGCGGCGCGTTTCGAGGACGCGGGCGTCGTCGTAGCGCAGGCTCTCCCACGGCGGGCTCGCGGCCATGAGCGTCCAGCGCACCGGGTCCGCCCCGTGCTCGGCGATGGTCGCGAACGGGTCGACGGCGTTGCCCTTCGACTTCGACATCTTCTGGCCGTCGGCGTCGAGGACGAGGCCGTTCACCACGACGTTCTCATACGCGACCGCCTGCTGCGTGAGCGCAGCGATGGCGTGGAGCGTGTAGAACCACCCCCGCGTCTGGTCGACGCCCTCGGCGATGAAGTCGGCGGGGAAGTTGGCCTTGAACTGCGCGACCGCCTCAGGGTCCTGCTCGTCGTCTGGTACCGAGGCGAGGTAGTGCCACTGGGCGTACGGCATCGCGCCCGAGTCGAACCACACGTCGAGGAGGTCGGGGACGCGGCGCATGGTCCCGCCCTGGCCGTCAGGCCAGGTGATCGCATCGACAAACGGGCGGTGGAGGTCCACCTCGCCGGTCTCGGGGTTGATCGCCTCGTCGGGGAACGCGCCGCCGCACTTCGCCTTCAGGTCGGCGATGGTGCCGATGACCTCCACATGGTCGGGGTCGCGGTCGCTCACCCAGATCGGGAGCGGCGTCGCCCAGTAGCGCATCCGGCTGATCGCCCAGTCCACGTTGCCATC
>JBCDFO010000604.1:0-1753 GCA_039177895.1 Bacteroidota bacterium
GAGAGCGCGGTCGGGCCGTGGTCGAAGGTCGGGGGCGAGGTGAGCCAGAGCGTCGTCCACTCGTACTCGAACAAGGGCCACGACGGCTACCTCGGCAACGCGTACCTCGGGCGTTGGTGCAACCTCGGCGCGGACACCAACACGAGCAACCTGCGCAACGACTACGGCCCGGTGACACTCTTCGATGCCGTCGCGCAGGCGTTCCTCCCGACCGGGCAGCAGTTCCTCGGCCTCGTGATGGCCGACCACGCCAAGTGTGGCATCAACACGATGTTTAACACGGGCACCGTCGTCGGCGTGGCGTCGAACGTGTACGGCGGCGGCTTCGTCCCGCGCCTGGTGCCGAGCTTCGCGTGGGGCGGCTGGCAGGAGCGCGGCTTCGTGCCCTACCGCATCGACAAAGCGCTGCAGGTCGCCGAGGCCGTCATGAAGCGGCGCGACATCGTTCTCACCGACGCCGAGCGTACGCTCCTCACGACCATCGCGCAGATGGGTGTGTAGAGGCTACGCAGCCACGGCACCTACGCGTTCCGAGCGCCAGCGCATTGCCACGAGCATCTCGGCGACGAGGAACGCGAGCGCGAGCCAGAGGAACGTCTTCCACAGCTCGATGCCCGCGCGTTCGGTCTGAAGCTGCTCGGCGGCACGCAAACCTGCCCCGCCCGCCGCGTCGAGAAGGCGAACCGGGCGACCGGTCGCCTCGGCGAGCACCTCGCGTGCCTCTGTGGCATCGAGGCGCGTCAAGTCGGACTCCCGCGCATCGAGGTTGGCGGCGACGCGGCGGAGCAGGGTGTCGCCCTGGCGTACGTCGTAGACACCAGGGGCGGGGACGGCCTCCGTCGGGACCTCCACGAGCAGGGCTCCCGGTAGCGCACGTTGGTCCGGGACCGTCTCGGCACCCACGCCTTCGGGTGCGACGAGGCGCACGGGCGTGCCCTCGCGGACGCCGCCGAGGCGGAGCGTCGTAGGCTCGCCCACGGTGAGCTGCATCGCCTCCGCGTCCTCATTCTGCGCGAGGTAGAACGCGGAGCGGTAGAGCAGCGGCACGAACAGCCCGCGCACGGCAAAGTCGCTCCACGCCGGGTCGGGCGCAACGGCGTAGACGAGCGCGGTGCCCTGGCCGTGGCGGACCTCCTGCAGGAACGGCCGACCACCCGGGAGCGCGATCAGCGTCTGCTCGGTGCCACCGCCAGGCGCATACGTCGCGGCGAGGAAGACGTCAGGCTGTTCGAGGCGGCGCTGAGCGTCGTCAGCGCTGAAAATTCCGTCGAAGAGCGGGTGCTCGGTGTCTACGCGGTCAAACGAGCCGATGGGCGGCCCTCCCTCCTGCCCTACCGTCCCCGCGAAGCGCCCGCCACCGAGCGCGCCGAGGAGCGTCGAGAGGTCGCCGGTGTCGTCGCCGGGAAAGACGAGCAGGCCGCCGCCCGATTCGACGTAACGCGCGAGCGCCGCCGTCTCGCCACTGGAGAGCGACGCCGGGCCGACGAGCACCACGCCGTCGTAAGCGTCCAGGCTGGCCGCCGGGAGCGAGGTCTCTGGTATCGTCGTCACGTCGAACGCGGTGCGGCCGTCTGCGCTATTCGAGGCGGTGACGGTGAGTGCGAGCGCCACGAGGTCGGCGCGCTGGCCGTCGCCCTGGACGACGAGCAGGCGGCGCGTCGCCGGGACGTGGAGCGCGAAGTGCCGCACGTCGTCCGCCTCGAACGCATCGGCTTCGATCTCCACGGTGCCTGCGAGCCAGCCGCGCGTCGGC
>JBCDFO010000605.1:0-1736 GCA_039177895.1 Bacteroidota bacterium
GCGGCGCTCGACCAGGCCATGGACGAGTTCGTGACGTTCTGGGGCGAGATGGCCAGCCACTGGGGCATCAACCGCACGATGGCGCAGATCCACGCGCTGCTCTACGCCTCCGTCGAGCCGCTCGACACCGACGCGATCATGGCGCGCCTCCAGGTGAGTCGCGGCAACGCCAACATGAACCTGCGCGCGCTCGTGGACTGGCGGCTCATCGAGAAGGTCAGCCTGACCGGCTCGCGTAAGGACTTCTACGTCGCCGAGACTGACGTCTGGAAGATCTGCGCGACGGTCATCGAGGAGCGCAAGCGCCGCGAGATCAAGCCCGTGCAGACGGCCGTGGCCGACGCCATCGAGACGCTCTCCGACGACGGCGTCTCTCTCAACGCGCACGGCCAGACGTTCAAGGCGCGGCTCGACAACCTCGCGGACCTGCTGCAGGTGTTCGACACGGTCACGAACGCGGTGCTGCCCTTCGTGCAGGCGAAGAACGAGAAGCGTCTCCAGCGCCTCGCCGGGTTCGCGCAGCGGCTGGAGGCGGGCGGCAAGAACGGCAGCGCGGACTGACGGCGATGGCGTCCACGTCCAGGAACAAAGCCACGGGCGACGAGGGCGAGGCGCTCGCCGCGGCGTACCTCGAAGCGCGCGGCCACGTGCTGATGGACCGCAACTACCGCTTCGAGCGCGAGGAGATCGACCTCATCGTCTGGGACCGCGACGACATGTTCGGCATGGGCGGCGAACTCGTGTTCGTCGAGGTCAAGACGCGGCGCGGGACTGGCTTCGGCGCGCCCGAGGCGGCCGTCACACCCGCCAAGCAGGCCGCCATCCGGCGCGTGGCCGAGGCCTACCTCTACGAGCGCAAGCTCGACAGCACCGTCTGCCGCTTCGACGTCGTCGCCGTGCTCCTGCCGCCGAACGGGGCGCCCGACGCCGAGCCCGTCATCGAGCACTTCCGCGACGCGTTCGGAATGGAGTAGCGACGGACGGGATGAGGACGCTGGCCTTACCCATCCACTCCGTCCGTCCGTCGCGTCCTTGGTTGTTTTGGTCCTTGGTAATTCGAGTGGTGCCCCATCGACAGGCTTCTCACCGTGGCCTGTGTCGGGTGTAACGAGGAGGGTGTGAGGGGCGACAAACACCCCATGCCCTACCCGTGACACCCTACAGACCGCCCGGAGCGCACCGGCGAGCCACAGCACCCAGCCTGGGTTTGGTAGGTGGAGCACGGACGCAGCCTCGCGCTCAGCCTGAAACCAACGACAAATGACCAGGGACAAACAACCAGCTACGCTCCCTTCCAGACGCGCTCCGGGAATTTTGAGGTGTAGCGGTCGATGCACTCCATGATGACGCGGGTGGCCTCGGCCTTGTCGAGGTACCCCTTCGTCTTGACCATCTTGCCTTCGAGGGTCTTGTAGTCCAGGAAGAAGCGCTCGATCTGGTTGCGCTGGTGCTCCGGGAGGTCGTCGATGGTCTCGATGTGAGCGAAGCCGGGGTCGTCGGCGCAGACGGCGAGGATCTTCTCGTCGTCGCCCGCATCGTCCACCATCGGGAGCGCGCCGATGACGCGGGCGCGGAGGATCGAGAGCGGGTCGACCGACTCGCTCATGAGCACGAGCACGTCGAGCGGGTCGCCGTCGCCGCCGAGCGTGCGCGGGATGAAGCCGTAGTTGGCCGGGTAGTAGACGGCGCTGTAGAGCACGCGGTCGACGCGGATGAGCCCGGTGCGCTTGTCGAGC
>JBCDFO010000606.1:0-1734 GCA_039177895.1 Bacteroidota bacterium
CTCCTGCATCTGCGGGAGCAGCGAGCCGAGGCCCTTGCCGAGGGCTGCTTTGCGCGTCGCCATGCGATCAGCGGTAGGTCGTGGGTAAAACGGAAGCGGGAGGAGGAGCCTGAGCTGCGTCGACTAGTCGTCGGACGACGAGTCGCGGGTCGTGGCCGAGGGGAGGCGGATGCGCTGGGGCGCAGCAGGCGTCTCGTCAGAGGCCCCGTCGCCGTTGGAGGTGCTCGCGGACGGGCGGCCCATCAGGTCGGAAAGCGGGACGCGGCCCTCCTCCTGCGTGGGCGCGGAGAGGCGGGCGGCGTTGTTCTGGATGATCTCGCGGGCCAGCGCGATGTAGTTGCGCGAACCGACCGACGTGGCGTCGTAGAGCAGGACGGGCTTGCCGAAGCTCGGCGCTTCCGAGATGCGGACGTTGCGCTGGATGATGGCTTGGAAGACCTTCTTGCCGAAATAGCGCCGCACCTCCGCCGCGACCTGGTTGGAGAGCCGCAGGCGGCCGTCGAACATCGTGAGCAGCACGCCCTCGATTTCGAGCTCGGGGTTGAGGTGCTGCCGGACGATCTTGATCGTGTTGAGGAGCTGCCCGAGGCCTTCGAGTGCGAAGTACTCCGCCTGCACGGGGATCAGCACCGAGTCGGCGGCCGTGAGCGCGTTGAGCGTCAGGAGGCCCAGGCTCGGCGGGCAGTCGATCACCACGAAGTCGTAGGCGCGACGGACGTGCGCGATGGCGCTCTTGAGCACCTGCTCGCGGTTCATCAGATCGATCATCTCGATCTCCGCGCCGACGAGGTTGATATGGCTTGGGACGAGGTCGAGGTACGGCATCTCCGTCGAGAGGACGGTGTCCTCGACCGGCACGTCGCCCGCGAGGATCTCGTAGCTCGACGAGGCCACCGTGCGGGCGTCCACGCCGATGCCGGAGGTCCCGTTGGCCTGCGGGTCCATGTCGATGAGCAGCGTAGGGTGCTCCGTGGCGGCCAGCGACGCGGCGAGGTTGACCGCCGTGGTCGTCTTGCCGACGCCGCCTTTCTGGTTTGCGACCGCGATGACCTTGCCCATGGAGCCGGTGCCTGCCTACTGCGTCGAGGGCGGTCCCAGGGCCCTGCGTTGCTTCGAAAAGGTGGGAGAGTGCGCGTCCGCCGCCAGTGGGTGGGGTGCAGCGAACCGGTCGAATATAGCCCCACGCCCGAGCGGCCTTCAACGAAGGAGGAGAGGATGTGGATAAGTGGGAAGGTGGAGGTGCGCAGAAAGAAGGAGTGCATCGCTATCGGTGCCCTGGATAGCTCCCCTCATGGACAGGAGGCGCTGGGGGTGGTCGAGCGGTAAG
Organism: Bacteroidota bacterium; assembly: GCA_039177895.1. GTDB lineage: Bacteria > Bacteroidota > Rhodothermia > Rhodothermales > Rubricoccaceae > JBCBEX01. The sequence goes on from JBCDFO010000606.1 coordinate 1,328, forward strand.
GCACGAGGATGCCTTTTGCTCGGCAGGTCTACCCCCTCCCGCTTCGCGGACTCCCCCTGTCTAGGGGGAGAACTTCCTCGGCAACCCCCTAGCCTGCACGATCACCGCCGTAGGGGTAGTCTTAGGGCGTGCGAACCGTCCCGGAGGCTGTGTGCGTACCCTCCTACACTCCTCCGTTCCTACGCTCTCCCATCCCAAACCGTGGCCCGCCGCTTCGTTCTCAAGCCCGACCCGACGCCCGAGGTGCCTGCCACGCCGGAGGCCGCGCTGACGCTCGACTACGCGGGGGCGCTCAACGAGCAACAGTCCGCCGCCGCCACGGCCCCGGGCGGTCCCACCCTCATCGTCTCGATCAGGTAGGCGACGCGCCAGACGAGCGTCCGCGTCTTGCCCGTCCCCGCGCCCGC
>JBCDFO010000607.1:0-1715 GCA_039177895.1 Bacteroidota bacterium
TCATACCTCCACACGTTCGCACGCAAGTCCGGCTTCGAAGGTCGAGTCAGAACGCGATGGCACTTCCGGACTTCACCACCCTTCGCCTGCGAGCACCCACGCCGCCCAGTGGACGGGCGCGGCGTAGCGCGGATCGGCCCGCAGTGACGACTGGGCTTGCCGCAGCGCTTTGGCAGGCGCGAGGCCGTCGCTCCAGAGGCCTTCGTAGAACCGCTCCATGAGCAGTGCCGTCGAGGCATCCGGGACAGGCCAGAGGCTCAAGAGCAGCGTCCGCACCCCAGCGGTGGCGAGCGCGGCGCGGAGACCAAGCACGCCCTGTCCCGCGACCTCTGCCCCGCGCCCGGTATCGCAGGCCGAGAGCACCATCACCTCCACCTCGGAGAGGTCGAGGCCGATCAGCTCTTCGGCGGTGAAGAGGCCGTTGGCCCCCGCGTTGGCGTTTACGACGGCAAGGCCGCTCTCCAGCAGCGGAAGCCGCGTGGCGGTGTCCGGCAATGCGCCTGCCTCTGCCTCTGCGGCACCGCCGAGGCTCCCGCTCCGCGCCTCGGCCCGGCTCTCCGAAAGCGACGCCGCCGACGCCCAGAAGGACCCGTGCGTGGCGAGGTGGACGTACGGGTAGGCATCGAGGCGGTCGTTGAGCGCGATCTTGTCGGGGGCGTCGCCCACGAGCACGACGGGCCGCACGCCCTCCCGCCGCGCGAGCGCTTCGAGCGCCGCCACCTCGCGCGCCGTCCCCGGCAGCGGCGCAAACGGTGTGGTCCCCTCGCCAAAATCGACGTCGCCGACGAGGAGGACGCGGTCTTGGCTACCCCCTGTCGCTATCTCGGACGTCGGCGGCTGGGTGAGCAGCCCGGCCAGTTCACGCGGCGCGTCGACCTGCGCGATCAGCAGCGGCTCCCTATTCTCGTCATCGGCAAAGCGCGACCACGGGAGGCGGCCGAGCGCCCCGTCAGGGCTCACCCACAGCTTGCGAACGGCCGTCGGGAGCGCCTCGCGCGCAGGACCCCAGAGCGCCTCGGTCAGCGTCGTCCACGCATCGGCATCGTCCCGTTGCGCGAGTACCTCCGCGCGCCACGTCATGAGGTGCCGATCGAGCGCCGCCGCGTCGCCGAGGTGCAGCAACACCGGCGGCTCCTGCCCCGTCACGACGAGGGCTGCGTAGTGCTCCCGCTCGTCGCTGTAGTCGTAGTACCGGTAGACGTCGAGCAGCGCCTCGTCGGGGGCGAGTTGCTCCACCAGGCGGTCCGGGTGCGGCAGCGGGTCCGCCTCCGCGCTCAGCGTCATCGAGCGGAGCAGGTCACGCTCCAGCGCATTCTTGCGCGCGACGAGCGCCTGCTGCTCGGCCAGCCACGCGGCCTCGTCGTCCGTCGTCGCCCGCTGCTGCCACGCGACGAGCTGCTCACGCAGCGCCTCAATCTGCCAGACGGCGTCTCCATAGACGCGCTCCTCCTCGGCGGGCCGCATGGCGAGGCTCTGCTGCCGGATTGCGAAGAGCAGCAGGCCCTTCCAGCGGGCCAGGTAGGCGTAGGCCTCGGGCAGCACGTCCGGGTCGCGCGCGAAGCTGAGCAGGAGATCGACTAAGGACCTATCCGAAAAGGGTGCAGGCCCCGACCTCGGCTAGCTTGAGGGACTTCTACCTCACCTCAGCCCACCGTGGATCCGACGCCTGCACCCCGACAAACTAGCATCGACACCCGCTTCCTGCCTCCACCCGA
>JBCDFO010000608.1:0-1714 GCA_039177895.1 Bacteroidota bacterium
GTGACGAACTCGCCCTCGGCGATGTCGAGGTCGATGTGGCGGAGGACGTAGGTCTTGACGAAGCCGGAGGAGTAGTAGCGCTCGATGCCGCGAAGCTGGATCATGGGGCTCGGTGAGTCGGTGGACGGTGCGCCGGAAGGCCGCAGTCCGTGGGAAAGGGGCACGTTGAGAGCGGTCGCGGAGGCGCCGTGGCTCACCGGGGCCGCTCGTGGTCGCCTCTATCGCAACCGGCACACCAAGCCCCCGACGCGGGCCAAAAGCCCCGCTATCGCCCGAATCGCCTCATCCAAGTGTGCGCCAGCGCACACCGCCTGCGCGCTTCTGGGGGTGTGGAAGGGCAATCACCGACGCGTCCCCTCCTCGATTTGCCGTCCCGAGCGAGCGCCCACGAGTCGAGGAGCTTGCCCTCGCGCACGTGGGGGATCTCCGTTCGCCTCCGTGCTGCGAACTAGGCCGCTATACCGAAACGCAGAGGCTCTGATAGCTCCCCTCCCCCGCCTGCGCGAGGGCAAGCTCTGGACAGGAGGGGTTGGGGGTGGTCGATCATCGAGCTTCGGTCGGCAATCCCCTCTGAATCTCCCTGACCAGGCTGACGGGGGTAGGTATTCACATAGATCTTCGCTCGTTGTCATCCTGAGCGCAGTCCGCGCAGCGGATGAAGTCGAAGGATCTTGTTCGTATCTCGCGGCCAAGAGCCGACTTGGATGCTGGCCCGGAGATTCTTCGACTCGCTACGCTCGCTCAGAATGACAGCATCTTTGTGAGAGCCTACCCTTACCAGCCTGACCAGGGGGAGAACTTCTTAGGTGGCCTCTCAACGCCATTGAATACAGCTATATCCCTCGTCTGCGTCGTCGAACCGAGTTGCGACTACCAAGTCGCTAAAGGTGAGAAGCACGCCATCGAAGCTGTTCAGGAGCTTCACGTTCTGGTAGTGCTCTTCGCATACGGGCATCTGGATCCAGTCACGCATGTCCCGCAGTATCTCGAACTCAGCCGTGAGCCACGATTGAGGCGCCAGGAAAACAAAGTCCCACGGAGTTAGCTGGGAGGTTGGCTCTTCTTGGTCGAGCATGTCGAAGAGCGCTTCGAAGAAGTGCTCGTGTCTATCGATCGCGTTCGAAATGGCAAGGTCTGCGTCGTTCTCCTTATGGCGGCATGATGCACTAATCGCAGCGCGTAGGTAGCGACCGTATAAGTATTTAGGCTCGATGGGAATCTGTGAGTGAAACTTTGGGTCGGTATAGCAGCCGCGTGCGTTGTGATTGCGAGTTAGGTCAAACTGGAAATCTGCATCGAACAGATGGAATTGAGCCCAATAGCTTTCTGGGTGCAGCACTGGATATTGGTACTCCCAATACACATTGGAGACGCCTCCAACCCGCGGCTTCCACTCAGGAAAGTGGTCTATCGCGACGGACAGCGAGGGAAACTGGATAACCTCGGGAGGTGCCAACCCCATCTCGCTGTAGATACGCCCCGCAATTACGTCTGCTTCCACGGGTTTAATTGATCGGTGGGTTTCCTTGATACCAGGCGGCCGAGCCGAGGAGTGCCTTTCCGAGAGCGCGGCCTCAAGACGCTGCAGCGCGGAGGGCGTTGACGTCGCGGCGGGGCGGGGCCCCGAATGCGCGGGCGTACTCCCGGCTGAACTGGGACGCGCTCTCATAGCCCACCGCGTACGCCGCCGACTCGGCCTTGATGCCGTCCGCGA
>JBCDFO010000609.1:0-1703 GCA_039177895.1 Bacteroidota bacterium
CTCCGCTCGAACATGCTCAGCATCGGGCAGCGCCTCCGCGTGCGGTAGTAACGCTACTCCGAGAGCCAGAGGTAGGGGTTGACCGGCGTGCCGCCCCAGACGCGGCCGTCTTCGTAGGTCCAGATGCCGAAGTGGAGGTGCGGGGCCCGCGCGTTGCCGGTGCTGCCTACCGTGCCGAGTACGTCGCCCTTCTGAATCGATTGGCCCTCTTCAAGTCCTGTTGCGAAGGTGTCGAGGTGCGCGTAGTAGAACACGTAGGCGCTGTCGGGACCGATCTGGTAGAGGGACTTCCCGCCGCGTGCGCTCGTGTGGATCCGGGCGAGCGTGCCCGCCGCTGCGGCGCGGATCGGCGTGCCGCGCGGAGCCATGATGTCGAGCGCATGGTGCGTGCGCCCGCCGGAGCGCGGGTCGGTAAACGAGTCATAGAGTTCGTCCGGCGTGACGCCTTCGACGGGCATCCGCAGCCGGGCGAGTACTGAGCGGTGCCCGACCTCCACGAGTGGGGCCGATGTCACTCGCGGCGCCTGAGGCGCGTCTGCGTCGTCCGCCCCCTGCGCGGTCTGGACCGGACGAGGCGCTTCCGTTTCCGACGGAGTCGAGGGTTCGGTCGTCGTGACCTCGACCGTCCCGTGAAGCATCGCCACAGCGACGACGATGCCGATGGCCAGCGCGCCGTAGCGGGCGATGGTGGTGAGGAGGTGGATCTGGTCAGGGGGAGCAGGCATGGTATACGCGTTCGAACGGCTCCCGAACGGGCCGCGTGGTGCCCCCGTTCCGAATGCGGCGGGCAGCGGCAGGCCCAGGTGGTCTGCACGAGGTGCTCTGAGTGGACCTAGGAAGCCTCGTCGCATCGGCCGACTTTGACCCGTCTCAGCCGACACGTTCCAGGTCCCAGGTGCTCCTTCGTCCACTCCAACCCGCCGATCTCGACGACCTCGTCGAACTGTGCGCGGAGCATGCGGCCTACGAGGGGGGCACGTACGCGTCCGAGGGAAAAGCCCGACGACTGGAGCCGTTGCTGTTCGGCCCGACGCCTGCGCTGTTCGGCATCGGCGTGGAGCGCCGCGGTGGCCTCGTCGGGTTCGCGACGTGGATGCCGCAGCTCTCGACGTGGGACGCCGCGTGGTACGTGCATCTCGACTGTCTCTACCTCCGTCCTGAGGCGCGCGGGCAGGGGCTCGGGCGTCGCCTCGTGGCCGCCGTCGTCCGGGCTGCAGCGGACGCCGGGTACGCCCGCATGGAGTGGCAGACGCCTACCGCGAATGCGTCCGCCATCCGGTTCTACGACCGCCTCGGTGCCCGCGTCAAAGCCAAGGCGCGCTTCTACCTCGACGGCGACGCCTGGCACCGGCTGCGCGTCGCCGACGAGCCCTCCGTCGCGGTTACCTGACCCACCCAACTCATGCTCGAACTTCGTCCCGCCTGCGAGCGCTGCGGCGCGGCGCTCCCGCCCGCCTCGCCCGACGCCTGCATTTGCTCCTTCGAGTGCACCTTCTGCCGTGCCTGTGTGGAGGGTCCCCTCGGTGGCGTCTGCCCGAACTGCGGCGGCGGCTTCGTGCCCCGCCCCATCCGTCCGGCACACCTGCTCGCGAAGTATCCCCCGGCCCACGCCTCCTGATCCGATGACGCCCCTCAGTCTTCCCGGTGACAGCGGCCCTGAGGCCATCGCGGCCTACCGGGCCTCGCTCCTCGCCCTCCTCGGC
>JBCDFO010000610.1:0-1682 GCA_039177895.1 Bacteroidota bacterium
CGCGGCTGCGTGTGAAGTTGATGTCGGCCTGGATGCCGCCGCGCAGCGTCATGTTGAACCCGACGAGTGGCTGGAAGCGCTCGTTGAGGCGCACGCTCTCCGACTGCCGCGCGTCGACGGGGACCTGGAAGACGCTGCCGTCGATGGTCTCCGTCTCGGTAAACCCAGCGTTCTCGAAGGCCCGGGCGTCGGAGCGGTAGTTGAGGTCGTAGGTAGCAGAGTAGCCATGGCGGAGCGTCACCTGCTGCGCGATGAGGCTGAAGAGCGGCCAGTTGCCCAGGCCGTTGTACGACACCGACCAGTTGGGCAGCGGCAGCGCGAAGAACCCGTTCGGGCCGAAGCTGCCGAAGCTGCTCGTCAAAGCGCTGCGGAAGTCTTCGGTCAACCCGTTGTTGCTGAGCGCCGTCGTGAGGGCGGCCCCGTCCTCCGTGGTAAGCCCGGACGCCACATCGGCCTGAAAACGGTCACGGTGCGCCTCCACGAAGGCATCGTACGAGCCGCCGAGCGCCCAGACCGTCGCCGAGTTGCCCCCGTTCTCGATGGGTGCCGCCTGCTCTACGCCGAAGTTCTCTTCGCCCAGGTCTACCGTGGTGAAGGCGAACGTGGTCGAGCGGTCCCAGCCAAGCGTCCAGTTAAGGTCGATGCGGAGATTTCGGGTCAGCTCCAGGCTCGTGCGCGCCGTGAGGTCGTTGTTGCGGGAGATGGCGTCGTTGACCTGGAGGTTGTTGAGCACCTCCGGATCGAAGGCGCTGCGCTGTGGGCGGTCGCGGAGGCCGAGGCGGTAGGCCAGCGAGGGGCCGTTGCCCCCGAGCGCATCGAAGAGGTTGTAGGAGCTGCCGTTGATCGCTCCCGACTGGGTCGTGCGGCCGCCGTTGTAGGTCGCGGTCACGTCGCTGATGCCTGTCACGGCGAGGAAGATCTGGCGTGCAATCGAGAGCGGCGAGGGCGGCCCGACACGCTCCGGGATGGCGAATTGTTCGAGGTCCTCCTCGGTCAGCTCTTCGCCCAGCTCGGCCGCGTCTTCTCGGGCTTGCTCGAGCCGATCTTTCGCCGCCTCGCGGGCCGTTCGGAGTCGCCGCCGCTCTGCCGCATAGGCCTCCTGCAGCGTCTCGATACGTTCGTAGAAGCCGAACTGACGTAGGAACTCGCGCGGGGCGACCGTCAGACCCGTACGCAAGTTGAGCGCGTTCGAGACCGACGCGAGCGGATCCGGCTCCACATCGGCACCGCCCCTGGCTGCGAGCGGCTGGAACGTCCACTGGAAGGCCGACGAGTAGGCAATGGGCTGAGGCCGGAACCAGCGGAGCCCCTGGAAGCGCGGCGTGAGCGTCGCCGTGAACGTTTGTCCATAGCGGTCGGTTTGCACAGCGCGCTGTCCACTCACCACGTCGCCGACGACGCCGAAGACCGGCACCACGTCGAGACGCTCGGTCGTGAACGTCTGGAAGCCCTTGAGAGCAAGTGAGTCGGCAGTGAACGATGGATCGATGAGCGGTGCAGCCTCCTCAGCGGTAAGCCCGTTGAACTCTCCTACCGGAGCTCCCGTCGAGTCGATCACAAAGGTGTCGTTGGTGCGGTCTGCGCCGATGGCGCTCAGCGTCTGGTTGACGTCGGAGCGGTAGCCGAGCGCGAGGAAGTTGAACGGGCTGTAGGCGAAGTCCAGATTGCGCCGGTGCGTGAAC
>JBCDFO010000611.1:0-1671 GCA_039177895.1 Bacteroidota bacterium
CATCTCGCCTGCGACCGTGGCTTTTATCCGCAGCGCGGGGCACGACGCCCTTCACCTGCGCGAGCAGGGCCTCCAACGGCTCCCCGACGTGGCCATCATGGACAAGGCCCGGGCGGAATCCCGCATCGTACTCACACACGATCTCGACTTCGGCGACTTGCTTGCCGCGTCGGGGGACGCGCTGCCCAGCGTCGTCATTTTCCGGCTCGGGGACATGCGTCCTGCGAACGTGAACCGGCACTTGGCCGCCCTCCTCGCGGACCATCCCGACGCGCTCAACGCGGGCGCGGTCGTCAGCGTGAGCGAACGGCGGGCGCGCATCCGCCGCTTGCCGATCTAGCAACCAGGCACGCCGGACCGCAACGTTCGGGCGGATGAGGGGTATCCCGTATGGACCACCCAACCTCCTCCGCCATGTCTGGACTCAAGAAAGCTGAAGTCGGCGCGTCGCTCTGCAAGGCGATCCTCGGCGCTCAATTGGGAAACGTTGCGCTCGTCGGCACATCCGCCGTCGATCTGGTACGGCACCTCTTTCCGAAGCCGACGCACCAGGACGCGGTAAAGGCGTTCATCAAGAACGTCCCGAGCTACCTACCCGATGCCACCTACACGGACGACGACGTAGCTCTCGCGCAGAAGCTGCTGCAAGGTTACTTCCCTACGGCGAAGCGCCTGCTTGACGGTGAGGAAACTGCGTCGGAGGTGGTAGCTCGCATGATGAAAGACGGCGAGCGCGAGTTCTGGACCACGCCGGAGACCGTCGCGCTCGCGCACTTCGCTGAGAAGCCGGCGGATGCGCCGGTCTTCGAGGTGCCGAGCCGCCCACGCGTCGACCAGGACGGGCGGGACCGCATCCGGAAGATGCTTGAAGGCGTCGTCCAAGCCTACCAAGAGCGCGACGACGTGCGGGAAGCCGTGGAGCGACTCAACCGGACCGACGTACGCACGCGCCTCGAAGCGCTTCAGGCGTCCACCGATGCCACGTCGAATCAACTCGACCGCTTGCACGAGACGCTCGGGTTTCTCGTCCAGGCCGACCTCCTCTACAACCCGCGTTACGAACTCACGGCGGGCACCCTGGAACGCGCGCGGCGGGACGATGAGGACGGCGAGTCCATCGCGGCGCTGCTGAACGCGCGTGCTGAGGTCGTGCGGTTCACGGGGCGCGCTCACGAGCGGAGCGAGCTGCGCGCCTTTTGTGACACGTCGGAGTGGTTTGCGGCGGTGTTCGTGAGCGGGCCGGGCGGCGTGGGCAAAACCCGCCTCGCCATGCAGGCTGTGGAGGATGCCGACGACAGCCGGTGGCGCGCGGGCTTCCTGCGTCGCAACGCGCCCAGAGATCCGCTCACCGCTAGCGAACTGCGCCGGGGCCTAAAGCAACTCGATGCCGCCGGGCGCGACCTGTTCCTCGTGATCGACTATGCCGAGGAGCGGCCCGACTTCGTGGCGGAGATCGTACGGATGTGGACCGACCAGGCGCAGACGCCGCGCCAGAAGCTGCGCCTCGTACTCCTCTGCCGCAACCGAGACGTGGTGCTCGACGCGGTGAAGCGCTTGGAGCCGGACGTGGACACGCTGCGCGGTGCCCAGGCGGTGCTGCGCGATAGCCTCGTGCTCGGGATGCAGAATCCCCTCGCGTACCACGAAGGCAGCGCCGAATCCGCCGAGGAC
>JBCDFO010000612.1:0-1665 GCA_039177895.1 Bacteroidota bacterium
CGAAGCCGAGGCGGCTTACCGGCGGGCCGTCGAGATCGACCGTGCCCTCCTCGGCGACGCGCACCCGGACCTTGCGGCCGACCTCAACAACCTCGGCATTTTCCTCGACGAGCGAGGAGAGCACGAGGAGGCGGAGGCCGTTTTCGAGGAAGCCCTGGCGATCAAGCGTGCGGCCTACGACGCCGACCACCCGCAGATCGCGATGACGCTGAAGAGCCTCGGCTTTCTCTACACCTCCACCGGGCAGCCTGAGGAGGCCGAGCTTCACTTTCAAGAGGCGCTCGCCATCCGACGGGTGGCCTATGGGGACGGCCATCCTGCCATTGCAGAAGTGTTGGGCGGACTTGGGCGGCTCTACGGCAGCCGGGGTGACTACGAGCGCGCTGTCCCCGCCTACGAGGAGGTCACAGTGACTCTGCGCGACGTGTTTGGGGACGGGAGTCCACATACGGTCTACTACCAGATGCTCTACGCCGATGCGCTCCATCGCACCGGGCGCGTCCGGGAGGCGGGGATGCAGTTCGAGTCGACCGTCCCCGTCGCACGCGAGGCGCTCCGCTCCAACGCAGCGCGCGCGGCTCAGGTCGAGTGGTTCTACGGCCACTACCTCGCTGCGCAAGGACGCTGCGCAGAGGCGGTGCCCGTGCTTCGGGACGCCGACGCGGCCTATCGTCAACTCGACGACTCCGACGCCGTGGCAGAGGTCGCCACGGTCCTCGCGGCGTGCGAACAGGAAGTGCGCTGAGGCAGGTGGTGGGTCAGGAGGCGGCCCGCCGTGGGAAAAGTGAAAGCCGATGTCCGGTGAGGCGGCGGAAGGGTGCGTGTAGGGGCGAGGGCGACTCCGACAGGGACGCCCGGCTTCCGACCCACGCACCTTTTCATCGGTCCCATGCCCCGCTTCCTACCTGGCCGCTTCCTACCTGGCCGCCTCCTACCTGGCTTCCTGGTCCTTCCACTCCTGGCCCTGTTGCTCGTGCTCGTCGGTGCTCCCTCCGCTGCGGCGCAGTCGTCGTGTCCGACCGGCTTCGAGATCCCCATCGGTCTGGCCGACGGCGATGGCGACTGCGTCCCCGACCTCATCGAGATCACGGGCTACACCTACGACGCCAGCGGCGGCGGCGCGCTCACGCCCTGCACGCCCGGCCCCGCCGACTGCTACGTCACCGACCCAACGACGTGGTCGAGTGACGGCGACCCCTACAGCGACTTCCAGGAGGCGACGGGCATCAACCTCCCCACGATCCGCGCGCCCTACGGCCACCCCCTCGTCGCGGCCTCGCCCCAGATCAGCGTCGTCCTCGTCAACTACGTCTACACCCCAACCTCAACCATCCAGGACTCGCGCGGTGGTAGCCTCACGCAAGGCTCCTCGGTCACCGTCGGCACATCGTTCACCGAGACGCTGTCGGCAACCATCGGCAGTGAGGTCAGCCTCGTCGATCCGAAGGTCACGTCAGAGATCACGGCCTCGGAGTCGCGGACGACGAGCCAGGAGTCGACGCAGTCCACGGACTTCGAGATCAACTGGGAGACGGCGACCTCCGACATGTTCAACGAGGCCGCCACGCTCGCGCTCGACATCCGCGTGCGGAACACCGGCAGCGCCACGGCCCTCAACATCGCGCCGCGCTTCAACGTCTACATCGGCGGCGAGCTGATCGCGAC
>JBCDFO010000613.1:0-1663 GCA_039177895.1 Bacteroidota bacterium
CGGCACGGCCCCGATGTTGCCCATCATGACGAGCCCCGCGTCGATCTCGGGGTAGTAAGCGAGGAACGCGCGGTAGCCGCCCGTCGCGCCGCCGTGGGAATAGCGCGTGAGGCCGAGGTGCTCGCTCACCGTGAGGCCGAGCGTGTAGTCGAGCGTATCGCCGTTCGTCAAGACGCTCTTCTCGGTCATCCGCGCGATCACGCCGGGGCCGCCGCGTCCGTTGCCCAAGTCGCCTGTCTTGAGAAACTGCATCCATTTCGCCAGGTCGTCCACGGTCGTGTAGACATCGGTCGCGCCGTAGTAGGCGTACGCCTCGAAGTCCTCGCGGAAGGTGCCACGCTCGGTGGTGGTGTAGCTCCGCGCCATGTTCGGGATTACGTCGCCCGCCTCGCGCTCGATGGTCGTCTGCGTCATGCCGAGCGGGCCGAAGACGTGCGCGTCCATCCAATCCGGGTACGGCTGCTCCGTGATGCGCTCGGCGATGGTGGTGAGCAGCACATAGGCCGTGCTGTTGTAGAGGTGCCGCGAGCCGGGCGCAAACTGGAGGTCGGGCTGCCGCACCACCACGTCGATGGCGTCCTGGCGGTCGAGGATGTCGCCGCCGACGGTGCGGCCGGTCATGGCGAGTGGGCCGTAGACCTCGCGGTAGCCGCTGGTGTGGTTGAGCAGGTGGCGCAGCGTGACCGTCGTGCCGAAATCAGGAAGCTCGGGGAGGTACGTCCGCACATCGTCGTCGAGCGTGAGGCGGCCCTCCTCGGCCATCAGCGCGAAGAAGACGCCCGCGAACTGCTTCGAGACGGAGCCGATGTTGAAGCGCGTCGTGCGCGTGATCGGGAGCCCGTGCGCGAGGTTGGCCTGCCCGTAGGTCCGCGCCAGATCGACCTCGCCGTCGCGGATCACAGCGACGATGGCGCCAGGGCGGTCGTCGGCGTCGAACGGGGCCATGCGCTGGTCGAGTTGCCCCGTCGGCGTCGTGGCGATAGGCTCGGCGCGCAAGACGGTCAGCGCGAAGGCACCGCTCTGCTGCTCGAAGGGCGTAATCGTGAGGGTGTAGGTCCCCGCGGCGTCGGTCGTAAACGTGAACGGCTCCGGCCCGCGCCCGCTCTGGTCGATCCGCTCGACAGACGCGCCGTCGGGACCCGTCACATCGATCACCACATCGACGGTGCGCTGGTCGGCCTCGCCGTAGACGAACTGCCCCGCCTCCAGGTCGATGGTGAATGGGACGACCCCGTCGGAGGCAAGCGTGCCCTCGGCCTCAGCGCCGATGGTCAGTGGTGTCTGTGCGAAGGCGGGAGCAGCGAGAACGGCGAGAGCCAGCAGAGCAAGGCGCATGAGACGGGGCGAGGGGTGAAAAAAGCAATGTGGGCCGCTACGGACCAGCCCTTCGAAAGGTGCGCCCTGGTGCGCATGAGGGGACTTAGTCTTCCTCACCGCTACGCACCGTCAGCGCGAGCGCGATGACCCCACATCCGAAAAGCACTGCGCCCCCCACAAATGGGAATCCTGCTCCGACCAAGTCTTCCATCCTCGCCGACCAGAGGAACGGAAAGCAGAACATCATCCCGAACGCTCCCGCTGCCAGCGAGACTACGGCCAGGCTTTGCACGATGCGGCGCTGTAGCGATTCCGACATGAGTCGATGGCGAGTTGTGACGACAAG
>JBCDFO010000614.1:0-1632 GCA_039177895.1 Bacteroidota bacterium
CGGTCTTGCGCTCGAGTACTACGAGCAGGCCCGGCAGATCTTCGCCAAGGTGCCCGTCTGGAACTCGATCAAGGAGCGACTCGAAGCTGACATCCGCGCCTGCCAGGACGACCTCGGCGCGCTCGACATCGCCAAGATCCTCGGGCCGGTGCCCATCAACAAGCTGCGGCAGGAATACCTCACGAGCCTCGTCAACGGCTTCGTCGGCATCCCCGGCATCGACAACCGGTCGCAGCTCGGCGAGCGCATCGGGCTGACGCGCCAGGCCATCCACCGCAACATCAACAGCTAGCGACGGCACGGCGTCGCCCGGGCTCCACCCCGCCCACGCTCGTCGCTCGCGTCGATCCCTGACGGCGGCCTTCCTGCATGGGGAGGCCGCCGCTGCCATAGTCTGTGCAGGCCAGGGCGGTGACATTGCCCTTGCTGACGGCGCAAGGAGCGGGCTATATTCCGCCCGCTGCGCCGCACGCCACCGCATCACAGCAGGCCACGGGCGCTACCTCAGCGGAAGACTGGCCGCTGTCCCTCTCATCATCGTCGTCTGCGTATCGATCTGGTGCTACTGTTGCCTCGGGAGAGGCCTTGATGCTGCCTGGCTGGGCATGCGCGCGTGCTCGCGTTTACCGAAAGACCAGGATCCCTGGCAGCATCTGTGGCTTTACGAGGCGTTCCAACGAGAGTCCTAGCTCGCACCCAGATTCGCACGACGATGTCCCCTTTGCGTGGTATTCCCCCCAGCCGCTGCACCCGTGCGCCCCGTTCATGGTGGCATCGTTCGCTGTGGCACCGCCCGTCGTGGCACGCTGCATGTTCTTGGGCCTCGATGCTAGCGCTCCTGTGTGGGCTCGCGGCGAGCGACCTAGCCTGGGCGCAGCGCGTTCAGGACGACCGCCGCGAGGCACCGCGCCAAGACGCATCGCAACCCGCTGACCGCGAGCAGGTCCGCACGCCGTCGGTGCAACTGGACCGGCCCGCCCGCGATGCAGGTCGAGCGCTGGACTTCCCGACGGGCGCGACGCCTACCGATCCGAGATACGTCCCCAAGCCAGCCGTCGTCCGGGCGGCACCCCGGCTCCGCCTCCTTGACGCGACTGAGCGAGCCGCCACCTACGAGATGACGGTGGAGTGGACCGGCTCCCTCGCCAGTGTGGCGGCGCAGGCGCGCGACAGCGAGGCGCTGCTGCGTCAAGCCGCAGGGGGGTGGAAGGACGCCACGCTGAGTGTGCCCCTCCCGACCACGGCAACGCCACGGGTGGAGGTACTCGCCGCCGAGTTCGATGAGGTCGCGCTCGCCAACGTGGCAGCCGGTGAAGGAATGGTCGAGTCCGTGGCGCGTGTGAAGGCCGTCGGGCTGGAGCGTAGGCAGCCGACCGGCACGCTCGTCGTCGGGGCGCTGCGCTACGACGATGAGGCGGGGGTGCTCCGACGCTACCGCCGCGTGGTGGTGCAGGTGACCTACGCGACGCCGTTCCAGGCAGGCCGTCGCGTCAGCGAGGCAGGCATCGCCGGACCGCCTCGGGCACTCGCTTCCGCGTCGGCGCGGGGCGCGGTAACCCGCAGTGTCCTCGCCGACGGAACCTGGCATACCCTCTCGGTCTCCCGCGAGGGCCTCTACCGCATCGACGCCGA
>JBCDFO010000615.1:0-1600 GCA_039177895.1 Bacteroidota bacterium
CTCTGCCGTTGAGGCCGGTCCGCGCACCTCGTTCACTTTCGACGCCTTGGCGGGGCAGTTTTTCCATGCGCACCACGTCGCTGCTCGTTTCTGACGCGTCTGCGTCCCCTGCTGCCGCCGCGCCCCTCTCTGCCGCGCTGGTGCCCTCCGAGCGGACGACGCTCCACGCGGCCCGCGACGCCGCCCGTCAGGGACTCCAGCGGGTCGCGCACCTCGCCGCACGTTACGCTCACGTGCCTTGCGTCCAGGTCGTCTTCCTCGATCCCGCGCTGGGCATCTGGGACCTGACCGTGGGCGCGCTGGGCGAAGGCACGGCCGAGGAAGCCATTCCGGATGGCGCCACGCTCTACCGCGACGGCCACCTCACCGATCGCGTGGAAATCCACAGCGACCTCTACGCGCACGACCGCTGGACGACGCTCACGCCGCCGAGCGCACGGTTCTTCGCAGGCTTCCAGCGTGCAGGCGACGCCGCAACGGACGATCCGGCGACGGCCGCGCCCGCCGCAGCGCTGTGCCTCTGGGATACCCGGGCGCGCGTGCTGCATCCCGACCAGATCGCGTTTCTCGCCGACCTCGCGGCGATGCTCACCGAGCCGCTGCGCCGCTACCAGAGCGAGGCCGCCCGCTACCGCACCGAGGCGCGCTTCCGCCGCATCGCCGAGGCCACGCCGGACGCGCTCGTGCTGGCCGCGCCGGACCGCACCATCGTGGGCGTCAACCCGGCCTTCGAGCGGCTGTTTGGGTATGCGCCGGACGAGGTCATCGGGCAGACGACGCAGATGCTCTACGCGCACCCCGAGGACTACGAGGAGCAGGGCCGCGTCCGCTACCACCCCGACGCGGCGGAACAGCCCCAGGCCTACGAGGTCGCCTACCGCCGGCGCGACGGCGACCTGTTCACCAGCGAAACGGTCGGCGTCAAGATCCGCGACGGGGCCGACGGCTTCCTCGCGATGATTCGCGATGTGTCTGAGCGCGAGGCCATGGGTGCAGCGTTGGCCGAGAGCGAACGCCACCTCCGCGAGGTCGTCGGCCACACGCCGATCGTGCTCTGGGCCATCGACACGGAGGGCATCGTCACGCTGAGCGATGGCCTGGGTCTCCAGGCGATGGGATTGGAGCCGGGACAGCTCGTGGGCGAGTCGCTCTTCGAGATGTACGCTGACGACCCCAACATCGTCGCGGCGCTGCAGCGCGGGCTAGACGGCGCTGCGGAGCAGTGGCGCTCCCAGGTTGGCGACATGGTCTACGACAACCAGACGCGACCGCTCGTTGAGGACGGCGCGGTCGTTGGGCTCCTCGGCGTGTCGCTCGACGTGACGCAGCGCGAGCAGGACGAGGCCGCCCTCCGCCAGGCCCGCGACGAGGCCGAGGCCGCCGCCCGCCTCATCCGCGCCTTTCTCGCCAACATCAACCACGAGCTCCGCACGCCGCTCACCGGCCTCCTCGGCTGCGCCGACTGGCTCCTCCACGACGCGCCGCCCGAGCTGCAGGACCCGCTCCGGCTCATCCACCAGAGCTCGCTCCGTCTCAAGACCACGCTCGACTCCGTCCTCGACCTCGCACGCATCGAAGCGGGGGAGATGCCGACGACGAC
>JBCDFO010000616.1:0-1584 GCA_039177895.1 Bacteroidota bacterium
CTCAGCGCCATCGAGCTCGAGCGGAACGCCCTCGTGACGCCGGGCACAGTTGTTGCCGATTTGGTTTCCCTGCCCCTGTTCCTACTCTGGCGTTACGCATCGCCCCGCATGGACCATCCCGACGCCCGCGACCTCCGCCGCACGCTCATCCTCTCGCAGGCCGTTCTCGCCGCGCTCGTGCTGCTGACGCTCCTGCTCGCCCACGCGTGGGACAGTGTAGCCGCCCAACTTGGCGTCGTGGGAACGCTCTTGATGGCCTACGCGCTCGTGGTCGTGCGGCCGCTCGGCAAGCGAATCGAAGAGACCGTGGGTGGTGCATTGCGCCGGGCGGAGGCCCTCCAACGCGAGGTCGCGGAGGAGAAAGAGGCGCGGGCGAAGGCCGAGGAGGAAGTCAAGACCAAGAGCGCGTTCCTCGCCGCGATGAGCCACGAGATCCGCACGCCCATGAACGGCGTGATCGGCATGGCGAGCCTCCTCGAAGACAGCCACCTCGACGGTGCGCAGCGTGACTTCGTCCACACGATCCGCTCCTCCGGCGACGTCCTACTGACGCTCATCAACGACGTCCTCGACCTCTCGAAGATCGAGGCGGGCGAGGTGACGCCGGAGGTCAAGCCTGTGGCGCTGCGCCCGCTCGTCGAGGCGGCGTTCGACCTAGTCGCATCGCGCGCAGCGGGGAAGGACGTCGAGTTGGTCTACGCCCCCGCGCCGGGCATCCCCGACCAGGTCGCGACCGACCCGACGCGGCTCCGGCAGGTGCTCGTGAACCTCCTCTCGAACGCCGTCAAGCACACCGCGCGCGGCGAGGTCGTCGTCACGGCGCGTTGGGAGCGCAGCGGCGATGCGCCGCGCCTGCACGTCGATGTGCGCGACACGGGAGCAGGCATCGACGCGGCCGACCTCCCTCACCTCTTTGAGCCGTATCGCCAGGGTACCAATCCGGCCGAGGGCACGGGGCTCGGGCTCCACATTTGCAAGCAACTCGTTCGCCTGCTCGGTGGCACGATCTCCGCAGATAGCCTCGTCGGCGTCGGCTCGACGTTCTCATTTTCTATCGACGCGCCCTCTGTGGAGCGCGAGAGCGCTGGCGACGAGGCTACGCTGGACTTGCACGGGCGTACGGTGCTACTGATCGTGCCGAACCGGGCGCTGCGGGAGGCGCTCACCGTGCGGCTACGCACCTGGGGGGCGGACGCTGAAGCCGTCGCCTCCGTGGCCGAGGCTACGGCGTGGGCACAGCAGGGGCAGCGGTGCCACGGCCTCGTGTTCGACCTCAGTACGCCGGACGCGGACGCGTTTGAGGCCCTGCGCGCACAGTTCGAGCGTGTGCCAGTGATCGCGTTGACGAGCCTCCGCGAGACGGCTGCTTCCATAAGCGTGCAGACGAGCCTCGCGAAGCCCGTCAAGGACGACGCGCTGCGCCGCGCCCTCACCGAGGTGCTCGTCGCAGCCGCCCCAGCGACGGAAGCGAATCCGGCGCGGCTCGTCGGCAGTGCAGAGCGGCGCGTGCTGCTCGTGGAGGACAACCCGGTGAACCAGAAGGTGGCGCTCCGCCTGCTCGAACGCCTCGGCATCGTGGCCGAC
>JBCDFO010000617.1:0-1548 GCA_039177895.1 Bacteroidota bacterium
ACGGCGCGGTTGTGCGCCTGGCGGCCCCGCTCGGCTGCCTCCTCCTTCACGACACGCAGCGACGCAAGCAGGTCGTCGTCCACGGGCAGGCCGTGGGTGATATGGTGCGCCAGGACCACCTCGGCCTGCACGTCTGGCTGGCCCGCGAGGTGCTGGTGCGCCGTCTCGTAGTCGCCCAGCGCGAGGTTGCACGCGGCGAGGAGGCCCACCTCCGTCAGCGGCAGCGCCGGGAAGCGATACGGCGGGCGCTCGTCGTTCCACGGCAGCCCGAGCGCGATGCCCGCACCGTCGATCACGAGGTCTGCCGTGGCAGCGTCGTCAGCGCGGGTGAGCAGGTCGGCTAGGCCCGCGCGGGCGGCGACCAGGCGCTCGAAGTCAGCCTGGGGGCTGCCAGTCTGGAGGTCAGTTCTTAGGTGGACGGAAAGCGACATCGGAGCGGACGCGAAGCGTACCGCGCGGGTCCTTCTGGGCCGTGCGCTGGTACAACCGCGCCTTCAGATGCGCCTCGCGCTCGGAGCGCGCCTCGGAGATCCGCCGCCGCACGAACCGGCTCGGGTCGTGGATCGAGACGAAGACGAGGTAGATGACGAACCGGCCCTTCTCGGGGCGGATGTCGACCATCACTTCGGAGTCTCGGAGCCAGTCGCTATCGCGGTCCATGTGGGCGAGATCGCGGGCGGTGCCCCGCGTGCCGCGGCAAATCGAGGTGTCCATCGAACAGACGTGCAAGCGAAAGAAGTGCTCGTCGTCTGACAGACGTTTTGGACGATTTGTTCGGCTGGGTGCAAAAAAAGCGACGCGGGAGCGGCGGGTCGTCGAACCGGAGACAGGGCGAGCCCCGTCAGCGTCAGGCGGCGCGACCGCTACAGCGTCACTTCAATGCAGCCCACGAGGGCGTTCCAGGAGGCGTTGAAGGTGCGGGTTTGCGGAGGTAGTTGGTGGTCGAGGAGCACCTCGTGCAGCGCCAGCGTGCGGTCGCCCGCCGCCGTGCGGTGCTTGAGGAGCAATTGCTTGGTGGTCGAAAACTTGCTGAGGGTGTGGTCGTCGGTCGCCGGGGCAATCCAGAGCTTGCGGCTGCCGCCGTTGTAGAGCACGAGCGCGGCGTACGGGTCGCCGAGCCAGCGGGCCACCGTCGCGGCGTCGAGCCACAGGTGGTGCCCGCGCTGCTCGACGTGTGGCGACTCGGCCTCGACATCCTGGAGCAGCGCGTCAGCCATCGGTCGCTACCGGCTCGGCTAGCCCCAACTCGTCCGCCAGCGCCTCGACGACGCGATCGACCGCCGTCTCGGCGGCCGGGCTCATCTCGGCATCGAGGCCGGTGTTCTCGATGGCGACGAGGTAGACCTCGACGTCGTCGGGGTACTGCTCGCGGAGGATCTGGCGCGCGTAGCTGAGCGCCTGGTTCCACTTGAGCACATGCAGGAAGACGAGCGGGTCGCTGTTGACCTCGCGTTCGAGCTGCTCGGCGGGGACCTTGAAGACGGTCCCGACCGGGTGCCCGGTGTTGAGCGCCGCATCGACGAAGCGGAGCCGGTCGTGGCCGCGCAG
>JBCDFO010000618.1:0-1504 GCA_039177895.1 Bacteroidota bacterium
GAAGGGCGACCTGCTCGCCGACGGCTGCTCGACAGACAAGGGCGAACTCGCGCTCGGCAAGAACGTGCTCGTCGCGTTCATGCCGTGGAAGGGCTACAACTTCGAAGATGCCATCGTCATCTCGGAGCGCGTCGTCTCGGAGGATGTCTATACCTCGATCCACATCGAGGAGTTCACCCACGAAGTCCGCGACACCAAGCGCGGCGAGGAGGAACTCACGCGTGAGATCCCGAACGTCTCCGAGGAAGCCACGCGCGACCTCGACGAGCGCGGCATCGTCCGCATCGGCGCGGAGATCCACCCTGGCGACATCATCGTCGGCAAGATCACGCCGAAGGGCGAAACCGACCCGACGCCGGAAGAGAAGCTCCTCCGCGCCATCTTCGGCGACAAGGCCGGGGACGTGAAGGATGCCTCGCTGAAGGCCAAGCCGGGCATGAAGGGCGTCGTCATCGACACGCAGCTCTTCAGCCGCCGTAAGACCGACCCGATCACGAAGAAGGCCGAAGAGCGCCGCCTCACCGAGATCGACGCCGCGCTCGGCCGCGAGCTGTCGAGCCTCCGCGACTCGTTCTACGAGCGCTTCTTCAACATCGCGCAGGGCGAAACGTCCGAGGGCGTCGAGCTCCGCGACGGCACCATCGTCGTGTCGGAGGGCGGCAAGATCTCGAAGGCTGCGTTCAAGAACATCGAGCCCGCCGACCTCAAGATCCGGCAGGCGTTCACGCAGGACGCGGACAAGAACAGCCAACTCCACACGCTGATCTCGAACTACCAGCGTCGCTACGCGGAGATCGACGGCCAGGCCAAGCAGGAGAAGTACCGTATCCAGATGGGCGACGAACTGCCCCCGGGTATCGTGCAGCTCGCGAAGGTCTACGTCGCCAAGAAGCGCAAGCTGCAGGTCGGCGACAAGATGGCCGGCCGCCACGGCAACAAGGGCGTCGTCGCGAAGGTGGTCCCGCAGGAGGACATGCCGTTCCTTGAGGATGGCACGCCGGTCGACATCTGCCTCAACCCGCTGGGCGTGCCCTCGCGCATGAACCTCGGCCAGATCTTCGAGACGCTCCTCGGCTGGGCGGGCTGGAAGCTGGGCGAGACCTACGGCACGATGCCGTTCGACGGCGCGAAGATGTCGGACATCCAGGCCAAGCTCAGCGAAGCCGGGCTGCCCGACGACGGCCGCATCCAGCTCTACGACGGGCAGACGGGCGAAGCCTTCGACCAGAAGACGACGGTCGGGCAGATCTACATGCTCAAGCTGTCGCACCTCGTCGACGACAAGCTCCACGCGCGCTCGATTGGGCCGTACTCGCTCATCACGCAGCAGCCGCTCGGCGGTAAGGCCCAGTTCGGCGGCCAGCGCTTCGGCGAGATGGAGGTGTGGGCGCTCTACGCCTACGGCGCCTCCAACGTGCTCCGCGAAGTCCTGACGGTCAAGTCGGACGACGTGCAGGGCCGCTCGAAGACCTACGAGGCCATCGTCAAGGGCGAGCCGCTCCCC
>JBCDFO010000619.1:0-1503 GCA_039177895.1 Bacteroidota bacterium
CACGGCAGGCACGCGCGTTCCGGCAAGGCCGTACCCCTCCGTGCGTGCCTTCTCCGAAAAGGACGGCGTGTCCCGCCCTGAAATAACCCACCCGGTCCCGCTGAACGTCACCGCGGCTGTGTCGGCGTCGAGCGTGACCGCAGCGGGCAGCGAGGCCAGCCGCGCGAGTAGACGGTAGACATCGAACGAGGTCGTGTCCACGGTCCCCGTCGAGGCGACGACCACGGGCCCGGCTGCCGGGCCCGCCGCTGCCGCGTTGAACGTCGACACTGCGCCGCCCGCCGAGGCGAGCGTGCTGCGCCAGCCGTCGAAGTCGCGGCGGACCTGGCTGATGGCCAGTTCGAGGCCGCTGTTAGCCACGCGCTGCGCGATGACCTCCTGCTCCGTCAGGCGCGCGTCTTCGGTGATCTCCGCTCCGGTGAAGTACGAGTTGGCTGTGAGCGTGGAGACAAATAGGGCGGTCGCGGCGACAGCCAGGAAGGCCACCTTGTTCATGGATTCGGGGGTAGGGTGCGTCAGACTCGTCGGGTGGGAGGAGTACCACTTGCTTCCCTAGATCCAAGAATTACGCCATCCTAGCCCCCTGAATACGCCCGGCCTGAATTGGCAACACCTAGCCCCCAAACTGAGATCTAAAGCGAGATCCAACCTGAGGCCCGTTCGGTGTCTCGCTTTGTTCTCAGCGTGAGACGGCGGTGTTCGCATTACGCAACGAGGGCGTGCCTCGTGAGAAGCACGCCCCCGCTGGATTCTTGCTGAGCCTGGGCTGCGTCATCGCGCTGGTCGCGCCACGCTCAGCCCGACCGCTCAGTCGTCGTCATCGTCGTCGTCGCGGTCGTCATCATCATCGTCGTCGTCGTCATCGTCGTCGTTGTTACCGCCGCCGCCGTTGCTCGGGCGCGGCTGAGGCGTCGGTGCTGGCGCTGCCGAGCACCCGCCCGGACGCGCGCCCTTCCCGATCCAGAAGTCGAGGTCGCCTGCGCGTACCTGCTTCGTGCGGTTCTCGTAGCAGATCTCGATCACCTCGCGCGGATCGACCGGCACGCCGGCCTCCCCAGTGTTGGACTGGGCGACACAGGCACCCTCGGTAGCTCCCTTCGAGAGGTACAGGTCCAGCCCGACCGGCGACACCTTGCGCTCGCGGCCGTCGATGCAGACGAGCACGCGGTTGGCGTCCTCCTGGCGCGGCTGGGTGCCCGCTGGCGAGCCGCTTCCTTGCGCATCGTCGAAGACGGCGCGGAGGTCCATGCCGAACTGGTCGTACTCCGTAATCCACGACGCCTGGTCGAGCGAGGGCAGCAGCGAGGCGAGCTGGCCGATGGCCTCCGACGAGTAGTAGATCTCGGCGTCGCCCGCCATCTCGAACTGGAGCGGCGCAGCTTCCTGCTCGTAGAGCGAGCCGAGCGAGAGGGCAAAGTGGTTGCCGTCGTCTCGGTTGCGGGGGAGCGTCCAGCGGGCGCGAATCTCGCGGACCTCGGCGAAGTTGTCCACGCGGAATTCGGC
>JBCDFO010000620.1:0-1500 GCA_039177895.1 Bacteroidota bacterium
AGGCCAGCTTGCGAAGGGACGACTTCACCCCACCCGAGCCCCGTCTTTCGTGCCTCTCCGTTTCGCCGATCCGCCTGCGCGTCCGCCTCGCCTGTCTCCGGCGGACCGCGTCTGGGTGGTCGTCGCTATCGGGCTCGCGTGGATGGTGCCGGCGGCGGTGGCGCTGGGGCAGACCTACCTCCAGCAGGCGCTCGCCGGGGCCGTTGTGGACTGGCCGTACGCGCTCTGGACGACGGTGCCGACGTGGGTGCTCTGGATGGCGCTGACGCCGCCCGTGGTGGCGCTGGCCCGCTGGGCGACGCCGGAGGGCGGGTTCCGCACCGTGCTGGTTCATGCGCTCGGGATCACCGCAGCGATGATTCTCCACGCGCTCGGGAGCATGGCGGCGTTCCAACTCGGCGGGCTCATGGAGACGTGGACGCTCGATGGCTTCGAGGCGCACGTGACGCTGCGTGCGGCGGTCAACGCGGTGGCCTACGCCGTCGTGGTAGGTGGTACGTGGGCGTTTGGCTATGCCCGGCTCGCGCACGCTCGCGAGCGGCAGGCGGGTCGGCTCGCCGCCCAGCTCGCGGAGGCGGAGCTGCGCGTGCTCAAGATGCAACTCAACCCGCATTTCCTGTTCAATACGCTTCACTCCGTCGCCACGACGGTACGCAAGGGCGAAGATCGCCAAGCCGTCACGATGCTCACACGCCTCGGTGACCTCCTGCGCCTCGCGCTCGACACGGAGGGCCGCCAGGAGGTGCCGCTGCGCCAGGAACTCGATGTGGTCCAGCGCTACCTCGACATCGAGGCCGTGCGCTTCGGCGACCGGCTGCGCGTGGAGCACGACGTTAGCATCGCGGCGGCATCAGGACGCGTGCCGATGTGGATCCTCCAGCCGCTCGTCGAGAACGCGATCCAGCACGGCATCGCACCGCACGCCGCGGAGGGGACCGTCTCGATCCGCGCGCGGAAGGTGGGCAGCGGTACGCGTGCGAAGCTCGTCCTCGACGTGTGCGACAGCGGGCCAGGGCTCAGCAGCGACGGACGAGATCGGGACGCGGCTGTCCGCGAGGGCGTCGGGCTGGGCAACGTGCGCGCCCGCCTCGACGCGCTGTACGGCCCCGACGCCGATCTGGCCATCGACACGGCCGAGGGCTTCTGCGTGACGCTCACGCTGCCCTTCGTCCGCGCCGACCTCCGCGCTGACCTGCCCGATCGCCCGACCCCGCGCCCCGCACGCGTCTGATCCGTCTCCGCCTGACCTCGCTCGCTATGCCTGCTGCCCCCGCCCCGCTGCGTGTCCTCGTCGCCGACGACGAACGGCTGGCCCGCGAGACAGTGGGGCTGCTACTCCGCGACCGTCCCGACGCCGCTGTGCGCTGGGAGGCCGCCTCGGGGGCCGAGGCCATCCAGGCGATCCGCGCCCACCGCCCCGACCTCGTCTTCCTCGACGTGCAGATGCCGGAGGGCGACGGCTTCGCGGTGGTGGACGCCATCGGCCCCGAGCGGATGCCG